>URMS01000004.1 GCA_900548975.1 uncultured Porphyromonadaceae bacterium
TATTGAATTTCAATTATTTCAAAGTACTCTTATGATTTTTTAGTGGACACTAATGACTATATAAGTGATTAGAGAAAAATAGGCGCAACAGCTTTATTGATATTTAACGGTCGTTGATGATTTTAATTGCCCCAATTTTTCCAAATCCCCTCGATGCTAATCAGATTCGATCCTAAGAAATTTGTTCATCCGGGATATGCAACGTTTTTTCTGATCAAGATTTGGATGTACATACAGATTGAGTGTTGTGGCAACATTTGAGTGTCCGAGTATTACACTTACGGTTTTATAGTCGCATCCGCTTTCAATGCATCTGGTGGCGAATGTATGGCGCAATCCATGGAACACTATTGACGGGATTTCAAGCCGTTTAAGAATACGGCTGAAAGTCTCTCGGTATGTGCGAGGTTCTTTCGCCTTAGACCCTTCGCCGACCACATACTTTTCTACTATCTGCTGTTTTTTCACCATATTCAACGCTTTGAAGAGAAGCGGAGATATGGGTATTTCACGATTAGAATTCCGGGTCTTGGGCGTGGAGACATACTGTTCTGTTGCCATCAGGTCGCAATTGTAAATTCGTCCTGCAGTGCCCGCTACTGTAATAATACGGCGTGCCATATCCACATCCTTCCATTGAAGGGCGCAGACTTCCCCTATTCGCAATCCGCAGCACAGGGCAATCATTACACCTATATTCTGCAGTGTCGGTGCTGATGCAATCGCGTTCAGTAGTTTTTTGTGGTCCGGTAATGACAGCACCGGCAAAACGCGTGCGGATGTATCCGAGGGATATTCGATATCCCACGAAGGCATCTCAAACATTCCTCTCTTTGCCCCGAAACGTCCGACAGACTTAAGCACGGCGATAATGTCATGGACCGTTTTCTTGCTCAAGCCTGTCTCAAGTTTGCTTAATGCAAATTGCTGTACTTCTGCCTCTGATATGGATACGGAATCGGCGAAAACGGGCATGAGGTGAGTCTTTAGAATAAGAGCATAGGCGAAGTATGTCGAGTGTTTGACTACGCTGCGCCTGTTTTCTTTCCATAGTTCCGCTATTTCGCGGAAAGTCGATGTATTGTGCATACTTCGTGATTTTTATGATTCACAAGATATGCGCTGCCTAATTTCAATGGTTGCCTTTAGCTCGGTTGTGGTGCTTGCAGAGCATCTGACAGTTTGAGATGTCGGTCGCGCCCCCTTTGCTCCATGCCGTGACATGGTCGGCATCCATTTCGTTCAACTTCCATATCTTGTTTGCGTTGGCGTCATGGCCTAAGGCACAGAAAGGACAGTTGGACTTGCCGGCGGCTTTCGCCTCTTCGGTCTGGCGGGCATATACGGCTCGCTTTGTCGCTTCGTCAAAGATGCGGATATCAAGAAGCTTCGTGTCGGTTTCTCCACCTAAAAGAAATTCAAAAACGCCGCGCCTGTTCTTCACATACGGGTCGGAATACAGCTCCGTTACCCGCTGTTTCATATAAGCCGGATTATATGGCTCTGTATGATATTTCTCGTAAAACACGCCCCACGGAAGTCCGCGCATCTCATTTTCAACAAAAGGAAACACCGTCCGCACCCAATCTATGACAGAATTGAAATAATTGACGAGTTCCGTGATGTCGGAACTGAAACGGTGGTCGCGCATATATTCCTCGGCTTTGCCGCTGCTGACCCAGTCAAGAGCTGTGGCAAGAAAGTCCTGTCGGTTCACCGCTCCGCTGATATATGCGCTCCATTTTTGCACTTTCGATGACTGGGAATTGCTGAACTCTGCCTTTGCAGCAGTGACAAAAGGACCTGAATATACCGCGTTTAGCAATTCCTGATCGTTGAGTGGGACTCCGGCGATATTGATAGTGCGGAACCATTCCTTTATTTCTTGTTCTGTGCCTTCACATTCATATATAAGCAGTTTTGCGTTAATGAATTTTTCACGCAACTCTTTCGGCAGGCTTTCAAGACTTTGAGGCAAGCCTTGATTATCTTTCCAACTAAGTTTTCCGGCACCATTGTAGAAGCGTCCGAGAGACGTAATGCGCTGCTGGCCGTCAAGTACTTCAAAACGACCATCGGCAGTTTTTACGAAATAAATCACTCCGAGTGGATAACCTTTAAGTACAGAGTCAATCACCGCTACATCGCGCTTGCCATCGGCATAGATATAGTTCCGTTGGTATTCCGGCTGTATTGTAAGGCGTCCACCCATACCGAAAAGACCTTTGGCTTCATATTCGTTATAGACAAATCCGTCGCATATGTCGGCGACTGTCCATTCTGTATGTAGTTTTGTTTCCATATTCTTTTTTAGTAGTTTAGTTGAAATATTAGGGCAGACACAGGGAGATTCCGGAAAAGAGTTAGGTCTTCGCCCGTATCCTCGCGAATTGAAAGAAATAAATCCAAGTCTTCGCGATGGACAGCTTTATTATCTTGAAAATGGGATACCACAGAAACCATATGCTCGAGTTTTGATAAAACGGATAAAGTAAGATGATTGAAATATTAGGGATAACAAAAACTTGGTTTGGAGGAGCAAACAAGGTTTACCCAGAGCAAATCCAAGTCAGCAGTAGCGGGAAAGAGAGTCGTGTTACCAAACTTAATGATGGGGCAGTTTTGTGGCATAATGAAATGCCTGAAAATGAAACATATTATATAGTTGAAGGAAGATATTACACCCAAGTATACGCACGAGTGATTATCCGGTATCTAAAAAACACGTTTAATAAGCAGACGTGCGTATGTTGAATATAATTCACCGTCAATAATAATTGCACCTCTTCGATTTAAGTCTGCATATTTGGGCGTATCGTTAACGGTGTATTCTTTTGTTTTAAGATTCCATTCATTTCCTCTATCTGTTATCCCTAATATTTCAAATTGGTCAGGGCAATATTTGTCGAGGAAGGTGATAGGTACTCCCATTGCCCCTTCATAATCTGATGGAATCGCATCGGTGTATGGGACTTCTATTGCATCGTAATTGTCATAATGAACATAACCCCTACCTCTAATATCCTTATGTTTGGAATACATGATATTTTCTTCCATCGTCATAAGCGATAGAGGCTGATGACGACGACCGTGGTCTAAGTTGGTGAACCAACAGCAATTTCGGAACTTAACTAAACCGGTGGAATCATCTTTAACACCGGAAGCATACTCTCGTTCTCCTACAGGGCGAAAATAAGCATTGCCGTTATGAAATCCATTCCCAAGCCAAATTTTATTATCCTTGATAAGGGGAAATACCTCCCGATAAGTCAAGGCATTCATGTTGCCAATGATAACAAATTTCTTATCTGCTTCTACTATCCATGAAAGAAATTCGCGAAATAGAGAAAATGGTGGATTGGTGACAATGATGTCTGCTTCATCACGCAGACGCGTGACTTCATCGCTGCGAAAATCTCCGTCGCCGTCAAGATAACGCCATTCAAGGTCATGGAAATCTATGCGTCCGTCACCGTCAATGTCATGGTCGAGTACGAATATCTTTCCACGCACAGAAGTTTTGTTCGGGTCAAACTGTGGCGCATCCTGCTCAAAAAGGGACGGCTGATAGGGAGTCTTGTATTTCTTGCTCTCCGGTGCGTATGATGTGGAGATCAGTTTCTTCAGGCCAAGCGTCTGAAAGTGTTGTGCGAAATATAGGGTGAAGTTGCTCCACTCAGGGTCATCACAGGGCAACAGGACAGTTTTTCCACGGAACACATCAGGGTCAAATTCGAGATATGCGTTTATCTCACGCTCGATATCGTAATATTGAGTGTAGAACTCATCGTTCTTGGCGGCTTTGGCCGCCGACAGGGATTCGTTGGCCATGATTCAAACAGAGATTATGGATTTGCCGAAAAATGCCGACAGCATGGCAAGTGTCGAGACAGTGAAATTATGCTGTCCGCTTAGCCACCGGGTTATCTCGCTCGGACGTTTCCCCAGTTGGTCTGCAAACTGCTTCTTTGTAAGACCGCGCTCCTGCATAAGCGAGTCGATTTTATTGGATATCGCAAAAGAGAGGTCAATCTCCTCCTTTATCTCAGGTGGCACCTGATTGACCATTTCCCGGTATCTGTTTCTAATATCCTTCATAGCTTAAATGTTTTGTCTGTCTCGATTGTCTTGGATGTTACTGTTACGGTTCCGTCGCGTTGCCCCTCTTTCAACAGTTCTTCAAATTTCTGTAACGTCAGTACATACCCGCGCAACGAATCATCTTCCTCATATGTCCGCGAGTTTTTGACACCTCCGTTGCCGAGAACAAGAATCCGGTCGGAGAGACGCAGACAATATAGACGAAGTTTTGAGCGGAGCACAGGAAGAGCCATCACAGAATCACGCATCTTCCCCTCGGGACGGAAGAAACGTTCCAATGCTCCTTCATCGGCAATCTTATCTAAAATCTGCACTATGCGCAATAAGTCCTTATTTAATTGAGCATCTTCAATGAATTTGGTATAAAAACGCTCGTATTCAGTCTCGGATTCTTCCGAGAACTGAATGGTATAAATGGTGCATTTGTCAGTATCATTGACTAAGACCAATTCTACTTCGCTCATATCTATAGTCCTTTTTGATTATAACGCAAAGATACGGCTTTTATTTCACATAAATGTGAAATATTGAGATTTTTTCTGTGTGCGTACAGTCAACTTGAGCTTGCGAAAGTTGATTTTTTATTTCTACAAAGATAGCTTTTTCCGACAATTCAGGAAACTATTTGCGTATCTTTGGGCGTTAATAGAGAAAAAACCGAACTATGCTGAAAACGATATATCTCGCAGGCGGCTGCTTCTGGGGCACCGCCCACCTCTTTTCGCTCGTGCCTGGCGTGGAAACCACCGTGGCCGGATATGCCAACAGCAGCGTGCCCAATCCATCGTACGAACAGGTATGCACCGGCCGCACAGGAGCTGCCGAAACCGTGAAGATCGACTACAACCCCGACAGCGTTGGCCTTACCGACCTGCTGCAGCTCTATTTCAAGAGCATCGACCCGCTTTCGGTCAACCGCCAGGGCGGCGACCGCGGCACACAGTACCGCACAGGCATATACTACACCGATCCGGCCGACCGCACCGTTATAGAGACCGACCTTGCAACCCTGCAGCGCCGGTACAGCGAGCCTCTTGCCATCGAATGCCGGGCACTGCAGAATTTTTACCCGGCCGAGGACTACCATCAGGATTATCTCTACAAGAATCCGGGCGGCTACTGCCACGTGAACCCGGCTCTTTTCAAGGAAGCCGAAAAACTTGCCTGCCGGACCACGAAAGCCGACAAGGCCGAGTTGCGCAGGCGCCTTACACCCCTGCAGTGGGAAGTGACACAGAATGCAGCTACCGAACGCCCCTTCACCAACGAGTACGACCGCGAATTCCGCCGCGGAATATACGTCGATATTACCGACGGCACTCCCCTTTTCCTGTCGACCGACAAATACGATTCGGGGTGCGGATGGCCCGCTTTCACGCGGCCTATCGACGAAGCACTCATCGACGAAAGCACCGATACTTCATTCGGCCGCATACGCACCGAGGTAAAATCATCCTCGTCGGGCTCTCATCTGGGCCATGTGTTCCCCGACGGACCGGCCGACCGCGGCGGTCTGCGCTACTGCATAAACTCGGCTTCGCTCCGCTTCATCCCTCTCGAGCGTATGGAGGCCGAAGGCTACGGCCGCTACATTCAGTTGGTGAAATAAGAGCTAACAGATGCTGAAAGTACCGACGGATTTGTAATTCCTGTCTTTTATTTCTACTTTTGCGGCGAAACCAACATTATCAAGGATGATAAAACGACTTTTTGCTGTCATTTTGACAACCGGGCTCTGCTCCATAGCCCCCGGTGCCACCTATGGCGAAGACTATACACCCGAAATCTTCGCATCGGTCTACAGCACCAACTCGTGGAAGGAACACAATTTCGACGAAGTGGGCATGTACCGCTTCCGCGCCGACCGTTACGACCGTCAGCTCGTGATGCAGGATCCTTATATCGACGCCAGCGGCGGCGGTGCCATGACCGACGATTTCTATTTCTGCACTCAGGAATTCGACTACGGATATTGGGTGGAAGTGACCCACTACATAGTGGACCCCGAAGATTGGACCATCACCACAAGCCTTACCGACGGTCTCGAAAGCGCCGTGGCAACCGATCTGACCTACGACCCGCTGACAGCGAAAGTCTACGGTTGCTTCAACGGCGACGCACACATGGTTTTCGGCACCATCGATGTGGGTACAGGAGAAGTTTTCAGAATCGCCGACATCGATACTCCGTGGATTGCATGCGGCACCGACAGGAACGGAAATATCTACGCCGTCGACATGAGCGGCAACCTGCTGGCCGTCGACAAGGTCTACGGCACCACCGAAAACCTGGGAAATCTCGGCTTTACAGCCACACGCCGCTCAACCGGCGCCATCGACACACGTACGGGCATTTTCTATGTCGTGGTCACCAACACTAAGGAAAGCGACGATCCGTATATCGACTACGAGCTCAACGACAGCCATCTCTATGCGGTAGACATCGCATCGGCAACAGCCACTCATCTCTATGAATTCGAGGACGGCGAGGCCCTGGGCGGCATGTATATTCCCGGTCCTGCCGCAGCCGACGGCGCTCCCGCCCAGGTGACCGACCTGGCGCTCGACTTCCCCGCAGGCTCGCTCGAGGGCACCGTCAGCTTCACGGTTCCCGCCACGACATTCGACGGCACGCCTGGCACCGGCACAGTAAGCTATCTCGCCCGGGCCAACGGTTCACTTCTGGCTCAGGGCACTGCCACCTATGGCGCAAAAGTGTCGGTAACCGCATCGGTATCCGAAGGCGCCCTCTACAAGGTAGAGCTGCGGCTTTCCAACTCCGCCGGACGCAGCCCCAGGACTCAGACACAGCTATGGATCGGCCCCGACATGCCCGTAGCCATCAAGGCTCCGGTACTCAGCTATGCCGGAGGCGCATTCACCCTCAGCTGGGACGCACCTGCCGAAAGTCAGCACGGCGGCTATTTCGATCCGGAAAAAATAACATACCGTATAGTGCGCCAGCCCGACAACGCTGTGGTGGCCGAGAATTTCCGCGGCACATCGTATACCGAACAGGTAGCCATGCCCGAAGGCGTGGTAGCCTACAGCTACGATGTAACAATGATATACGACGGCACCTCGACTATGCCAGTTTCATCTAATGTATGGCGCCTGGGCGCGGCTTCCCTTCCCTACAAGGCCACATTCGAAGACGATAGCGCCCTCGACCAGTTCACCCGCATAGACGTGGCCGGCGACAGAATAGAATGGTACCACGAGCCCGACTTCTATATCGAGGACACCGACGAGCTCATACCCACCGTGTGCATGCCCTATTCGTCGTCGGACGGTGCAGATGACTGGCTGATAACACCTCCGTTCAACCTCCGCAAAGACACACCATACAAACTCGCATACCAATCGCTTACCGACTATAACGGTGCCGAACCTCTCCTCGCCGTATATCTCGGCACAGCGCCTGCGCCGGAGAGCATGACCACGGTTCTTCAGCAGCCTGCTGCCGTGACATCGCTGCATCCCGAGGAGCACACCATCGACATCACTGTTCCCGAAACCGGAATATACCATATCGGCTTCCACGCATGCAGCGAAGCCGACCGGAGCGCCATCGCCATCCATTCCATCAGCCTCGACTCCGATCTCTCGGGCATAGCTACTCCCGATACATCTGCAAATGTGACCATACAAGGCACCGGAAACGCTGTCCGCATATCCGCACCCGAGGGGACTCCCTACAGCATCTTTACTCCCGACGGCCGTATCGCCGCCGCCGGCACCACCGGTGCCTCGGGCGAAGCCACGGTATCGCTTTCCAAGGGCATATATATTGTCTCTGCCGCCGGCAAGACAGTAAGGATTGCCCTCTGACCGCACCATAAGTAAACAAAAAAGCCGGAAAAGGACCTCAACGGAACTTTTCCGGCTTTTTTCGTCTGTATATTTCTATCGTTGGAGATACGTGAGCAGATCGGCCACAATGAAGGTGCTTCCGCCTACAAAGACGGTATCATCGGCAGCGGCGTCGTTGCATGCAGCCTCATAGGCTTCGGCGACAGAGCCGAAAGCACGTCCGTCGAGACCTGCGGTTCTTGCCACTTCGAGTGTCGATGCGGCGTCACGGCCGCGGCGCACCGACGGTGTGGCGAAATAGTACACGGCATTGCGCGGCATCTGCCCCATGATGGCAGTCACATCCTTGTCGTTGACAAAGCCCACGACCATCCGCAGCGTACCCTCTTCTTCCGAAATCGCCTTCAGTCGCGGTCCGAGCCACCTCCAGCCGCCTATATTGTGGCCGGTATCGCAGACAGTGCGTACGGTAGTTCCCGACACTGTCATCCACCGGCCCTGAAGTCCCGTCAGCTCGCAGACCGATGCAAAGCCACGCGCTACGGCAGCGGCGTCGATGCGGTCGAAACGGCGTGCTATAATTGCGAGAGTGTGCAGCACGGTATTGGCGTTCTCGGCCTGGCAGTCGCCGGTGAGTTCGCCCCTTATGTCGCCCCATGGCGTGCCCCGGTAGAGAATGGTATCGCCGTCGGGGCTTGCCGACTCATAGGCAGGCGTGTCTCCGGCAAAAACGGCAGGGGCGCGCATGGCAGCCGCCTGTCGCTCGAAGACGGCGCGGACGTCCCCCGCGGCATTTCCTATCACAACGGGTGTAAGCGGCTTGATGATACCGGCCTTTTCGGCGGCTATGGCCTCCTCGGTGTCGCCGAGCAGCGCCATGTGGTCGGGCGATATGTTGGTTATCACACTCACAAGCGGCGCAAGGATGTTGGTGCTGTCGAGACGTCCGCCGAGGCCGGTCTCGATCACGGCAACATCCACACCGCAGTCGGCGAAATATCGGAATGCCATAACCGTAGTCAGCTCGAAAAAGCTCGGCTCGATGCCCTCGGGAGGCGTAGCACGGAAATCTTCGATAAAATTCTCCACAAACGATTTGTCGGCCGGAACTCCGTCGACACGTATGCGCTCGCGGAAATCGACCAAATGAGGCGAAGTATAGAGGCCCACCTTGTATCCGGCCGCCTGCAGCACGGCAGCTATGGTATGGGCCGTACTGCCCTTGCCGTTGGTTCCGGCGATATGGATGGTGGCGAACTGCCGGTGCGGATTGCCATAGCGTGCCTCGAGGGCGAGCGTGGTACCGAGCCCGGGCTTGTAGGCCTTGGCACCGACGTTCTGAAACATCGGCACCTGGTTGAAAAGCCACTCTATCGAGTCTTGATATGCCATCAGAATATGAAGTAACCTATTATTCCTGCCGCTATTATAACGGCAATAGGGTGTATTTTAGTAAAAAGAACCACCGCGAGCGAAGCCACTGCCAGAACTATGCTTTTGGCAATATCGGGGCTGGTGGTGCCGAAATTCTGTCCGTTCATCAGCAGAAGCGCCGCCGAGGCTATAAGGCCGACCACAACAGGGCGAAGTCCGGCAAAAATACCTTTGAGAACGGCACTGTCGCGATGGCGGGTTATATAGTGACCCACATAGCGAACCAGTACAAACGACGGAAGCACCACCACAAGCGTGCACAGCAGCGAGCCGAGAATGCCCCATACGGGCGACGACAGTGCGGGCGACGACACACCCGGCGCCACATATCCGATGTATGTGGCCGAATTGATGCCGATCGGGCCGGGCGTCATCTGCGATATGGCCACAATGTCGGTAAAGGTCTGTTCGGAAATCCATCCGGGAGTCACTATCTCGTTCTCTATCAGCGCAAGCATGGCATAGCCGCCGCCGAAGCCGAAGAAGCCGATCTTGAGATAGCTCCATATCAGACGTAGATATATCATCATTTGTCCTTGAGTATTTTATGACTGCGGCGCGCCAGCCACCAGCCGGTGAGGCCGCCAAGTGCTATATACAGTATGGGGTTGGACACCACCGGCCATTTCGACCATATCAGCAGGGCGACGGCAGCGGGTATCCAGGCTGTCTTCCACCCTATGCCGGCCGAGCGGGCCGTGGTGATTACGGGCGCCACTATCAGAGCCACAACAGCGGGGCGTATGCCCTTGAAAATTGCTGTGAGGGTAGGATTGGAAGTGATGGTCTCGGGAGTGAGGAACATGGCGATGGCCAGGATAATGAGGAAGCACGGCATGATGGTGCCGGCTGCCGCGGCAATGCTGCCTTTAAGCCCGCGTAGCCTGTCGCCGACCACGACAGAGATATTCACCGCAAGGATGCCCGGAAGCGACTGCGCCACGGCAAGCAGGTCGAGAAACTCCTCGCGGCGCAGCCAGCGGTGTTTGTCGACGACCTCCCGCTCTATAATAGAAATCATCGCCCAGCCTCCGCCAAAGGTGAAGGCACCTATCTTGGCAAATGTGAGAAAAAGATTACGTAACATTTTTAAAATTCCACTACCGTAATACCCGGACCGCCGAAGCGCACGTCCTCGTCGTGATAAGTTTTCACCGCTCCGACCGTGCCGAGGTACTGGCGTATGGCCTGGCGCAGAGCGCCGGTACCGGTGCCGTGAAGGATGCGGACACGGCTGCTGTTGAACTGGATGGCATCGTCGATGTAGTACATAACGGCCTGCACGGCCTCGTCGGCACGCATGCCGCGCACATCGAGCTGCTGGCTGAAGGCGAGCTGACGCTCGCGGCTCGATTCCGAAGTCTGCGACGAGAGGTAGCCGGTGGATTCCACAAGCCCGCTCTTGCCCGCTCCCGACGACGAACTGCGTATGGTGCGTTTGAGCCGCGACAGCTTCACGCGCGTCTTGATCTGCCCGAAAACCACCGTGGCTTCCTTGCCGTTTATTTCGGCTATGGTGCCAACGGTCGAAGCGCCGTCGGCCATCACCACATTGTCGCCCACTGCAAGGGGGCGCTCTTCGGTCTTTTTCGCCGGCGCGGCCGCTTTCGGCTTCTTTTTGCCGGGAAGTTTTTTAGACAGCAGCGGATGCGCCTCGTCCTTCCCTTTTTCGAGCTCGCGGCGTTCTTCCTCGAGCTTCTCGCGGGCCTGGCGTGTATGCTCTTTCTCGGCCTGAGCCGTGCGTATCTCGCGTATGGTGCGCTCGATAGCGGCATTGCTGCCCTCGAGGATGCGCTGGGCCTCGGTGCGGGCTTCGCCGATAATCTCGCGGCGTTTCTGCCGCAGAGTCTCCATCTCGGCCTCGTAGCGGGCGAGTGTCTCCTCGAGCTGTTTCTCTTTCAGGCGTATGGAGTCGCGCTTGCGCTCCCAGTAGCGGCGGTCGCGGCCAATGTCGAGCAGATAGCGGTCCATATTCACGTAGTCGCTGCCCACAATAGCCTTGGCGTCCTCAATTATATCGTCGGGAAGCCCTGTCTTGCGGGCTATCTCGATGGCAAACGAGCTGCCAGGCTGCCCGATGGCGAGGCGGAACATCGGCTGCATGCGGTTGCGGTCGTAAAGCATAGATCCGTTGACAAGCCCGGGGGTCTCCTCGGCGAACTGCTTCAGATTGTGGTAGTGGGTGGTTATGACACCCCACATGCCCTTCTCGTTGAGGCGCCGCAGCCCGGCCTGCGCTATTGCCCCGCCGATCTGCGGCTCGGTGCCGCCGCCGAACTCGTCGATGAGCACCAGAGTGCGCGCATCGCCCTGGGTGAGGAAGCGCTTCATGTTGCGCAGATGCGAGGAATATGTACTCAGATCGTCCTCTATCGACTGGTCGTCGCCGATGTCGAGGAAAATGACGTCAAAGACCCCGACGTGCGAGTTTGAGTACACCGGCGGCAACAGGCCGCACTGAAGCATGTACTGCACTATGGCCACGGTCTTGAGCGTAACCGACTTGCCGCCGGCATTGGGGCCGGATATTATGAGGAGGCGCTGCTCGGGTGTAAGACGTATGTCGAGGGGCACTATCTCCTTGCCCTGGCGCTCGAGAGCGAGCTTAAGGCCCGGGTGGCAGGCATGGTACCATTCGATTTCCGGACCGTCGGAGAGATTGGGCAGCACGGCATCGATGTCGCGGGCATAGCGCGCCTTGGCATATATGAAATCGAACTCGCCCAGGAGCTCGAAGGCACCGAGGAGTTCGTCGATATCTGGCCGGATGGTGTCGGCCAGTGCGGTGAGTATGCGCACTATCTCGCGGCGCTCGTCGGCGGCAAGTTCGCGAAGGCGGTTGTTGGCCTCCACGACCTCGGCCGGCTCTATGAAGTAGGTCTTGCCCGAGGCCGACTCGCCCTGCACTATACCGGAAATCTTGCGCTTGTACATCGGCGCTACCGGTATCACCAGACGGCCGTCGCGCACCGACGGCACGGTGTCCGATTCGAGATAGCCCTCGCGGACGGCGGCCGAAATGACACGCCGCATCGCCGAATTGATAGATGCCGCCGCAGCCGCCATGGAGCGGCGTATTTCGGCGAGTTCGGGCGAGGCGTTGTCCTTGATTTCGCCGTTGCGGTCGATGATGCGGTCGATAGCGGCGACTATGGCCGGAAATGTGAACAGATCGCGTGCGAGGGCGTCGAGGGCCGGATACGGCGACTTTGTGCCGTCGTCGGTGCGCAGCTTGGCGAAGAATGTGGCGATAGCCGCCATGGCGCCGAGCGATGCCCTCAGGCCGGGCAGCTCGCTCTCGGCCGGAAACGAGCCTGGCACACGGAGCGACACCAACAGCTGACGACGGTCGTGGATGGCCTCGGCGGGGAATCCGGTGTCGGAATTGAGTATGGCGAGCATCTGCGCCGTCTCGTCGAGACGCATGCGCACCACGCCGGGCGATTTCTCGAAGGCCATGTCGGCACAACGGTCGCGCCCGAGCTGCGATATGCACAGGCGCGCCACATGCTCGCGGACGGAGTCGAATCCTATCTTTTTTTCAAACTCCATGGGCATCAGCGCTTTTGCATTACACGCGCCAGGGAGCGCTTGTCCTCGCGTTCCTTTATGGCCTGGCGCTTGTCGTACTCTTTCTTGCCGCGGGCCACGCCGATAACGAGTTTTGCCAGTCCGCGGTCGTTGATAAACAGCCGCAGAGGCACTATGGTGTAGCCGGCGTCGCGTCCGCTTTTGGCAAGCCGCGCTATCTCCTTGCGGTTGAGAAGCAGCTTGCGGTCGCGGCGAGCCTCATGATTGTTGTAGGTGCCGTAGAAATACTGGGCAATGTTCATGTTCTTGACCCATACCTCACCGGCGGCACTGATGTAGCAGAATGTGTCGACGAGCGAGGCGTGTCCCTCGCGAATCGACTTTATCTCCGTGCCGGTGAGCACGATGCCGGCGGTGAATGTTTCGACAATTTCATAGTCGAAGGTGGCACGGCGGTTTTTTATGTTGATTTCCTTGGGTTTCATGGAATAATAAAGTAGAGAAGATAATATATGAGGAGCGGCACTGCCACCACGGCGCCGGCGGCCACAAGCAGGAAGCGCATCTCGCATCCGCGGCGCACCTCCATATAGGGAATGGCCTTATAGAGCACGAGCACCACGTACAGAGGCATGAAGCGCATGAGCATGATGCTCCACGGCAGACAGTTGGTGATGATCTGTATGAGCACCATCAGCCCCAGGCCGGCCACCGTGAGCGAGGCTGCGCGGCGTGTGTCGAAATGCCCTTTGGCGGTAAGCGGGCCAAGATAGTAGTCGAATATAAGCTTGGCTATGAACACCGACACAAAATAGGAGCCGAAATCGGCCACAGCGCGTATGAGCACGGTGCCCAGCTCCACGTGGCGCTGATAGAAGAATGCCAGAAATTCGGTTATGGCGGCTATGCCCATAAGCGGGTACAGCCCTTTTTGCAGCAGCTCTTCGGGGTCGGGATTGCTCTTTTCCATGTCCTCCCAGCCATGGGCGGGAGCGAGCAACAACTGAATGAGGTATTTGAGAAATGAGAACATAGTCATTTTTTTCGTATTACCCGCCACAGCTCACCGAGCCACAGTACCGGCGATGTGCCCAGAATAATGATGAGCCAGTCGGTGAGGCTGAGCGGAACGACTCCGAACCAGGCACCGCCGAATGTCACAATCAGAATCTGGCCGACAAATATCACCAGCACTATACTCAGGAAACCGCTGCATCCCCTGAAGTGGAAAGCGGAGCGGCCGGTGGCATAAGCACGGGCGTTGAACAGGTTCCAGAACTGCAAAAATACGAAAATTGTGAAAAACAGACTAAGTTCGTACGCACTTAATTCGTGTTTTGCCGGCATCCAGCTCAGCGAAAAGACATCGGCAAGCGATTTTACCTCGGTATGCTGCATGAAGAAGAGCAGCCCCATCAGGAAAGCGGCAAATACGATGCCGCAGCCGAGGATGAAATGCCACATCGGACGATTGATGATGAAATCGGACGGACGCCGCGGTTTTTCGGCCATTACCGATGCCGTCGGCGGCAGCGACGCAAGGGCTATGGCGGCGAAGGTGTCCATAATCAGATTCACCCACAGTATCTGTATGACCGTAAGGGGCGACTGCAGGCCCATGAAAGCACCGCCGAGCACGGTGACGCAGGCCACGATGTTGACCGTTATCTGGAAGAGGATAAAACGCTGGATATTGCGGTAGAGCGAGCGGCCCCACATGACCGCGCGGCCTATCGAGGCGAACGAATTGTCGATGATGGTGATGTCGGACGCCTCTTTTGCCACCGAAGTGCCGTCGCCCATCGACAGGCCTACCTGGGCCGTCTTGAGGGCCGGAGCGTCGTTGGTGCCGTCACCGGTCACAGCCACGACCTCGCCATCGGCCTGCAGGGCCTCGACAAGGCGCTTTTTGTCGAGAGGGCGCGCGCGGGCTATGATGCGGATATCGCGCACGCGGTCGGGAAGCTCGGCATCGGGGATGGCGGCAAATTCCGGACCGGTGACAATCTGACTGTCCGAAGCCTCGAGGCCGATCTGACGTCCTATCTCGCGGGCAGTTGCCGGTGTGTCGCCTGTGACTATCTTGATGCCGATACCGGCGTCGAGCACCTCGCGGACAGCGGCAGGAACATCGGCACGGACCGGATCGGATATGGCCGTTATGCCCAGAAAACTGAGATCGGTATTGGCAAGAGCGCCGTCCACAATTGGCGAGGCACCCTCCTCTACTTTCTGCCAGGCGAATCCGAGAGTGCGCATGCCCTGGTTCTGATATTGCAGAAGGCGGGCCTCTATCTCCTTCGGCCCTACCCCTTCGGGCGTGTGGGCACACATGGAGTAGACGATTTCGGGTGCGCCTTTAACGAACAGAAGCGTGCGTCCGTCGGAGCACCGCACCTCGGTGGCCATGTACTTGCGTTCGGTGCTGAACGGAATCTCGGCAAGCGTCGCAACGCTTGCCCTCAGGGCCTCGTAATCGTGACCGTTTTTGTGCAGCCACAGCAGAAGGGCGCCTTCGGTCGGGTTGCCGATCGCCTTGGGATGCGAGGCGTCGGAGAGGTCGAGTTCGGCGGTAGAGTTCACGGCCATGCCAAGGGCTATGGTGTCGGCATCGGGGTTGCCGTAGAAATCGGCGCTGTACACACGCATCTGATTCTCGGTGAGCGTGCCGGTCTTGTCGGTGCATATCACGGTCGCGGCGCCCATGGTCTCGCAGGCATGCATGCGGCGCACGAGGTTGTTGCCGCGGAGCATGCGGCGCATGGAGTATGCCAGGCTCATGGTCACGGCCATAGGAAGGCCCTCGGGCACCGAGCATACCACAAGGGTCACCGCTATCATGATGGTCTGCAGGAAATAGGCGCCGAATTCCATCCAGTCGAACGTCGGATCCTGCAGGAAATACATGAGCACACGGCCCAGAACCACGGCGATGCCTACGATATAACTGAAGCGGGTGATGAGGCGCCCGAGACGGTCGAGCTGATTGTCGAGCGGAGTACGCACCGAATTGTCGATCTGCGCGGCTGTGAATACCTTGCCGTTCTCGGTGGCATCGCCCACGGCATCGACGCGCATCACGCCGTGGCCCTCCATCACCTTGGTGCCGCGGAGCACGCGGTTAGTCGGGAAAGTGGCTTCAGGGTCATTTTTAGCCGGATCGGCATCCTTTGTGCAGACGGGCTCGCCGGTGAGGGTCGATTCATCGACGCTGAGAGTGACCGATTCGAGAAGGACACCGTCGGCAGGAATTTCGGAACCGGTGGAAATCATCACCACATCGCCCACCACGATATCCTTGCGGGGAACCTCGGCGACATGGCCGTCGCGGAGCACCTGCACGGCCTCGTCGTCGTTGACGCGGTTGAGTATGGCAAATTCCTTATCGGCCTTAAGCTCGAGCAGAAAACCAAGACCGGTAGCCAGTATGATGGCTATGAAAATACCTACAGGCTCAAAAAACACCGCTCCGCCCTCGTGAAGGAAAAAGTATTCATAGAGCGAAATGGCCACACTGAGAATACCGGCGCATAAGAGAATGATGATGAGAGGATCGCGGAATTTTTCGAAAAAGCGCTTCCATACCGACTTCTGCTCGGGCGTAGAGAGCACATTGGCGCCATGTATGCGCCGACTTTCTTCGACTTCGCCCGAAGTCAAACCTTTATATTGGTGCGAATGTATCATTTCAGTTCAGACAGTACACTTTTGAAACCGTGGATATATGTTTTATGTTCATGCAATTGCCGAGGCGGCGCGAAGTTAGTCATTTTTTCGCTATACCGCCTCATCCGCCCCATTAAATTTTTATGAAACCTCTCCCACAGCCGTTCATAACGGGCTGGAGGTTTTGTGATTTCGGGGTAATGTGCTATATTTGCAGGATGAAGCGCTTGGCACGGCAGATGGCAAAATACCGGCAGATAGCGGCGGCGTCCACAATCGCCGTACTACTTGTATTGGCCGACTATTTTTCGTCGAATATGAGCTACCCTCTGCTCGATTCGTCGGACTCGCTTGCACCATACGCATACCTATGGGACAAGGATGACGGCGCCTTCGACGACATACTGTGCGCCAATGTGGCACTCGACAAGGAACTGGTGACCGTCTGCGACGAATTCGGCGACAGCGCTGGCCGCGCCGCCATCACCGACAGGGCTACTCTGCTGCGCTTTCTCGAAATCGCCGACAGCAGCCGCTACCGATACATCTTTCTCGACATTCGCTTCGAACAGGGTTTCGACACGCCCCACGACTCAGCGCTCTTCGCGCGCATCAAATCGATGCCCCGCGTGGTCTTCTCGACTCACCGCGGCCTCGAGGATGATATAAGCGACCCGACTCTTGCTGCAAAATCGGCCTACGCCGACTACCGCCACAAACGCCAGGCAGGATTCTCGCGCTACGAGTTCCTGCAGGACGGCCATGAGTCGGTGGCCCTGAGGATGTACCGCGAACTGGACGGCGGCGACATACACCCCACCATTCTCGGCCATGCCGACCGCGGCCGACTGTGCCACAACATGCTCTTCGTGCCCATACCGGTATCGGCGACAGAAATCTACGGTCCCGACGGCGAAATTCGCTATCCCTATCTCGGCTCGCAGCTTCTGGGAAAATACACCGCCGGGGAGCTGCGCGGACTCATGGACGGCAAAATAGTGCTTGTCGGCGACTTCGACAACGACGTCCACAGCACTTTCACCGGCGACGTGCCCGGGCCGCTGCTGAGCTACTACGCCTATCGCGCACTCGCCGCCGGCGACCATAAAGTGAACTTTGGGCTCTACATATTCCTGGCGGCCATATACTTCGGCATAGCATTGACACTGCTGGGCAAAATGCCGCTCAGAATACATGTGAAACGGCCATTCCTGCTGCTCGCGCTGTCGTTCGTCAGCTGGGGTGTCATACTGTGGGCCCTGAAGATAGTGCTGTTCATCACCTGTTCCCTCGATTTCTGCGCCACCCTTCCGGCGGCCGCCTTCTCCATTATATCTTTCTACAGAAAAATAACATCAAACCAATCATAATGAAACGTTTCCTGCTTACATTCCTTGCCGGCCTCATCACCGCCACCGGTACATTGTGGGCCACAGACTACGAAATCACCGCTCTTACCACTCCCACCATCAGCATAGGCGGCAAAACGCTGAAAAAAGGCGACCGCTTCTCCGACCGCGGGGCCATTTCGTGGGCCGACAACCGCCAGTCGATGGAAGTGAAGAACCTCAGCACCGGCCGCCTGCACCGCCTCTCGGCCAAGGCGATGAAAACCAAATGGGATGCCCGCAGCATGGCCGACTTCATAGCGTCGACATCGAAAGGCTCCACCCGCGGCGAAAGCGGCAAGGTGCTGTTCGAGAAAGCGGCCAACAGCGACAAATTCGCCGAAAAACGCATAGCCCTCGTGATCGGCAACTCCGATTACGAGACACAGGCCTATCTGCGCAACGCCCAGAAAGACGCCAACGACGTAGCCGCCACTCTGCAGCAGCTCGGTTTCGACATCATCGAGGCCTACGAATGCTCCTACGGCGAGATGAAGCAGGCTCTCGGCCTGTTTCAGGAAAAGGCTCAGGGCTACGATGTGGCAGTGTTCTACTTCGCCGGCCACGGTCTGCAGGACGAAGGCGTGAACTATCTGCTGCCTGTCGAGGCTAAACTCGAGATGCGCTCCGAACTCAAGGAATGCCTCAACGCCGACGACGTGCTCTACACCCTCGAACACAGCGGTGTGCCCGAGCGCATTGCCTTCATGGACGCCTGCCGCAACATCAGACGCTCATGGAACCGCAGCACCGAGCAGGGCCTCGCACGCATGGAGGGCGAACCGGGTTCGGTGATAATGTTCTCCACATCGAGCGGCAATGTGGCCTTCGACGGCGAGGGCGACAACAGCCCATTTGCCAAGGCACTGATATCCAATATCGTGAAAGCCGGAGCAGGTTTTGCCGAGACAATGGCTTCGATAGCCCGCGACACCTACGCCGGCACCGGCCGCCGACAGACACCCCTGCAGGTGGGCACCCTGATGAGCGACTTCGCATTCAACAAGCCAGGCGTGGCCATAGCCGCCGCTGCCATTAGCGCTGCCGCCGACGCCGCAGTGCAGACCGTGACACGCCGCAACGACAGCCAGTCGTCCTACGCCCCGTCGCGCCCGGCCATGCAGCAGCCGAGAATGGAATTCGATGCCGACATCGCCGTGATGCTGCGCAGCTGCAAACGCGCAGGCAACAAGCTGCGCCTCACCTTCATGCTCGAAAACCGCAGCCGCAAAGACATGCAGGCAATGGTGGCGACACAGGAACACGGCCACGACACCGGCGTTTTCGACAATGAGGGCAACGAATACCGCGGCGGCGACGTCCTCTTCGCTGCCGGAGGTGCCACATATTTCGAAATGTGCCCGCAGGTACCACTGCCTGTCGGACGGCCTGTGAAGCTCGAAATGACGGTCAACGATTTCTCGCGCACGGCATCCTCGCTGCCTGTGGCCTATATTAATTTCCGCAATGCCGGCACAAGCGACCCCTACGGAGCCGCCACGCTCGAAATCAGAAACATACCCGTAGGCTTCGATATGCCCGAAATGCCGGAAAACAATTTGCGTACGTCGGTCGACATGACCGCACCCGACATCGACGTAAATGTGACCGACGCCCGCCGCGCAGGCAACGCAGTGATATTCTCGATCGTAATGACCAACAACAGCCGAAACACCATCACGCCCGACATCGTGGGCAAAGAACCATGCGCCGGATACACCTACGCCACTCAGTTCATAACATCGGAAGGCGACATCCACGACCGCTACCAGGTGATAGTGACAAAGGGCAATTCGACCGAGGCTATCGACCGCTTCTCCCTGCCGCAGGGTGTGCCCGTGAAACTGAACATACGTCTGAAAGACTACCCGCGCAACGAATCGACAGTGAAAT
Organism: uncultured Porphyromonadaceae bacterium; assembly: GCA_900548975.1. Classification (GTDB taxonomy): domain Bacteria; phylum Bacteroidota; class Bacteroidia; order Bacteroidales; family Muribaculaceae; genus CAG-873. The sequence goes on from URMS01000004.1 coordinate 19,826, forward strand.
ACTTCCAGCTCGACATGCGCAACGTCGACCCCGCCGAGACCTACGGCATCGGCGCCCTCACCATCGAAAACCTCCCCATCCGCTGACCCCAGCCCCCCCCGGCAGCCCGCCAACGCCTCCTGCCGGGGGCGCTACCCCGCTTGTAGCCAATGACAAAGATGTTAATTATATGCAATTAAATGGACGGTGTTAACAAAAGTGCGTAAAAAACATAGTCATTCCACCTTTGTATCGACTGGAAAACTATATTTTTCAAGTAGATCACTTACTAAAATCTTCAAAATTTAAGGCTGATAATATAGCCTAAGATTATGGATATTAATGCTAATTTAAATTAGTTTTTGTATCTCTTATTCTTCGTGTTGAGATAATTTCGCTGCTGTAAGAAGCCTCTCCGAATAATCATTCTCCCAAACCATCACATCTTGAATAAAACAAGCTGATTTTGGCTTACGTATCCATGGATTTTCATTTCTGTCATACCATAAATTTACAATACTTATAGAAGGTAATTTGGCTAAAGGTGTTTTCTTTTTCTTATCATTATCAGTTAGTAAATCTCGATAATATCTGATAAAAAAAGTTTCAACTTCCTCAACCTTTGTATCAGAATGCCACCTTAAATCGCCAAAACGTCCTATCCAAATATCCAAATAGTAATCCTCTTTTAATGTAGATAGAATAGCATGTCTCAAGTTCAATCGATTACGAATCCCATCAAGTTTATGATGAATGCCAAAATAACGATGAACCTTAGGCCTACCAATTCTATTTATTCCTGTAAGATAATAGAATGTGAAACAAGAAGAATGACATACTTCATTATTATCGCCACGCTTCACATAATTGGCAACATCATTGTCTGACTTGAATGGTCCGACCCATTGAATTACATAGCTGCGCTTTATATCGTTCATAACAATAGGATTTATCTAAAAAGCGTGGCTAAAAATTGTTGCGGGGAATATAGGTTATGGCGCCGCCACTGCCAAAAGGATAGTCGCTTACGTCCGTATTCAGGTATGGAGAATCCGGAACAATGTCCCCCTCAAATACGAAGCGTGGTTTTTTGAAAACCGTCCCGTCCTCCGCGACCGAACAAAGAGACTTACCTTTGACGGCTATGACAATACGGACAATTCCTCGGTATATACCTAAGATATAGTCTATCTTGTCAGCTTTGGCGGGCGATATCGCCCAGTATTTCCGCGCACTCTCGTAATCGTTGGCCCGACGATACACCCCGTATGCCGATGATTGCTTGTAACTTTTATTCAGGCTGACTAAAAGAAGTCTCTCTCCCGGAATAGGATCGATCCTGGGACAGTCGTACAATGTATTTATTTCTTCGTCGGTTTTAATACCCTCGTTCCACTGATGGTGTCCAGAAACAATATTGGTCAGAATATATTCCTTATTGAAAGCCGGATAAGTCAGGAGGTCGATTATCGATGATTCCACAGTATATGCCTCTTCTTCAGACAAGTTATGCCGGATAATGTAATACTTTACTTCCAGTCCAAGATTCCTGATTTCCCTTATGGTAGATAACTTCAGACTTTGGGAATCATCTGCAAATGCCGCGTGTGCATGCTGATAGACACGATTTCCCGTACCTTTCCCGACATAGAAAATGCGATTGTCCCGCGGATCCACAAGCGCATATACATAACATCTTAGTGCTTCTATTACACTTTGTTTAAACGACTTTTCCATGCTCATTAATATAAGGTCAAATCAGATGAAAAGACAGTACGGCTTCGTGGGACAGATTATTCTGAGAATATAGTTTCTAACTCTCGATATAAACGATAGATCCATCGATCTCATAAGAGTCTTCAGACAGCCACAGTCCAACCGGTAAGTGCAAAATTAGCAATTTGTTTGAAAAAAAAGGTTTTTCGGATTTGTGAGGCCAAACTTTTTCTCGAGTCTCAGATTTAGCTTCTCAGTCAGTTTTCTGATGTGATTATACTCAGATTGCGTGGCGTTGACAATATACGGAAGACAAGTTTCTTATTTTTTTCGCCGATTATGACCTCGGTCTAAAGATTTTGGTTAAATTTGCGTCCGGATAGGCATAGCCTTTCCGCAACATTTTGGAAAATAAGAAGCGTTATGCGTAATCTTGTGATTTGAGAACGTAGGAAATTCGACAAATAGCACAAGGATTGGCATAGTGGTTCTCACGCTCATAGCGTGGGCTGCTATTGTTACATCTGTGCTAATGGTTTCCTACGACCTTCAAATCAAGACGTGACATAGCCGGCTCACGTTTCTTTTATAAACAATCTCTCCATCAGAGCCGGTGGCGAACAATATATGACAATGGAATCAAACCGTCTTATCATAGTATCATTTCTTCTTTGTCTCTTTCTTGGTGCAAGTGCCAGAAATAAGGCGCAGGATTATCCCCGGGCAGAAATCAAAGTGAGCTATAATTACCACGAAAAATTTATGCGGGGCAATGTGGAATATACCGAGCGTGATATTCCCATGTTCTTACTCGCCAATTCAAATCAGTCAAAGTTTTATAGCCCCCACACTGAGTACAAGGACTCTCTCGAATCCACTCCTTCGGGAAGGGCCAAGGCAAAACAGATTTTTGACATCGCAATCAGGAAATATGCCGAATCAAAGGATGAAAGTGCCATGAATTCTGTTGTCTACCATACATTTATTTATGTATTTAAGGACAATCTGTCGGAGAAAATGACAGTATACGACAAAGCCGGGATGTCGGAAAGAGGAGTATACGAAGAGCCATACACCGAACTCGCATGGGAGATTGGCGATTCCACAAAGACAGTTTTGGGATATGAATGTATCATGGCGTCGGCAGATTACCACGGCCGAAAATGGACAGCCTGGTTCGCTCCGGAAATCCCTGTGCAGGACGGTCCCTGGAAACTGCGCGGACTTCCGGGACTTATTCTTGAGGCCTCAGATTCGACAGGACATCACACTTTTGTTGCCGACGGAATCGAAGAGTCGGCTCAGCCGATGTACCCTATATACAGCAAGGATGAATATGACAGCATGAGCCGGCTCGACATGCTTCGCAGTCTGAGAAACTACCGGGACAACTCTCACGCAATGGCCAAAGCAGCAACCGAAGGCATGCTCGACCTCGGACCGGACGCCCCGACGCAGACCGAATACGACTACCTCGAAACCGACTATCACGAATGAACCGTATTCTGACATATCTGCTGTTCATATTTGTGTGTCTCAACGCCTTGGCACAGGTCAATGTTACGGGTACGGTTGTTGAAAAAGACAGCAACGAGCCTCTTGCCGGGGCATCGGTAATTGTCAAGGGAGCCGACGGCAAGATAAAGAAATTCGCCTCGTCAAAGTCGGACGGTGGCTTCGCTATCACCATCCCGTCGACAGATGGTTGCCGGCTGGAAGTTACCATGATGAGTTTCGCCAGGCAATCTATACCTCTCGACAGCGTGAGCTTTCCATTGACCGTCTTCATGGAGCCCGGCTCTACCTTACTCAAAGAGGTGACAATCAAGGCCGAGCGCATACGCGAGCAGGGCGACACCATCTCCTACAATGTCGGCAGTTTTGCCCAGCAGCAGGACCGGTCCATCGGCGATGTATTGCGGCGTATGCCCGGCATTGACGTCGCCAACAATGGCAAGATTCAGTATCAGGGCGAGGACATCAACAAGTTCTACATCGAAGGCTCCGACCTGCTCGGCGGCAAATACGGCATAGCCACCAACGGCATCAGCCACGAAGATGTCGGCGCGGTTGAGGTTATGGAAAACCATCAGCCCATGCAGGTGCTGTCGGGCATCTCTTTTTCCGATAAAGCGGCCATAAACCTCAAGCTGAAAAACAAGGCGAAAGCCACATGGACTTTCCACGGCGACGCCGGAGGCGGCTGGTCGTGGCAGCCCGAAGGGGCCGTATGGGACGGCGAGCTGTTCGCCATGGCCGTGATGCCCGGATTTCAGAACATAACCACTCTGCGAACCAACAATACCGGCGAGGACCTTGCATCGTCAGGTACCGATTTCTTCGCCGACCGCCGGCAGACAGGACTCAGCCGATATGTCGAAGTCGGACTGCCCGGAGTGCCGTCATTAAGCGACAAACGGACGCTGTTCAACCGCTCCTTCCTCGTTTCGACCAACAGCCTGTGGAAACTAAGAAATGGTGAGTTCAAGGCCAACATCGACTACTCCTTCAACCGCGTCACGGCCAATGCCTCGAACATCACCACGTACTTTCTTGACGAGGGCGACCGCCTGATTACCGAAAACCGAAGCGGCACGGAGCACAGCCATTCCCTGAGCGGAAAATTCATCTATGAGCTAAACCAGAAGACGGCGTTCGTCAACAACACGCTCCTGACAAACATAGACTGGGATGATGTCAGCCTCGCCACAACCGGCTCTTTACCCAACAGTCAGGCGGCCTCGCTGCCCGATTACTATGTCAGCAACAAATTCAAGATGATAAAACGCTTCAAAGGCCAACATCTTGTAACTTTCCGGAGCGTGAACGAATGGGAATCCCTGCCACAGACGCTCAATCTCGACATGAACGATGAACGGTTCCGTCAGCACATTTCCGACCATGCTTCCTACACCCATGAGAGTGCGGCGTACGCCTTCAACATAACAGGGGTGACGCTGAGCCTTGAAGGTGGAATAAAGGCTTATCTCCGCTCGATGGATTCGCAACTGCCCGACTTGCCCGAGGAACTTCCCGGTCTGACTGAAAACGTGGTCAGCACCAGCTATCTCACCGTATATGCGACCCCCGAAATTGAATACTGGGTGCGCCGGGTGAATCTGTCGCTCGACCTCCCAGTCAGTTACGCCCGTTATTCTTTCGACAGGGCGATTGCCAACCGCAACGAGGTATATTTCTCTCCGTCGCTCAGTTTCAACTGGAAACCGAACAACCGCTTTTCGGGCTCCTTACGCGGCGGTCTCGGACGCTCGCCCATGAATCTCAACCTTATCCATCCCGGACTCATAATGACCAACTACCGCACTCTGAAATCCGGCGTGGATAATTTCTATAACTCGTCGTCGCAGAACGTGTCAGCAAGCATCAGCTACAAACACACCCGCCACGGCCTGTTTGCCAACGGCATGGTCATGCACTCGTGGAGCCACCTTCCATACACTATGGCACAGCAGCTCTATGGCGACTATGTGGTTTACAGCTATGCAGACGCCAAGAACGACAGCAAAATGCTTATGGCGATGGGCAACATCGGCAAGACCCTCGATTTCATGCGCGGAAGCTGCAATATCAACGGCTCGTTCAGCCGCAACGAGTCGCATCTGCTCTCGCAGAAGCAATCGGTCAATTCGGTCAGCACCGGCTGGAGCGTCGGAGGCAAAATCAACGGCAGCCCATGCCGCTGGTTCAGTTTCGACTACCGTATCGACTATTCCGATAGCCGCCTGACGATGAACGGACTGAGCGAATCGTGGCTCTCGGCACTGGAGAACGAACTGAGCCTGACTTTCATACCCCACCGCAAATGGCAATGGACCATCTGCGGCGAACATTACCGCAACGAACTGACCGAGCATAAATATAAAGACATAGTGATGCTCGATACCAAACTGACATTTCAGCTCAACAAAAGGATAGAATTTGCCGCATCGCTCACCAACATGCTCAACAAGCAAAGCTACAACTACACCACCTACTCGCAACTATCATCATTCGAGAGCCGGCGGCAGCTCCGCGGCCGTCAGCTCCTGTTCTCTATAACCCTCAGAAAATAACCGATATGAAGCATACAATCACAATCCTGTCCATGTGTATCATGGCAATAGCCGCCAATGCGCAATCGAAAGCCGACATAGAGGTCAGCTATGCTGCCCATCATCCCAATCTCCGCAACGGCAAGGACGATATTACAAGCCGGTATATTCTGCTCGCCAATGCCGACGAGTCAAAGTTCTACTCGCCAATGACCGAGTATGTGGATTCGCTCAACTCGACACCCGAAGGAAAAGCAAAACTCAATGAAATGACACGCAACGCCTATCTGGGAGGAAAACTGGATGACATTCCCCGTTCCGACGGTTCCTACTACGTCGTTAAATCCGGCAAGGACAGCAAATACCGGTATTACGATAACTCGGGTCTCGAAAAATATGTGTATGAAGAACCCCTTGCCGAAATACAGTGGGAAATTGCCGACGATTCAACCAAAACGGTACTGGGTTATGAATGCCTCATGGCTACCGCCGACTACCACGGCCGCAGATGGACTGCATGGTTTTCTCCTGAAATTCCCGTGAATGCCGGACCGTGGAAACTTGCAGGTCTGCCGGGCCTTATATTGGAAGCGACTGCCGACGGCGGCCAATACCGTTTTGAGGCGACGGGCCTACAGCAGACCGACAGGACAATAACGCCTCTGTATCTCACCGGTGAATATGAGAAAACCGACCGTATCCGGTTCCTTAAAGCGCGTCGCAGCTTCCTCGACAATCCGCTTGGCAAGATCAACGCTCAGTTTGCAGGTTCGGGAGTATCTGTGGGCCGGGTGCAAAACGAAGACGGCACCGATGCGACCGGTTCAATCTTCGTCCCGGCATCGGTCGTCGACCTGATCGAAACGGACTATCATTAAAGGCAGCTGCGGTGAGGTTTGCCGCCCGTGCTCATCGGGCGTAACGGCAGGATTGTGAGATTGTAACAGCTTTGTTTTTGGTAAACGGCGAATTTTTCGCTAATTTTGCAGCCAAAACCTAATCACTCACATCTTACACGATGGTTGTATTCTTCACCAAAGACAACACGACGCTCTACGCCGTCGACAGTGACCATGCTTTCAATTCCGACGAGATAGAACGTCTGGAATGGCTTTTTGCCGGCGCTCAGCCGCTGGCCGACAACGCAACACCTGCGGGTACCTTCATCGGTCCCCGCAAAGAGATGATAACCCCCTGGAGCACGAATGCCGTCGAGATAACTCAGAATATGGGTCTCCACGGCATTCGCCGCATAGAGGAGTTCCGGCTCAAGACCGACGACGCTCCCTTCGACCCGATGCTGCAGCGCGTATACACCGATCCCGGTGCCGACGTCTTCGCCATCGACGCCGCTCCGGCAGCTCCCGAGGAGATCGACGACATCACCACCTACAATGCCCGCGAAGGTCTGGCACTCAGCCCCGACGAGGAAGCATATCTTGCCGGTCTGTCGAAGCGTCTTGGCCGCAAACTCACCGACAGCGAAGTGTTCGGTTTCTCGCAGGTGAACTCGGAGCACTGCCGCCACAAAATATTCAACGGCACCTTCATCATCGACGGAGAGCAGACTCCCTCTACCCTCTTCGGACTCATCAAGAAGACCAGCAAGACCAACCCCGGCCGTCTGGTAAGCGCCTATAAGGACAATGTAGCTTTCGTCAAAGGTCCCGCCATATGGCAGTTCGCGCCCGAACGCGCCGACGAGCCCGCTTACTTCGACGAACGCAAGATAAAATCTGTACTCTCGCTCAAGGCCGAGACACACAACTTCCCCACCACCGTCGAACCCTTCAACGGTGCTGCCACCGGCAGCGGCGGCGAGATCCGCGACCGTCTCGGCGGCGGCAAGGCAAGTCTGCCTCTGGCAGGTACGGCCGTCTACATGACCTCCTATCCCCGTTTCGACCGCGTCGACGATCCCACATGGCTCGGCGCCACCAAAGCGCGCCAGTGGCTCTACCACGACCCTGCCCGCATTCTGGTGAAGGCATCGAACGGCGCGTCGGACTTCGGCAATAAATTCGGCCAGCCCCTCATCTGCGGCTCGCTGCTCACCTTCGAGCACAGCGAAAAAGGCGCCACATGGGGCTACGACAAGGTGATAATGCTCGCCGGCGGCGTAGGCTTCGCTGCCGAACGCGATGCCATCAAGGGCGAACCCGAACCCGGTCAGGCCGTAGTGCTCGCCGGCGGCGACAACTACCGCATCGGCATGGGCGGCGGCGCCGTATCGAGCGTCGACACAGGCCGCTACGCCGGAGCCATCGAGCTCAACGCCGTGCAGCGCGCCAACCCCGAAATGCAGAAACGCGTGGCCAACCTCATCCGCGCACTCGCCGAAGGCCTCGAGAATCCCATCGTGTCTATCCACGACCACGGTGCAGGCGGCCATCTCAACGCTCTTTCCGAACTCATCGAAAGCACCGGCGGCTTCATCGACATCGACGCTCTGCCCGTGGGCGACCCCACCCTTTCCGACAAGGAAATCATAGGCAACGAGAGCCAGGAACGCATGGGCTTCGTCATAAATCCCGAAAACATAGCCATGGTCGAGCGCATAGCCGCCCGCGAGCGCGCCCCGATGTATGTGGTCGGCCGCACAACCGGCGACAAGCGCCTTTCGTTCGGCCGCAGCTCCGACGGCTCGCATGCCATCGACCTCGCCGTGGCCGACATGCTGGGCAACCCGCCCAAGACCGTTATCCGCGACACCACCGCCAAGCCCCATTTCGACGATGCCGCACCCGCTGCAGCCGAAATTCCCGCATACATCGAAGCAGTGCTCGGTCTCGACGCCGTTGCCTGCAAGGACTGGCTCACCAACAAGGTCGACCGCAGCGTTACAGGCCGTGTGGCCACCCAGCAGTGCGCAGGCCCGCTCCAGGTGCCCCTCAACGACTGCGGTGTGGTATCACTCGACTATCACGGCCATGCCGGCATAGCCACCTCCATAGGCCATGCGCCCCAGGCCGCTCTGGCCGACGTCGCCGCCGGCTCGCGTCTGGCCGTAGCCGAAGCCCTCACCAACATTGTAGGCGCCGATCTCAACGGCGGTCTCAAGGCCGTGTCGCTCAGCGCCAACTGGATGTGGCCCTGCAAGAATCCCGGCGAAGACGCCGCTCTCTACCGTGCCGTCGAAGCCTGCAGCGACTTCGTATGCCGCCTGGGCATCAACATCCCCACCGGCAAGGACAGCCTGTCGATGACGCAGAAATACCCCGACGGCACCAGCGTCAAGGCTCCCGGCACCGTCATTATCTCGGCAGCCGGCGAAGTCAGCGACATCCGCGCCACCGTATCGCCCGTGCTCAAGCGCACCTCGCGCTCGTCGCTCTACTATATCGACTTCAGCGGCAAACCGATGGAACTCGGCGGCAGCGCCCTCGCCCAGGCCATGGGCAAAGTGGGCAGCGTGACTCCCGATGTCGATGCCGACCACCTCATAGCCCACTTCGGCGCCGTGCAGCACCTCGTGCACGAAGGCTGGCTCGCCGCCATGCACGACGTAAGCGCCGGCGGTCTGGTGACCACTCTGCTCGAAATGTGCTTCGCCAACACCGGCGGCGGCATCAACTTCTACACCGACGGCTTCGCTGCCGTCCTCGGCCAGACCGACCTCGTGCGCATACTCTTCGCCGAGAATCCCGCTGTGGTAATCCAGGTAGAAGACCGCTTCAAGAACCGTGTGGAAGCTTACCTCGACAGCATCAATGCCGTCTACTTCCCCATCGGCGCCGTTGCCACCGAAAACGTGGTCAGCATATCGCACGACCAGCAGAATATCTTCGTATCCGTGCCCGCCATGCGCCGCGTGTGGTACGAACCCTCCTACCGCTTCGACTGCATGCAGACCGCCAAGGCATGCGCCGACGAGCGCCACGAAAACTTCGGCAAGCAGCCGCTCCGCTACGGCGTGCCCGCCGCTGTGCGCAAAGCCATGGGCACCAAGGCTCCGGCCACACCCCACAAGCCCTCGGGCATACGGGCCGCCATCATCCGCGAAAAAGGCGTGAACGGCGACCGTGAGATGGCCTACTCGCTCTACTGCGCCGGCTTCGATGTAAAGGACGTGCACATGACCGACCTCATGAGCGGCCGCGAGACACTCGACGACATCGACATGATAGTATTCTGCGGCGGTTTCTCCAACAGCGACGTTCTCGGTTCGGCCAAGGGTTGGGCGAGCGGCTTCCGCTGGAACGAGACAGCCCGCGAGGCCCTGCGCCGCTTCTACAGCCGCCCCGACACCCTCAGTCTGGGTGTATGCAACGGCTGCCAGCTCATGGTGGAACTCGGTCTCCTCTCCGGCGGTGCTCTCGGCAACGATATCCGCCCCGTGGAAATGCACCACAACCTGTCGCACAAATTCGAGTCGGAATTCGTGTCGATGAAGGTTGTCGACGACAGCAGCGTCATGTTCGGTCCGCTCAAAGGCCTCACCGCAGGCATCTGGGTGGCTCACGGCGAAGGCCGCTTCGTCACCACCAAGGCATTCCGGACATCGGGAGTACGCGTTGCAGCCCGCTACGCCTACCAGGGCTATCCCGGCAACCCCAACGGCTCGGAAGGCGCTGTGGCCGCCATGTGCTCGGCCGACGGACGCCACCTGGCACTGATGCCCCACCTGGAGCGTGCCATATTCCCCTGGCAGTGTGCATGGTGCCCCGACTGGATGCGCGAGCGTGCCGTCACCCCGTGGCTCCAGGCATTCACCAACGCATTCCGCTGGCTCAAGAAGGCAAAAAAGTGAACCCGCAGACCCCGGATTGCAAATTTTAACACTCGTAGAGGAGCCGTCGACGGCAAAACCTTTGCGAAAAATCTAAAAAACGCTAAATTTGCAGTCTTAACCCGCGTAAAAAACAAGAAACAACATAAAAACAAAATTATGAGTTTGAACATCATTGTGCTTGCCAAGCAGGTGCCCGACACCCGCAACGTAGGCAAAGATGCCATGAAGGAAGACGGCACCATCAACCGTGCCGCCCTCCCCGCAATCTTCAATCCCGAAGATCTCAACGCCCTCGAGCAGGCGCTCCGCCTCAAGGATGCCAATCCGGGCAGCACCGTCACCATGCTCACCATGGGCCTTCCCCGCGCCGCCGAGGTTATCCGCGAGGCCATCTACCGCGGCGCCGACAAAGGCATCGTTCTCACCGACCGTGCTCTCGGCGGTGCCGACACTCTGGCCACCTCGTACTCCCTGGCTCAGGCCGTGAAAAAGATAGGAAACTACGACCTCATTCTCGGCGGCCGTCAGGCCATCGACGGCGACACCGCCCAGGTAGGTCCTCAGATCGCTGAAAAACTTGGTCTCCCGCAGGTTACTTACGCCGAAGACATACTTTCGACCGATAACGGCAAGGTAGTGGTTCTCCGCCGCCTCGAGCATGGCGTCGAGACAGTATCGTGCCCCATGCCCTGCGTAGTGACCGTCAACGGCTCGGCTGCCGAATGCCGTCCCCGCAACGCCAAGCGCGTGATGAAGTACAAGCGTGCCGTATCGACCTCCGAGGCCACAAAACTCGGCGAAGCCGAAGCCGCAATCGTTGCAGCACATCCCGAGCTCACCATAGCCGAATGGGGTGCCGCATACGTCGACGCCGATCCCGAACAGATCGGTCTCGCCGGCTCGCCCACAAAGGTTAAAGCCATCGAAAACGTGGTATTCACCGCCAAGGAAAGCCGTCGCCTCGACAACGACGACGCCCAGATCGAAGAACTCGTCAAAGAACTCATCGCAAACCACACAATCGGTTAACGCCGCTTCAATCATTTATCACCATGTCAGACAAGAACAACCTTATAGTCTACTGCGAATACGACGAAGGCCGTGTTGCCGATGTAAGCCTCGAACTCCTCACCAAGGGCCGCCAGCTGGCCGACCGTCTGGGTGTGAAACTCGAAGCTCTCGTTATCGGCGACAAGCTCGAAGGCATCGAAAAGCAGATATTCCCCTACGGTGCCGACACCGTTTACAAGGTAGAAGATCCCCGTCTCTTCCCCTACACATCGAATCCCCACGCAGCCATCCTCATCAAGCTCTTCCGCGAAATCGAGCCTCAGATCTGCCTCATGGGCGCCACCTGCATCGGCCGCGACCTCGGTCCCCGCGTGAGCTCGTGCCTGCACAGCGGCCTCACCGCCGACTGCACATCGCTTGAGATCGGCGACCACAAGGATCCCAAGACCGGCAAGGAATACACCGATCTTCTCTATCAGATCCGTCCGGCCTTCGGCGGCAACATCGTTGCCACTATCGTCAACCCCGAATGCCGTCCCCAGATGGCCACCGTGCGCGAGGGTGTGATGAAGAAAGAAATCCTCGACGCCAACCACACCGGCAATGTCGTGGATCTCGACGCTAAGAAATATGTCGATGACGCCGAATTCGTAGTCGAAATCATCGACCGCCACATCGAGAAGTCGAAAGTCAACATCAAGAATTCGCCCATCATCGTTGCCGGCGGCTACGGTGTAGGCAGCAAGGAGAACTTCCAGCTCCTCTTCGACCTCGCCGACACCCTCGGCGCCGAGGTGGGCGCATCGCGTGCCGCTGTCGACGCAGGCTACATAGAGCACGAACGTCAGATCGGCCAGACCGGTGTGACAGTGCGTCCGAAACTCTACATCGCCTGCGGCATATCGGGTCAGATACAGCACATCGCCGGCATGCAGGAGAGCTCCATCATCATCTCCATCAACAACGACCCCAACGCACCCATCAACACCATCGCCGACTACGTGATTACCGGCGACATGGAAGAGGTCGTGCCCAAACTCATCAAGTACTATAAAAAGAACTCGAAATAATGGCTAATTTCTATACAGACAACGCCGTTCTCAAGCACCACCTGCACCATCCGCTGATGGAGAAAATCGTGGCGCTCCGCGAACGCGACTACACCGACGCCGAAAAGTACGACTACGCTCCCGTCGACTATGCCGACGCCATGGACAGCTATGAAAAAGTGCTCGAAATCGTGGGCGAAATCTGCGGCGGCCGCATAGCCGAAAATGCCGAAGACGTCGACCACCAGGGTGCTTCGTGCGCTAACGGTCGTGCTTTCTATGCCGACAAGACTGTCGAAAACCTCGACCTCTGCCGCAAGGCCGGTCTCATGGGCATGGCAATGCCCCGCCGTTTCGGCGGTCTCAACATGCCTATCACTCCCTATATCATGGCAGCCGAAATCGTCAGCCGCGCCGACACCGGTTTCGAAAACCTCTGGGGCCTTCAGGACTGCGCCGAAACTCTCTATGAATTCGGCAGCGAGGAGCAGCGCGCCAAGTACATTCCCCGCGTATGCGACGGCGAAACCATGTCGATGGACCTCACCGAGCCCGATGCCGGTTCCGACCTCCAGAGCGTAATGCTCAAGGCCACACAGAAGGAAGACGGCACATGGGTGCTCAACGGCGTCAAGCGCTTCATCACCAATGGCGACAGCGACATCCACCTGGTGCTCGCCCGCTCCGAGGACGGCACCAAGGACGGCCGCGGCCTCTCGATGTTCATCTACGACAAGCGCAACGGCGGTGTAACCGTGCGCCGCATCGAGAACAAGATGGGTATCAAGGGCTCGCCCACATGCGAGCTCGTGTACAAAAACGCTCCCGCCGAGCTTTGCGGCAGCCGCCGCATGGGCCTCATCAAGTATGTGATGGCCCTTATGAACGGCGCCCGCCTCGGCATCGCCGCACAGAGCGTGGGTGTGAGTGAAATCGCTTACCGCGAAGCTCACCAGTACGCTATGGAACGCCGCCAGTTCGGCAAGGCAATCATCGAATTCCCCGCCGTGGCCGAAATGCTCGCCATAATGAACGCCAAGCTTCAGGCTTCGCGTTCGCTGCTCTACGAGACCGCACGTTTCGTCGACATGTACAAGCTCTACGAGGACATCGCCCGCGAACGCTCGCTCACTCCCGACGAACGCGCCGAAATGAAGCACTACAGCCGTCTGGCCGACGCCCTCACACCGCTTGCAAAGGGCATGGGCAGCGAATACTGCAACCAGAACGCCTACGACTGCATCCAGATCCACGGCGGTTCGGGCTTCATGAAGGACTATGCCTGCGAACGCATCTACCGCGACGCCCGCATCACATCGATCTACGAAGGCACAACCCAGCTCCAGGTAGTGGCTGCCATCCGCCACGTCACCACCGGCACATACAAGGCTCTTATCGACAGCTATGTAGCCGAAGGCATCCCCGCCGAATTCCAGGCTCAGGCCGACGTTCTGGCCAAGCTCACCGCCGAGTATGAAGCCGCTGTGGCCAAGGTGACAGCCGTCGGCGACAACAAATACCTCGACTTCATGGCACGCCGCCTCGTCGAGATGGCCGGCGACATCATCATGTCGTACCTGCTGCTCAAAGACGCCAAGAACGACAAATCGTTCGCCGATGTAGCCACCGTCTACACCAAATTCGCCCAGGCCGAAGTTGCCCGCCACATCGAATTCATCAACGCATTCGATCCCGCCCAGCTCGCCGCCTACGGCGTCAACTGATAAAAGCACTCAGGGCCTTTCGGGCCCTCACAAAAGCCTGCGACACTATGCCGCAGGCTTTTTTTGTGCGCGGTCCGGATGCCGAAAGCAGAATTGTGCAAGACTCCGGCAGAATTGTGTAAGGCGGCAGCGGCGGCGAGTGTGTAATTTTGCAACATGGAACTACAGAATTTAGCACACGCCTTTCTGGCTATACTCAACGGCATGTCGCCGTATATACTGCTCGGCTTTTTTGTCGCAGGCCTTCTGCATGCATTCGTCCGTCCGTCGGCCATGAGCCGACACCTTGGCGGCCGCGGCACATGGCCTGTGGTCAAGGCGGCTCTTTTCGGCATTCCCCTGCCCCTGTGTTCGTGCGGAGTGCTGCCGGCGGCCGTGTCGCTCTACCGGCGCGGCGCGTCGAAAGGAGCCACCACATCGTTTCTCATAGCCACACCTCAGACCGGGGTCGACTCCATCGCGGCCACTTACTCGCTGCTGGGCCTTCCTTTCGCCATCATCCGACCGGTGGCAGCCCTTTTCGGCTCCGTTGCCGGCGGTATCGCCGCCGACCGCTGCGATAAAAAGATCGACGCGGCGCCGACAGTGGCAATAAACACCGACGACGAACTGCCACGCGGCTTTGCGGCCAAATGCGCCGACGCTCTTCGCTACGGATTCGTCGACATGGTCGCATCCGTTGGCAAATGGCTTGTAATCGGTCTGGTGGTGGCGGCTCTCATCACCGTCTTCGTGCCCGACAGCTTTTTCACCTCGCTCAGCCGCTATCCGCTGCTGGCCATGATAGCTGTGGTGATAGTGGCGGTGCCGATGTATATCTGCGCCACCGGCTCGATACCCGTGGCTCTGTCGCTCATGCTCAAGGGCCTTTCGCCGGGCATAGCGTTCGTCATGCTCATGGCGGGTCCGGCAGCCAATTTCGCCTCCATAATTCTGCTTGGCAAAACCTACGGCAAACGCACCACAGCGATATACGTGACTTCGGTAGTGATAACGGCCATCCTCTTCGGCCTGGCCATCGATATGCTGCTTCCGGCGTCGTGGTTTGTACCTCCAATCACGGGTGCAGGCGAGGCCTGCCACCACGCACCCGCGGTATTCGACACCATATGCTCGGCACTCCTGGTGGGACTGCTTGCATACACAGCGATATTCCGCCGCCACACGCATAATCATTCACACAATATACCCACAGAAATGAAAAAGACTTATAAAATCACCGGCATGGCCTGCCCGCACTGCAGCGCCAATGTAGAAAAGACCATACGCGCCATCGACGGTGTCGAGGATGTGACCGTAGACCTCTCCGGAGGCACTGCCGAAGTAGTCGGCGACGTCCCCGCACCTGTAATAGCCGAGGCCGTCCGCCTGGCCGGCTACGAGTGTACAGAAATGGCACACGAGTGAACAGAATTCCGGTTGCCCATGTAACCGGAATTTCGTATTTTTGTCGGAAATATTTGTAAAAAATGAAGATAATAAATATAAGCGCATTTATTCTTGCACTGGCCCTCTGCGGATGTCACAACGGCAGCGACGACCGTATAGTACACGAACACAATCACGCCAACGAGGAGCATGCCAGTCATGACGAACATGAGGCCCACGACCACGAAAGCGAAGGCAGCGAGGAAGGCAAGCACGCCGACGAAATACAGCTGCACGACGAAGTGGCCGAGCGTTTCGGCGTGCGGTTCGACACCATCCGTCCCGGCAGTTTCCACGAAGTGGTCCGCGTGAGCGGGCGCGCCGATGCATCGGTGTCGAGCGCCGGCGTCGTTTCGGCGCCTATTGCGGGCATTGTACACTTTACAAAAGGAATTGAGGCCTGCAGCCATGTGCGCCGCGGATCGCTCATCGCCACCATCGATGCCGCCTCGACTGTCGGCGGCGATGCCAATGCGGCCGCGAAGGCTGTTCTCGACGCCGCCAAGCGCGAACTCGACCGCCTCAAGCCCCTCTATGAAGAGCGTCTTGTCACCGCGACCGAATACAATGCCGCCCTCGCTGCCTACGAACAGGCCAAAGCCGCCTACAGCCCCCGGGCCAACGGCGGCCGAGCTCTCGCACCCATCGCCGGATGTGTGAGCACACTCAATGTGGCCGAAGGCCAGTATGTAGAGGCCGGCGAGGCTATAGCCACAATAACATCCGACGAAGAACTTACTCTGCGAGTGGAGCTGCCGCGCCGCTTCCTGCCGATGGCTTCATCTTTTACCGAAGCCATTATCGAGCAGCCTTACGGCGAAGTGCTCCGCATACCGCTCAAGAGCATGCACTCTCCTGTCGGCCCGTCGGGCTCGGCATCGGCTTTCGTACCCATGTTCTTCACCATATCGCATGAACACGGACTCACGCCGGGTGCCACTTTCACCGCTTACCTCACCGGCAGTCCCCGCGAAGGGGTGATAACACTGCCTCTGTCGGGCATCTCCGAGCAGCAGGGCAATTACTTCGTATACGAGCGCGTGCACCCCGAGGCCTACACCAAGCGCCGTGTGGAACTCGGCACATCCGACGGCGAGCGCGTTGAGATACTCCGCGGACTCGAACAGGGTGCCGTCGTGGTGAGCGAGGGGGCCACAGCCGTACGCCTTGCCGAGACAGGCTCCGCCATACCCGAAGGACATTCCCATAACCACTAATACCGCGGTGATATGCTGAACAGGATAATACGCCTCTCGCTCGACAACCGCATGGCGGTGCTGATAATATCGGCACTGATACTCGTAGCAGGAACGCTGACTCTCACGCGCATGGAGGTGGATATATTCCCCGACCTTAACGCGCCGACAGTCGTGGTAATGACCGAAGCGCCCGGTCTGGCGCCCGAAGAAGTGGAGACAGTGGTAACATACCCTGTCGAGACAGCCGTCAACGGCTCGACCGGCGTGCGCCGCGTGCGCTCCACGTCGACTACCGGTTTCTCGGTGGTATGGGTAGAATTCGACTGGGGCACCGACATATACCGCGCCCGCCAGATTGTGGGCGAACGCCTCGACGAAGCCGCCGACGCGCTTCCCCCGGGCGTCGGCAAGCCCATGATGGGTCCGCAGTCGTCGATTCTCGGCGAAATAATGATCATAGGCCTTACATCGGACAGCACTTCGATGCTCGAACTGCGCCGCATAGCTGAAAAGACCATCCGACCGCGTCTGCTGGCCCTCGGAGGTGTGTCGCAGGTGAGCGTTATCGGCGGCGACGCGCCGGAATACCGCATAAACCTCGACCCCGAGATGATGAAGCTCTATAACGTGAGCCTCGACGATGTGCTGTCGGCAACCGAGGGCTTCAACGCCAATGCCGGAGGCGGCGTGCTCTACGACTACGGCAATGAATACATAGTAAAGGCCCAGCTCAACACCACGCGCCCCGACAAACTGGGCGCCGCCGTGGTGCGTGCCGATGCCGACGGCTCGGTAGTGACCATCGCCGACATAGCCACCGTCGACATAGGTCCGCGCACGCCGCGCATAGGCGTGGCGTCGGTAGAAGCTCATCCTGCGGTGATAATCACCGTCACCAAGCAGCCAGGCGCCGGCACCATCGGTCTCACCGAGGCCATTGACGCCAGTCTGGCTGACCTCAAACCCACTCTGCCGCACGACATCAGCATATCGACCGATATTTTCCGCCAGTCGGAATTCATATCCAACTCCATATCGAATCTTCAGCGGACACTACTCGAAGGCGCTTTCTTCGTGGTGATAGTGCTCTTTTTCTTCCTGATGAATCTGCGCACCACCCTCATATCGATAGTGGCGCTTCCGCTGTCCATCATCATCACCGTGCTGATACTTAACGCCATGGGCTATACCGTCAACACCATGAGCCTCGGCGGTATCGCCATCGCCATAGGCTGCCTTGTGGACGACGCCATAGTCGATGTGGAGAATGTGTACAAACGCATCCGCGAAAACGCGGCTCTGGCGCCCGGAGAGCGCCGGCCGCTGCTCAAGGTAGTCTTCGATGCATCGGCCGAGGTGCGCATGCCAATCTTCAACTCCACACTTATCATTGCGGCCGCCTTCGTGCCTCTGTTCTTCCTCACCGGTATGGAAGGCCGCATGCTCAAACCACTCGGAGTGTCGTTCCTTGTGGCACTGGCAGCCTCCACCATCGTGGCGCTCACGCTCACGCCCGTGCTGTGCAGCTATCTGCTCGGAAGCACTAAAGACAACTCGAAACTCAGCCGCGAACCCCGCGTGACAGCCGCTCTGCGCCGGGCCTACTCGCGCTCGCTCGAAAGCGCGCTCCGGCACAAGAAAGCCCTGCTCATCGGCACCGGCGTGCTCTTTGTGGCGGCCGTGGCGCTGTCGTTCACGCTTGGCCGCGGCTTCCTGCCGCCATTCAACGAAGGCTCGTTCACTATCAATGTATCGACTCTGCCCGGCATATCGCTTGAGGAAAGCGACAAGATAGGCCGCGAGGCCGAACACATAATCCTGGAGACCCCCGAGGTGCTGACGGTAGCCCGCAAGACCGGCCGCGCCGAGCTCGACGAGCACTCCCTCGGCGTCAATGTGTCGGAAATCGAGGCCCCCTACCGCCTGAGCGACCGCGGCCGCGGCGTTGTGGCCCGCGACCTCCGCGCGCGTCTGGGCGAGATACCCGGCGCCGTCATTGAGATCGGACAGCCCATATCGCACCGCATCGACGCCATGCTCTCGGGCTCGCAGGCACAGATAGCCGTAAAGATATTCGGCAGCGACCTCGAACGCCTGTTCAACATCGGCCGCCAGGTGAAAGAAGCCGCCGAAAGCGTGCCGGGCCTGGTGGATATAAACATAGAACAGCAGACCGAGCGTCCGCAGCTGCTGATACGTCCCCGCCGCGACGCGCTGGCACTGCACGGCATCCGTCTGGGCGACTTCGGCAAAGCCATAGAGACGGCCATGGGCGGCACGGTGGTGGCTCAGGTCTACGAAGACGGCTTTGCCTACGATGTGGCGGTGATAGCCGCCGACGGCCACCGCGACAGGCTCGACAAGATCGGGCGTCTGACCCTCGACGGCGTGCGCGGCAAAGTGGCGCTGGCCGAAGTAGCCGACATCATATCGACCACAGGCCCCAATACTGTTAACCGCGAAAACGTGAAACGCCGTCTTTTAGTGTCGGCCAATGTCGACGGCGGCGACCTGAGCGGAGCCGTCGAAAAACTGCGTAAAAAAATCGAAGAAACCGTAGAACTCCCCGAAAACTACTATATCACCTACGGCGGCCAGTTCGAAAACGAACAGGCGGCCTCGCGCACACTCATGTGGACCTCGCTCGGTGCCCTCCTCATCATCTTCATGCTGCTCTACGGCGAATTCAAGAACGCCGCCCAGGCCGCTGTGATACTGGTGAACATGCCTCTGGCGCTGATAGGCGGAGTATTCATGCTCGCCATTACCGGCGGCGAGCTCAACATACCGGCCATCATAGGCTTCATATCGCTCATGGGCATAAGCACGCGCAACGGCATGCTGCTCATCACCCGATACAACCACCTCAAAGAGGCAGGCGAAGGGTTGGCCGAGCGCATAGCCCACGGCTCGTCCGACCGCCTGCTGCCTATCATCATGACAGCACTCACGTCGGCCCTGGCGCTGATACCTCTGGCCATCAACGGCTCGGCTGCCGGCAACGAAATCCAGGCCCCCATGGCCGTGGTGATACTCGGCGGCCTCATCAGTTCGACGGCCCTCAACATCTATGTAGTACCCTCACTTTACCAAATTCTAAACCGAAATAAAAACTGACCGATGAAAAAACACATGATCGCGGCACTGCTGCTGCCGCTTGCGGCGGCTGCTTCGGGAGCGCCGTCATATTCTGCCATACGCCAGGGCTTCACCACACCATCCGATTCTGTTCAGACCTCAGTGTACTGGTACTGGGTCGGCGGCAACATAAGCGCCGACGGTGTCCGCAAGGACCTTCAGGGCATGAAAAAAGCAGGCATCAACCGCGCATTCATCGGCAATGTCGATATAGGCGAAATGAAAACACCTTTCGAAAAGGTAAAACTTTTCAGCGACGAATGGTGGAATATAGTACACACAGCTCTCAAAACAGCAACTGAACTCGACATCGAAATAGGCATGTTCAACTGCCCCGGCTGGAGCCAGGCAGGCGGTCCATGGATAGAGGCCGGACAGGCCATGCGCTATCTCGACAATGTGAAAGCCAATGTCGAAGGCGGCAAGACCGTATCGGTGGTGCTTCCGGCACCGTCGGCCGATTTTCAGGATGTGCGGGTGCTCGCCTACCCCGCACCGGCTGAGGCTCCGGCTAATCTCAGCGTGAGCGGCAGCGGATTCACCGGCAACGCCTCCGGAGCCGCCGACGGCGACATCGACACCGAAGTGATATTCGACGGCTCGGGCAATGCCGTTTTCGACCTCACAGCGCCATCCGATATTACAGTGCGCAGCTTCGAAATCGCTCCCGCCTACCGGCCCATACGCGCCGAAGCCGAGCTGTCGGTGAAAGAAGGCGGCAAATACCGCACCCTGGCCACATTCACTATCGACCGCAGCAATCCCAATGTCGAAGTCGGCTGGATGCCCTATGCGCCTGTCGCCATGAGTGTGCCCACGACCGTAGGACGCGAGTTCCGCCTCACCGTCAGCGGTGCGGGCAAGGACACCGGCATCAAGGAGGTCAGCCTGTCGGCGGTTCCCCGCGTTGAACGCTACCCCGAGAAGACCCTGGCCAAGATGTTCCAGTCGCCACTGCCCTACTGGCATGAATACCAGTGGCGCGAACAGCCCGAGGCCTACGACCTCCCCGGCGTGGTGAAACCGGCCGAAGTACTCGACATAACATCGTGTCTGCACGGCGACACGCTGCGCTGGAACGCACCGGCCGGACACTGGACAGTGATGCGCACAGGCATGCGCCCGACAGGCATCACCAACGGCCCCGCAGCCCCCGAAGGCACCGGCATGGAGGTGGACAAACTGACATCGGCATACCTGCAGCATCATTTCGATTCATTTATCGGCGAAATACAGCGCCGCGTTCCCGCCGAAGACCGCAAGACATTCCGTGTGGTAGTAGCCGACAGCTATGAGAAAGGTGGCCAGAACTTCAGCGACACATTCCTCGACGACTTCAAGGCCCGCTACGGCTACGACGCTCTCCCCTACCTTCCTGTATACGACGGTACCGTTGTGAGCAGCCGCGATCTTTCCGACCGCTTCCTGTGGGATATGCGCCGTTTCGTGGCCGACCGTCTGGCCTACTCCCATATCGGCGCCCTGCGCGACACTGCACATAAGCACGGTCTTACACTTTGGCTCGAGAATTACGGCCACTGGGGCTTTCCCGGCGAATTCCTGCAGTACGGCGGCCAGTCCGACGAGGTATCAGGCGAATTCTGGAGCGAAGGCACCCTCGGCGACATCGAGAACCGCGCGGCCTCGTCGTGCGCCCACATCTACGGCAAGACCAAGGTATCGGCCGAATCATATACAGCGGCCGGTAACGACTTTGGCCGTTATCCGGCCGTGATGAAGCCCCGCGGCGACCGTTTCTTCGCCGAAGGCATCAATAACACCCTCCTGCATGTGGACATATCGCAGCCTACCGACAAAAAACCGGGCATGAACGCATGGTTCGGCAACGAATTCAACCGCAACAACACCTGGTACAGCCAGATCGACCTCTTCACACAGTATCTCAAACGCTGCAACTACATGCTGCAGCAGGGTCTCAACGTAGCCGACGTGGCCTACTTCATCGGTGAGGACGCTCCGAAAATGACCGGTGTGGCCGACCCCGCACTTCCCCGAGGCTATCAGTTCGACTATATCAACGGCGAGGTAATCCGCGACCGCATGAGCATACGCGACGGCCTGTGGACACTGCCTCACGGCACCCAGTACCGCATCCTTGTGCTGCCCAAACTCGAGACCATGCGTCCCGAACTGCTCGAACGCATCAAGGCTCTCGTGGCCGAAGGAGGCGTAATCCTCGGCCCGGCGCCCCGCCGCTCGCCCAGTATGGAGAACTATCCCGAGGCCGACGCCAAAGTCAGCTCAATGGCCGCTGAACTGTGGCAG
This sequence comes from uncultured Porphyromonadaceae bacterium, assembly GCA_900548975.1. Classification (GTDB taxonomy): domain Bacteria; phylum Bacteroidota; class Bacteroidia; order Bacteroidales; family Muribaculaceae; genus CAG-873. The sequence goes on from URMS01000004.1 coordinate 42,140, forward strand.
GGTGTCGACGGCGTCAGCACCAAGGCCGCCCGCTACGGCAAAGGCACCGTACTCAGCGGCATGGATATGACCGAAGCACTGGCATACATAGGCTGCGGACCCGACTTCCGCACCGACAAGGACGTGCATGTGGACTACGGCCACCGCGCCGCCGGCGATGCGGAGATATACTTCATCGCCAATCAAAGCCCCGAAACGATCGACTTCAACGGCATATTCCGCGTGTCGGGCCTCACACCCGAGTTCTGGAACGCCGCCGACGGCAGCGTCCGCACACTGCCTCAGTACAGCACCGACGGCACCAACACCACCGTACCGCTCGTACTCGAGCCCTACGAAAGCGCCTTTGTAGTCTTCGGCAAGAATGCGCCTGTAGCCTCGCAGAAAGCCAACTTCCCGGCTCCCGAAAACACAGTAGCACTCGACGGCACCTGGCAGCTGAGCTTCCAGGAAGGCTACCGCGGGCCGGCCAAGCCTGTCAAAGTAAAAGAAATCAAGGACCTCAGCAAGTGGGACGACGACAACGTGCGCCACTTCTCGGGAACCGTCGACTACGAGACCACTTTCAAACTCAAAAATCTGAAAGAGGGCGAACACATCTACCTCAACACCGGCGAAGTCGGCGTCATGGCCAAGGTATATATCAACGGCCACTATGCAGGCGGTGTGTGGACCGCTCCCTACCGTGTGGATATCACCGATTTTGTCAAAAAAGGCAAGAACGACCTCCGCATCGAGGTGGTCAACACATGGGTGAACCGTCTTATCGGCGACAGCCGCCTTCCCGAGGCAGAGCGTCCTACATGGACATTCAACAATCCGTGGCGTCCCGACTCGCAGCTTCAGGCCTCGGGTCTTCTCCGCACACCGGTACTCGAAATGGTAACATACTGATAAATATCCAATAGAAATGCGAAAATTTGCTTTTATCGGTCTTATATTTGCGCTGCCGGCGCTGGCACAGACAGCTTTCGACAGCGCCGTGCAAAGCATTGTCGAAAACAATGCCGAACTGCATGCGGCCCGGAGCCGCTATCTGGGGGAAACAGAGGCCGGAAAAGCCGAAAATCTGCTGCAGGGTCCCGAGGCCGAATTCGAATATAAATTCGGTCCTCGCGACGCCGGCAACCGCTGGGGCGTCTCTGTGAGCCAGGGCTTCGACTGGCCCGGACTCTATGGAGCACGCCGCAAAGAAAACCGCTATAAAGCCGACGCTTTCCGACAGCTCTATATGGCAGAGCGTACCGCCGTGACCCTTCAGGCCCGCACTCTCCTGCTCGACTACGTGCAGGCCAGGCGCGATGTCGTGCTGCTCACCGAGGCCGAGAACAACCTTCGGCAGCTCAACGACTATCTCACCAAAGCCTACGAGCACGAGAGCACCACGATTCTGGTAATCAAGAAAACGCGGCGCGAGCTTTTCAACATCTCAGGGCGCCGAGCCGATGCCGAGGCTGCCGTAGTGCGCATTGTGGAGAACCTCAAGGCCATGGGCGACGGCAATATCGATCTGAGCGCTGTCGCAGCCTTCCCCGATATGCCCCTGCGCCCCTACGAAGACTATCATGTGAACATGATGTTATACGATAACACTCTCGCGGCCAAAAACAGTCTTGTCGACGCAGGCAATGCCTCGGTAGGCGTGAACCGCGCCGGGCGCATGCCCTCGTTCTCGGTGGGCTATGTCCACGATTTCGAAGACAACACGCATTTCAACGGCTTCAGCATCGGTATCGGCCTACCCTCCTGGGGCAAAAACCATGGAGCATCGGCCGCCAAAGCCAACGCCCTTGCGGCGCTCTTCGAAAAGGAAGACTACCAGCAGGGACTGGAAGCCGGTCTGGCCGCCGACTGGCACGAAGCATCGGAACTTGCCCTACGCCTCACACCGGTAAAAGAAGAATTCGCCACCGACAACTATCTGGAGCTTCTCTCCAAATCGTTCTACGGCGGGCAGCTCACAGTCTTCGAGTATCTGCGCGAAATCAACGAGTACATCGACTTCCGTATCACCCTCACCGAGCTCGAGCACCGCTACACCACCGTGGTGGCACGTCTCGACCGCTATAACTATTCAATCTCCGAATGATAGAAATCGCACGATACGACCGTACCTGCGCCTCCGCATGGGATGCCGCCGTCGAAGCCTCGCGAAACGGCACTTTCCTGCACCGGCGCGCCTACATGGACTATCATGCCGACCGCTTCACCGATTTCTCGCTGATAGCCTTCGGACGGTCGGGGCACATCGTGGCCGTGCTTCCGGCCGACGTGTCGGGAAGCACGCTCCGCTCGCATGCCGGCCTTACCTACGGCGGCTGGCTGATGAGCGACAGAGCCGACATGAACACAATGATGGAAGTATGGGCCGCATCGCGCGAGTTTGCCACGGCACAGGGCATCGACACACTCATCTACAAACCAGTGCCGCATATCTTCCACCGCTATCCGGCCGAAGAGGACCTCTACGCGCTCTTCCGCGACGGTGCCGCGACCGAGAGCGTGCAGGTATCGTCGGCGATAGATCTGAGCCGCCCGCTGCCTTTCGACCAAAATGCGCGGCGCGGCACGGCAAAAGCCCACAAAGCCGGGCTTACGGTGGCCGAAAGCACAGACTATGCCTCGTTCTGGCACATCCTCGGCGAGGTGCTGGCCGAACGGCACTCCACCGCTCCCGTCCACAGTCTTGCCGAGATAGAACTTCTGGCCGGAAGATTTCCTGAAAATATAAAACTTTACGGCGTCTTCGCCGGCGACCTGATGATAGGCGGAACCGTTCTTTATATCACGCCGGAGGTGGCGCATGCACAGTACATAGCCTCCGACGGCGACGGCCGTTCGTCGGGCGCGCTGGCGCTGCTGTTCGGCACTCTGATTGAAAAATTCGCGGGCCGGATGCGCTACTTCGACTTCGGCACCTCCAACGAGGACTGCGGCCTGGTGCTCAATGCGGGCCTGGTGAGACAGAAATGCGGCTTCGGCGCCCGCGCCGTAGCATTTTATACATACAAAGTATCATGGCGATAATCGATTATAAAGACGTGGAAATACTGCGCAACGAGCATGTGGCTCTGCGCGGAGTGAATCTCAGGGTAGAAAAAGGCGAATTCGTGTATCTGCTCGGAAAAGTGGGCAGCGGCAAGACATCGCTCATGAAATCGATGTATGCCGAGGTGCCGGTGAACCAAGGAGAAGCACATGTGCTCGACTATGACCTCGGCACCATCGACAGGTCGGAGATACCCTATCTGCGCCGCAAGATAGGAATAGTATTCCAGGACTTTCAGCTGCTGACCGACCGCACCGCCTACGCCAATCTCGACTTCGTGCTCCGGGCCACCGGATGGAGCGACGCCGGCGAGCGCAAGCAGCGCATAGAGCAGGTTCTCGACGCCGTTGGCATGACAGCGAAGGCCTACAACATGCCTCATCAGCTGTCGGGCGGCGAGCAACAGCGCATCGTCATGGCCCGCGCGCTTCTCAACGAGCCGGCGCTGATAATAGCCGACGAACCCACCGGCAACCTCGACCCCGAGACAGCCGAACAGGTGATGGACCTCCTGTACCGCGTGTCGCGCAGCAACGGCCGCACCGTCATAGTGGCCACCCACAACACCGCCTTTCCGCGACTTTTCCCCGGCAGAATACTGCGCTGCGCCGACAAAAAACTTCTCGAGTAAGAGGTCGTTTTATGACATATGTGAATTCACTTTGGAACTACCTCTAAACCTTGTAGGCCCCCCAGGTGTTTTATAAGCAGAAAATCGAAATACTAATATAAAACTACAATAATTATGAGCGATTTTGAACAGCTTATCCAGGAAAACAAACCGACACTGGTCGACTTCTTCGCCACATGGTGCGGCCCCTGCCGCATGCAGGCTCCTATCCTTGAAGATGTGAAGCAGCGCGTAGGCGACAAGGCCAATATCATAAAAGTCGATATCGACAAGAATCAGGAACTGGCAGCCCGCTACGGCGTGCGCTCCGTGCCGACTCTTATCATGTTCAAGAACGGCGAAGCCGTGTGGCGCACCGTAGGTGTGCAGCAGGCCGAGCTCCTCGAACAGAAAATAAAAGATCATCAGGAAACCAAATCGGACGAATTCTGACGTCCGCAAAAAAATCTCTCCACATCATGACTACAGACACTACAACAGACACAAAACTCCAGCAATATCTCGCCGAAAGCAAACCGACACTCGTGGAATTCTATAATCCCGAAAAGGAATGCTGCCAGGCCATGACCCACGTATTCGACGAACTCCGCAAACGCATAGGCGACCGCGCCAACATAGTCCAGATCAACGGCCGTGAAAGCGAAGACCTCATGAAAGAATACAAAATCGACACCTATCCGACCTATATTCTCTTCAAAGACGGCCAGGAAGCATGGCGCGACAGCGGCCGCAAGCCCGTACAGGAACTGGAGCATATGGTACGCAGTTTCATCTGATACCTTACCCTAAAAACCGCGCAGTCCGGCTATCTGTCCCGCGAACGACAGAAACGCCAACTGCGCGGTTTCTTATGTCTTTAAGACTCTTTTTTATCGGCGAAAGAGGCGGATTTCGCCTTTAATTTCTTAAATTTGCACATAAATTACATCTTACAACACAGACCATGCTAAAAGGTATCATTGCAATCACCGGCAAACCCGGTCTATACAAGCTGCTTAGCCGCGGCAAGAACAATCTTATCGTCGAAAACCTTACTACCGGCAAGCGCACCCCGACATATCCCCACGAAAAAGTGGTGTCGATACCCGACATCTCCATATACACCGAAGGCGGCGACACACCTCTGACCGAAGTGTTCGAGAAAGTATACACCGCTACCGAAGGCAAGCCCGTCGATCTCAAGCAGTTCGCCACGCCCGACGCTCTGCGCGAATATTTCGGCACCATCCTTCCCGACTTCGACCGCGAGCGCGTGTACACCACCGACATCCGCAAGCTCTTCTCGTGGTACAATATCCTCATCGCAGCCGGCGTGACCGACTTCAAGAACAAGGAAATTGCCGAAGACGAAGCCGCTGAGGCAGCCGAAGCCGAAGACGAAGCCGCGACAAAATAATAATCTACCTATCACAGAGGGGACAGACCGCAGCCAGTCGCGGTCCGCTCCCCTCTTTAAATTCTGCCATGAAATCACGTTTCTTCCTGTATCTTCTTCTACTGTTATTGTGCCCGGCATCTCTGTCCGCTAAAAAAACGGCGAAAGACACAAAAAAATACGATGTCGCCGCATTCCTGTATCCGGCATACGCTTCCGATGATCCCCGCTTGCGTCCCTTCTGGCCGATGGGCATAGGCGAATGGGAGACCGTAATGACCGTAGGCGACCGCTACCCCGGCCACTACTGGAACCGCAAGCCCCTGTGGGGATATATCAACGAAGCCGATCCGTCGGTTATGGAGATGGAAATCGAGCAGGCCACATCACACGGAATAAACGTGTTTATCTTCGACTGGTACTGGTTCGACGGCCGCCCGTTCATGGAAACGACCCTCGACAACGGCTTCCTCAAGGCGCGCAACAACGACAAGATGAAATTCTACCTCATGTGGGCCAACCACGATGTCCTCAATCTGTGGGACACTCGGCTTGCGCGCTACAACGAGGACAATGTGATATGGACCGGACGCGTCGACCGCGAGGAATTCGAGAAAATATGCCGCCGCAATATCGAGAAATATTTCAAGCACCCGGGCTACTATAAAATCGACGGCAAGCCGGTGTTCATGATCTACGACATACCCCAGCTCATTGCCGGACTGGGCGGTGTCGAGGAAACCGCCGACGCCCTGCGGTGGTTTACCGAAGAGACCAAGCGTGCCGGCTTTCCGGGTCTCGACCTGCAGATAACCATGTGGTCGATCAACCTCAACTACAGCGGTCTCGATGCCGGCAAAACAGGCAACCCGAGCGATGATTTCGTAAAAAAACTCGGCTTTACCAGTGGCACCCACTATCAGTTCGTGCACTTTACCGACGTGAACGACGACTACGAAAACATACTTGGCCGCGTAGAAGCCGAGTGGAACCGCATCGACAATACCTATTCCTTCCCCTACTACCCCCATATCAGCGTGGGATGGGACAACAGCCCCCGCACACAGCACAGCGCCGTGGTCCGCAACAACACCCCCGAGAACTTCGAGAAAGGACTCCTCAAAGCCAAGGCCTATGCCGACGCCCATCCCGACCAGGCACCGCTTATAACCATCAACAGCTGGAACGAATGGACCGAAACGAGCTTCCTGCAGCCCTGTAACCTCTATGGCTACGGGTATCTCGACGCCGTGAAGCGAGTGTTCGGCCCGGCAGAATAACCTTAACCGATATTACACAATTATTCTATAAAACGACTATGAAAAAAGCCATATTCTCACTGATCATTCTCGCCGCAAGCGCATCGGCCATTCAGGCGGCGGTGGTAAGCGGCCGCATCACTTCCCAAGGCAAGGGGGTGGCGGGAGTACCGGTGTCCGACGGCTATTCCATTGCCGTCACCGATGGCAAGGGCCATTACAGCCTCGACACTGACAAGAAACTCGGCTACGTATTCTACACCCTTCCGTCGGGATACGAGCCATCGCGCGGCAAAGCCGCATGCGAGCCCGGCATATGGGCACATCTCGACACCGCATCGCCCGACAAGGCCGAGACCCACGATTTCGAGATATATCCGGTCGACAACAGGCAGTTCGACCTTGTGGTCGTGACCGACATCCATCTTGCCGACCGCGCCGACGACCTCGAGCAGTTCCGCAACGGATTCATGCCCCGCATACGGAACTTTGTAGCCGACTCGAAAGTGCCTGTCTACACCGTGGCTCTGGGCGACCTCAGCTGGGACCGCTACTGGTATACCAACGGTTTCGGGCCGGCCGAATTTGCCGCCACGCTGCGCGATGTCGACTATCCAACTCTTTTCTTCCCCGTCACCGGCAACCACGACAACGACCCGTCGGTGCCCGAGGGCGCTGCCACCGACTATCTTTCGTCGGCGCCGTTCAGAAAGGAGCTTGCACCGTCGTACTACTCGTTCAATCTCGGCGATGCCCATGTGGTGGTGCTCGACGATATCGTGTATAAAAACGAATATTCGCCCAAGAAGAAATATGCCAAAGGCGTCGTGGGCAACCGCAACTACGACGGCGCTCTCACCGAAGAGCAGTTCGACTGGCTGCGCCGCGATCTTGAACTGGTAGCCGACAAAAGCCGGCCGCTCATCATCTGCACCCACATACCGATGTGGCGCCTGACCTTCGACGGAAAATTCACCACCTATCCCGGTCAGGGAAAAGACGGCGAAGGCTCGCTCAGGTTCGCCGAAATGGTGAAAGACTTCGACAACGTGCGCATACTCACCGGCCACACCCACTTCAACTACCACGCGATAGCGCCCGATTATCCGAATATCCACGAAGACAATGTATCGTCGCTGTGCTGCAACTTCTGGAACACCAAGGCACTCGCCGGCCGCGACATCTGCTCCGACGGCTCCCCGGCAGCCTTCAAGGTCTACACCTTCGACGGCAAAGACTTTACCTCGCGCATGGAGGGCGTGGCCGAATGCGACCGCAAGCCGTTCCGTGTCTACGACCTCAATACCGTCAAAAAGACATATGCCACCGACCCTGCATATGCAAAATATCTGGAGCAGCACCCGGCACGTACCGACTACTCGAAGTTCGATGACAATATGGTGATGGTGAACGTTTTCAACTACGAACCGGCCGGCGTCATTACCATCAGCGAAGCCGGCAGGCCCCTGGAAGTGACACGTATCACCGCCGACGATCCTCTTGTAGTAGCCGCCTACCCCATACCCATTCTCCTTCAAACAGGGAAAGCTCCCGGCGGCGATGCCGTGCGTGTGACAAACCACCTGTTCACGGCCAGAACAGCGAGTGCCGACAGCCCCGTGACGGTGACATATACCGACGCCTACGGCCGCACCACCACCGAAACCCTGGAGCGTCCCGGGCGCTACGACACGGCCATGTGAGGTATTTTATACCGTATTTTTTGCGAGCGTAGCGTCTAATCGGGGATTTTTGATTACCTTTGCAGACCGAACCCGAAAAAGATTGAACATTAACATATATGATAAACCGCAGTTTAATCAGAATCAAGACCGTCCAGATACTGTACTCGTTTCTGTTGACGCGCAAGGATTTCAAACTTGAAAACGCACCGGCCGATACCGACGGCTCCCGCGAGCGTCAGTTCGCATATTCGGTTTATCTCGACCTCCTCATTCTTCTTCTCAAACTGAGCTCCATACAGCTCGGTTCCGGCTCGGGCCGCACTCTCGAGGCCGATCCAGGCATAAAGAAGAACCGTGTGGGCAAAGCGCTTCGCGAAGACTCGTCCATGAGCGCCATCCTGGCGAAAAACCGCAGCCGCCTGTCGAAATTCGACAGCTGTATCGACGATATCATGGGCGCCATACTCTCATCGGCAGTCTACACCGACTACAAACGCAAGCGCAAGCTCCAGATGGCCGACGACGTCGCTTTCTGGAACACGGTGTTCACTACCATTATCCGCAAACACAAGGGTGTGGAGCGTGTGCTCCGCCGCGACGAAAACTTCAGCCACCTCGGTTTCGACAACGGCATGAAGATGTTCTCGCAGACACTGATGTCGTTCGATGACACCCGCGCCACCTATATCAAGGCCCGCAAGGACCTCGACACATCGCTGAGCCTGGCCTACGACCTGTACCACGCGCTGCTGCTGATGCCGGTGTACATCACCCGCCTTCAGGAAGCCCGTCTGGACGAGGCCAAGAACAAATATCTTCCCACGCAGGAAGATCTCAATCCCAGTCTCCGCTTTGTCGACAACCTCTATGTTAAGGCCGTGACCGGCTGCGAGGCCCTGACCGAGTATGCCAAGGACCATGCCAGCGCCGACCCCGCCAACTGGCGCGACAGCGACCTGCTGTTCGCCGGTCTGCTCGACCAGATCACATCCAGCGCCCTGTATAAGGAATACATGGAAAGCCCCGCCGGCGATTTCGCCACCGACGCCGCATTCTGGCGTGAAGTGACACGCACCATCATCGTGCCCTCCGACGAGCTTGCCGAAGCCCTCGAGACCAGCGCCGTGTACTGGAACGACGACCTGGCCATAATGAGCACCTTCGCCCTCAAGACCATGCGCCGCTCCTACGCCGCGGCCGACGGAGAAAGCGCCGATGACGCCACACAGGACACCGCCGGCAAGATAACGCTTCTGCCTAAATTCATGAACGCCGCCGATGAGGCTTTCGGCGCCGAGCTGTTCGAATTCGTGGTAGAGCACCGCGAAGAATACCGCGCGCTCATCGACAGCTTTATCGACACCGCCCAGTGGGATACCGAACGCCTGGCTTTCATGGACATAGTGATACTGCTGACAGCTATCGCCGAGATCGTGCACTATCCGTCGATACCCGTTCCGGTGTCGATGAACGAGTATATCGAAATCGCCAACGACTACAGCACACCGCGCAGCGGCAGCTTCGTAAACGGAATTCTCTACTCCGTAGTGAAGAAACTTTCGGCCGACGGTGTTATAAATAAAACCGTATAACCACATAAAACGACAATATAATGCTTAACTACATTCTCCTTGACGGAGCTCAGCCCGCAGGCGGCGGTATGGGCAGCATCCTCATGATCGTGGCACTCTTCGTAGTGTTCTACTTCTTCATGATCCGCCCCCAGCAGAAACGACAGAAAGAAATCAAGAAATTCCGCGAATCGCTCGACAAAGGCTCCAAAGTAGTTACCGCAGGCGGTATCTACGGCACCATCCGCGAAGTGAGGGACAACAGCTTCATCATCGAAATCGACAACAACGTGCGCGTCCGCGTCGATAAAGGCTCCGTATATCCCTCGGCCGAGGATGCCAACCAGGCTACTCAGGACGGCAACCAGTCTAAGTAAGATACAGACTGCGTCCGCAGGCCGGACAAGGTGTCGCCATGGACATTAGAAAAACATTTGGCAGAGTCATGGCCGCGGTGCGTTCGCGCCGCGGCCGCGACTCGTTGATGTTTCTGCTCTTCGTGTGCATATCGGCGGTGCTGTGGCTTGTGCTGTCGCTCAACGAAGAAGAGCAGTTCGACGTGCGCCTGCCCATGAAGATAACCCATGTGCCCGACTCGGTGACACTGATCAGTGCGGGTCCCGAGGCGCTCAACGTGAGTCTGCGCGCACGCGGCACACAGGTCATAAAGATGCTCGCGGGGTCCAAGCCCACTGTCAATATCGATTTCCGCGCCTATCGCTCCAACGGCCTGCTGCATCTCAACGCCACCGAGCTCAAGGCCGTGGCCCGCACCGCAGCCGGCGGCTCGCAGGTAAGCGTGGTGTATCCCGACTCTCTCGCAATACCCTACACCACGCATCCCGGCTATCTCCTGCCTGTAAATATCGATTACAAAGTGACCACCAGTCCGCAATCGGCTCTCAACGGGCGTCCGCGCCTGTCGGCCGACAGCGTGAAAGTGTATATGGCCCCGGGTCTGGCGCTGCCCGACAACTACAACGCCGTTACCACCGAACCGATAAGGCTCGCGGCCCTCGACGAGAGCCGGACGCAGCGCGTGCGCCTCGTAGGCCCCGCCGGTTCGAGAGTGATTCCCGACAGTATCGACGTGTCGTTCGAAGTGGAACCGCTCATATTCAAGAGCCGTAAGGTGGTTATCGAACCGGTCAACGTGCCCGAAGGCACCAAACTCATAACCTTCCCGGCTCAGATCGACGTATTCTACATGGTTCCCATGAGTGCCTACGCCAACAGCGATCCGCACTTCCGCATCGTTGCCGACTACAAACGCATCAATCCGCAGAATCCGTCGAAAATGATGAAACTGACGCTGCGCGACGTACCGTCGAACCTGCAGAACGTGCATCTGTCGGTAGACAGCGCCGAATATATTATAGAACACCGATGAAACTTCTGGTAGCGATAACAGGCGGCATAGGATCGGGCAAATCGGTGGTTTGCCGCATACTGCGCACGCTCGGTTACCCTGTGTACGACTGCGACAGCCGCGCCAAGACCCTCATGGATGCCGACGACACCATCAAACGGCGTCTTACCGAAGAAATCGACAGTCTCTGCGTGGTCGACGGCGCCATCGACCGCCGGCGCCTTGCCGCCGTGGTATTCGAAGACGCCGAAAAGCTCGCAATGCTCAACTCCATGGTGCACTCGGCCGTCCGCGACGACATCGCCGCATGGGTTGGCGAACAGGAGCGGAACATAACATTTGTGGAGACGGCCATACTCTACGAAAGCGGCCTCAATACGATGGTCGACGCCGAATGGCGCGTGGAGTCGCCGCTGGAACTGCGCATAGCGCGCACCATGAAGCGCAGCGCCATGAGCCGCAGCGAAGTTGAAAAGCGCATAGCCGCCCAGAACATCGGCGCTCCGGCGGGAGTAAGCCCCGTGCGCCGCTTCGACATATACAACGACGAGACACAAGCATTGCTTCCCCAGATAGAAGCGCTTATCACCACCCTATAAACCAGACTCATGAAGCTTATTATCATGCTGCCGGCGCTGATGCTGTGCACACTCGCTTCCTGCGACGGCAGCGGCAGCCCCGAACCCGTAGATTATGTCAACCCCTATATAGGCAACATCAGCCATCTGCTGGTGCCGGCGTACCCCAACGTGCATCTGCCCAACAGCATGCTGCGCATGGTGCCCGAACGCGGCGACTATACATCGGACCGCCTCAACGGTCTGGCCGTGACAGTGACCAATCACCGCGAAAAATCGGCGTTCAACCTGTCGGTGGTACAGGGCGACAGCGCGGCCATAAGGCCCGTGACATCCTACAGCTACGACAACGAGGACCTGCGGCCCTACCGCTACTCCGTGTTCCTCGATGAGGCCGGCATAGGCGTGGATTTCGCACCGGCGGCTCAGTCGGCCGTCTATGAGCTCACCTTAAAGAGTGCCGAAGCACCCAGTCTGGTGCTCAACTCCCGCAACGGCGCCCTCCAGACCTCGGGCAACGCCATAAAAGGGTATCAGAACCTCGACAACGGCGTGAAGATATACCTCTACATGGAAACTGCCCAGCAGCCCGACAGCAGTATCACTCTTGCCGACGGCAACGATGCCTGCATGGCCCTGCGATATGCACCCGGCACCGACCGGCTGAACATACGCTACGGCGTATCGTTCATCAGCGAGGAACAGGCCGAGCGCAATCTCCGTCGTGAGATAAGCAACTACGACGTCGACTCGGTCGCGGCCGCCGCACGCAAGATATGGAACGATACTCTCGGCCGTATCGAAGTCGAGACCGACAACGAGGACGACCTTACCCTCTTCTACTCATCGCTCTACCGCATGCACGAGCGTCCGGTATGTCTGAGCGAGGACGGCCGCTACTTCAGCGCCTCCGACGGCCGCGTACACGACGACGAAGGCCATGCCTTCTACACCGACGACTGGATCTGGGACACCTACCGAGCAGCGCACCCTATGCGGGTGATCATAGAGCCGGAGCTGGAGCTGAACATACTGCGCTCGTATCTGCGCATGGCCTCTCAGACCGACAGCCTGTGGATGCCCACCTTCCCCGAAATCACCGGCGATACGAGGCGCATGAACTCGAACCACGGTGTCGCCAGCATAGCCGACGCCTATGCCAAGGGCCTGACCGATTTCGACCTCGGACTCGCCTACGAGGCATGCCGCCGCGGCATCGAGAACAAGACACTGGCTCCGTGGTCGGGTCTTCCCGCGGGCGAACTCGACCGCTTCTACAAAGAGCGCGGCTACATACCGGCGCTCGCACCGGGCGAGACCGAATATATAGCCGAGGTGCATTCGTTCGAAAAACGGCAGCCTGTGGCCGTGACCCTCGGCACCGCCTACGACCAGTGGTGTCTCAGCCGTCTGGCCGGCTTTTTAGGCAAGGAAGCCGACAGTGTGCGCTATGCCGCCGCATCGATGAATTATCGCAATCTCTTCAACCCCGACACCCGCTTCTTCCACCCGAAAGACTCGGCCGGCAACTTCATCGAGCCATTCGATTACCGCTGGCCCGGCGGCATGGGAGCGCGCGAGTACTATGGCGAGAACAACGGCTGGATATACCGCTGGGACGTCCCCCACAACGTAGCCGACCTGATCGAGCTTATGGGCGGCGCGAACAGCTTCTGCAACGAGCTCGACCGCACCTTCAACGAGCCTCTCGGCCGCAGCAAATTCGACTTCTATTCGCAGCTGCCCGACCATACAGGCAACGTAGGCCAGTTCTCCATGGCCAACGAGCCGAGCCTCCATGTGCCGTATCTCTACAACTACGCGGGCCGTCCGTGGATGACCCAGAAGCGCATACGCTCGCTCATACGCCAGTGGTTCCGCAACGACCTGATGGGCATTCCCGGCGACGAGGACGGCGGCGGCATGACAGCCTTCGTGGTCTTCTCGATGCTCGGCTTCTACCCTGTGACACCCGGGCTGCCCGAATACCAGATAGGCTCGCCGATGTTCGACCGCGCCACCATCCACCTGCCCGGCGGCAAGACATTCGAAATCGTAGCGAAAAACAACTCGGAACACAACAAATACATACAGTCGGCCACTCTCAACGGACGCCCCTTCGACACCACCGTATTGCGCCACTCCGACCTGGCCGAAGGCGGTACACTCGTCTTTGAAATGGGCCCCGAAGCTCGCCGCTAATCCACTTCCGCTATGACAGAAAACACCCGTGATGTATTCGCCCTTCTTGGTTCGGGCGAATGGATGGACGGCTTTGCCGACGGAATCGGCGAGGCGCTGTCGCGATGCGAAGAGCTATGCTTTCGGCTCAACAACACCTCTCCTGCCGACCGTACCGCCAGGGAAGCTATCGCCCGGAAGATTTTCGGGCGTATAGGCTCGCGGTTTGTAATCCACAGCCCCTTTTTCTGCGATCTGGGATTCAACATACACATCGGCGAGAACTTTACCGGCAATTTCAATCTCACCATTCTCGACGAGGCCGATGTGACCATAGGCGACAACGTGTTCATCGGTCCCGGCACCACGCTTTGCACCGTAATCCATGCTTACGACGCCGGCCGACGCAATGCCGGCATCATGCGCGCCCTGCCGATAACGATACACGACAACGTATGGATAGCAGCCAATGTGACTGTGCTGCCCGGAGTGACCATAGGCGAAAGAGCCATCATAGGAGCCGGCAGCGTCGTGACCCGCGATGTGGCCCCCGGCACAATCGTGGCCGGCAATCCCGCCAAATACGTCCGTAACACGGACGACTAAGGGCGCAAGATGCAAAAAAGCGGGCTAATATGCCGTAATGTCGTTTTTTTTTGCGACCTTTGCATCTTGAATTGCCACAATCTTTGACAGTAATGCAGTTTACAGCACAGCAGATAGCTAACTATATAGGCGGACAAGTGGACGGAGACCCCAATGCCGCAGTATCGACATTCGCAAAAATCGAAGAGGCCGGACCGGGCGCATTGACCTTTCTAGCCAATCCTAAATATACGCATTTCATCTACGACACCAAGGCTACAATAGTGTTGGTGAATAATAACTTCGAGGCCGAGCAACCGGTTTCTGCAACACTTATACGTGTTGCGGATCCATACGGCTCGCTTGCAAAGCTACTTGAGCTTGCATCCACAGCCATGCGCCCTGTCATGACCGGCATCGAACAGCCCTGCCACATATCCGATGGCGTAGAAGTGCCCGAAGGATGCTATGTTGGCGCTTTCGCATATATAGGCCATGGCGTGAAGCTTGGCAAGAATGTTAAAATCTATCCTCAGAGCTATATCGGCGACGGCTGTGAAATCGGCGACGATACCATCGTATACGCCGGAGTGCGCATATACCACGGCTGCCGCATAGGACGCCGCTGCGTACTGCACAGCGGCGCTGTGATTGGCGCCGACGGTTTCGGCTTCGCACCCGACGCCGACGGAGTATACCACAAAATCGAGCAGATCGGTATCGTGGAGATCGACGACGATGTTGAAATCGGCGCCAACACCACTATCGACCGCTCCACCATGGGCCGCACCCACATAGAGCGCGGCGTGAAGCTCGACAATCTCATCCAGGTGGCCCACAACGTAGAAATAGGCCACGATACCGTCATGGCTTCGCAGGTGGGTATCGCCGGCTCCACCAAAATCGGCTCGAACTGCATGTTCGGCGGCCAGGTGGGCATATCGGGCCATATCACCATCGGCGACCGCACTCATATCGGCGCCCAGAGCGGCATTCCCAAAAGCGTCGCTGCCGGAAGCCGCATAATGGGTTCTCCCGCACTGCCCATAGGCGACTTCGGCCGCCTGTGCGCCTACCAGAAGAAACTTGGCGAACTGTTTGCCAAGGTGAGAGAACTCGAATCGAAACTGAATAATAACTAAACCTCATTACCTCATATTTTTACTTCCATGAAGCAGGTAACATTGAAAGGCGAGTTCACCGTCGAAGGCAAAGGTCTTCACACCGGCGCTCACCTGAAAGCCACATTCTGCCCGGCTCCCGACAACCACGGATACAAGATACAACGCACCGACCTTGAGGGAGAACCCACCATCGACGCTCTTGCCGAAAACATAGTAGCCACCCAGCGCGGCACCGTAGTAGGCAAAGGCGACATAACAGTGAGCACCATCGAGCATGCCATGGCGGCTCTCTATGCCCTCGGCATCGACAACTGCCTGATACGCGTCGACGGCCCCGAGATTCCTATCCTCGACGGCAGCGCCAAGCCTTTTGTAGACGCAATACTGAGCGTCGGCACCGAAGAGCAGAAAGCCGACAAGGACTTCTTCTATGTGAAGCACAAGGTAGAGGTAGTGGATGCCGAGACCGGCTCGAAACTCATGCTCCTTCCCGACGATGAATTCAGCCTCGATGTGAAGGTGAACTTCGAATCCGATGTTCTCGACAACCAGTATGCCACTCTCGACCATATCGCCGATTTCGCCGAGGAGATATCGCCCGCCCGTACATTCGTATTCGTGCGCGACGTTGAGCCCCTCCTCAAGGCAGGACTCATCAAGGGCGGCGACCTCGACAACGCCATCGTTATCTACGAAAGCCCCAAGACCCAGGCCGAGCTCGACCATATCGCCGATGAAATGGGTGTGCCCCGCCACGACGCCTCGGTTTTCGGCTACATCAACGAGAAACCGCTCTTCCACTCCAACGAACCGGCCCGCCACAAGCTCATGGACCTTATCGGCGACATCGCCCTGATAGGCCGTCCGCTTCGCGGCCGCGTGATAGCCACCAAGCCCGGCCACACCATCAACGCACAGCTGGCCAAAGCCATACGCTCGGAAATCAAGCGTCAGGAAGTACAGGCACCCCAGTACAATCCCAACGCCGAGCCGCTGATGGACAACAACACCATACGCCGCTTCCTGCCCCACCGCTATCCCTTCCTGCTCGTCGACAAGATTATCGACAAGAGCGACAACTATATCGTGGGCGTGAAGAATGTGACCACCAACGAGCCTTTCTTCCAGGGTCACTTCCCCCAGGAACCGGTGATGCCCGGCGTACTGCTTGTAGAAGCCATGGCCCAGACAGGCGGTCTGCTGGTGCTCAGCGTAGTCGACGAGCCCGAACGCTATTCGACCTACTTCATGAAGATCGACAACGTGAAGTTCCGTCAGAAAGTGGTTCCCGGCGACACACTGCTGTTCCATGTATCGTTCATGACACCGCTGCGCCGCGGCATGGCCGTGATGAAAGGCCGCGCTTTCGTAGGCGAGAAAGTGGTATGCGAATGCGAGTTCATGGCTCAGATTATCAAGAATAAATAAACCAAAATCAAGCGAAACATGATTCATCAACTGGCTTGCGTACATCCCGATGCCAAGATAGCCGACGGCGTGGAAGTGGGACCATTCACCACCATAGCCGACAATGTGGAAATAGGTGAAGGCTGCAAAATCGGCAGCAATGTCACCATAATGCCGGGAGCCCGCATAGGCCGCAACGTTACTATATTTCCAGGGGCTGTGGTAAGCGCCATACCCCAGGACCTCAAATTTCACGGCGAGGAAACCGTAGCAATCATCGGCGACGGAACCACGCTGCGCGAATGCACCACCGTGAACCGCGGCACAGCCTCCAAAGGCAAGACCGTGGTCGGGTCGAACACACTGCTGATGGCCTACACCCACGTGGCCCACGACTGCGTGATAGGCAACAACGTGATAGTGAGCAATGCCACTCAGTTCGCAGGCGAAGTGGTGGTCGACGATTTCGCCGTTATAGGCGGCGGCAGCCTTATCCACCAGTTCTGCCACATAGGCTCGCATGTGATGCTGCAGGGCGGCGCATTGGTGAACAAGGACATTCCGCCCTATATCCGCGCCGCACGCGAACCCATATCGTATGCCGGCATTAACATCGTAGGCCTGAAGCGGCGCCGCTTCTCCAACGAAACTATCACCGAAATCGAGGAAATCTACCGTCTTCTGTACAACTGCGGCATGAATGTGAGTGAAGCAGTGGCACACATCGAGAGCGAGGTGACCCCGAACGAAATACGCGACACTATCCTCAATTTCGTCAAGAACTCCGAACGCGGCATAGTCCGCGGCTACTGAAATAAATTATGAATTAAGGATTATGAATTATGAATTACCGGCTAATGCACAGAATTCATCATTCATAATTCATCATTCATAATTAGATATAGAATCCGGCCGGAGGGTCCGTCGCGCGTTCTTCCTGTAAAGGGCGTGAGGAAAGTCCGGGCAACACAGAGCACCATATTTCCTAACGGGAAGCTATCGGTAACGGTAGAGTAATGTGACAGAAAACGACCGCCCGCTCCGGCGGGTAAGGGTGAAAAGGCGAGGTAAGAGCTCACCGGGCGCGACGGCGACATCGCGCGCCGCACATCTTATGGGTTGCAAGGTCAAGTATACCGGCATCTAAGGGCTGCTCGTCCATTGCCGGGGGGTAGACTGCTCGCCGCTCCTCCGGGAGCCAGATAAATGACGGACGGTGCTGTGCATCTCTCTTTAGGGAAAGTACACACGCCACATAACCCGGCTTATACTCCGACCGGATTTTTTTATTTCAACTTTCGCAAGCTCAAAGTTGAAGTGAATATAGTTTAAAGTGAAAATTCAGGCTGTGCCTGAGTTAAGACAATACTTCTTAATAGCTTCTGCGCATGGCAAAAGATGAATGGTTCACATTTCCCGCCACCGACGACAACGGCCACACCATAATCGTTACCGGTCGTGTCGACGTGGATAAATACCGCTCGCGCGAGCGCAACAGCATACGCGTGGAAGTGACTCTGCCCTACACTCCCGAAGGCGATCTCTGCTTTCCCGGCGAAAAAGATGCCGAACTACTAGAAAAAATTACCGATGCTTTCGAGGAAGGCCTCAAGGGCAAAAATACGGCTCTCCTTACGGGCATATACACAGGTGCGGGCGAACGCAACTGGGTGTTCTATACTTTCAGCACCGATGTTTTCGGATCTTTCCTGAACCGCACTCTCGCTCCCTTCCCGCTGCTGCCCCTGAAAATATATGCCGAAAACGACCCCGACTGGGCCGAATACGACGAAATGCGGGCGGTCTGCGCCACTGTTGTCGACGCGGGCACTTCCGACATCATCGATTAGATTCCTCCTCCCCCACCTCCGACCATGAAAAAACTCCTTCCCCTCCTTCTGCTCCTGCTTGTATCGTGCGGCAGCAGACACACCGACACGGCAAGCGCCGACACCGAATACACCACCCCGCTCGACTCGATAGTACTGAGCGATCCCTTCGTGCTGGCCGACTCCGCCACTCAGACATACTACATGACCGGCACAGGCGGCAAAATGTGGAAAAGCAAGGACCTCGCGATGTGGGCCGGCCCCTACGATGTCGTGGAAATCGACACTGCTTCGTGGATGGGCCCCGAGCCAATGATATGGGCGGCCGAACTTCACCCATACAACGGCAAGTACTACTATTTCGCCACTTTCACCAACCGTGCCGACAGCATCGGCACCTTCAGGGGCGCGCGCCTGGAACGCCGTGCCTCGCACATACTGGTGTCCGACCGCCCCGACGGTCCCTACCGTCCCATATCGGACAAGCTGATACTTCCGGCCGACAAGCTCACCCTCGACGGCACTTTCTGGGTCGACACCGACGGCAAGCCCTATATGGTGTACTGCTGGGAGTGGCTTCAGAACTGGGACGGCACCATAGAGAAAATAGAACTTGAACCCGACCTCTCGGCCCCCGCTGGCGAAGGCACCATACTGTTCCGGGCATCCGACTCGCCCTGGAGCCGCGAGATCGTCGACGGCAAAGAGGGCCCGAACCGCGTGACCGACGGCCCCTTCCTTTTCCGTACCGGAAGCGGGCGTCTGGGCATGCTCTGGACAAGCTGGGTATACGACGTATATACCCAGGGCGTAGCGTACTCCGAAAGCGGCACCCTCGACGGCCCGTGGACGCAGCAGGCACAGCCGGTGACACCGCCGAACTTCGGACACGGCATGCTGTTCCGCACCTTCGACGGACGCACCCTCATGTCGGTGCACAGCCACGACGACAGCCGGGGCTATTACCACCGTCAGCCACGGTTCTTCGAGGTCGACCTCGGCGGCGACTCGCTCATCGTAAAGTAAGGCCGGTGCCGAGACGCGACGTATCCACCTCGGTATCTTTCGGTTTGAAGCCATTGAAGCGCCATACGAACGACAGCCTCATGCTGCGCGCCATCTCATGGACGTACATTCTGTAGTCCTGTCCGGCGGCATCGATAGAGAGGCGCGGATTCCATGTGTTGAAAATATCGTTGCACTTGAGATCGAGCTCGCAGCAGCGCTTGCGGCCGAAGCGCCATTTCACACCCGCATCGACTTTCCAGAACGAATTGAAGCGTCCCGGTCCCTGAATCTGCCCCGAGATGTACGACACATCCACCGACAGCGACACCGGTGAGCCGGGCGAGAAGCTGACAGTGTTGTTGAGGGCCCCGTAAAAGCCCCATCGCCTGTTGTCGAAGCTTATGTCGTGGAAGCGCCGCGCTTTTTCGCGTTTGTTCATTATGTTGGCCACGATTACAGTATTGAAGGCCGACCCGATATCGACCGGAGCATGCAGCTGCAGGCCGACAGTACGCGAGAAATCCATGTTCACAGTCTGAAAAAGCAGCTGCAGCTCATCGGGCTTCTGATACGGAAGCTGCACGGCATAGCGGTCGGCATACAGCACATAGAGCGTAGCGGCGTATTTCTGCCGCAGTATATAGTTCAGCTGGCCCGAATAGTTCATATACGGCTGCAGGGCCGGATTGCCTGTTATGGCCGAATAATCGTTGACATAGGCAGTGGCGCCGTGCAGCTCCCAGTATTGCGGATATACGCGCTGCGAGGTGAGACTGAGCTGAAATATGCTCTTGGGTGTGCGGTAGTATGTTACGGCAAGTTGGGGCACGAAGTTCCAGTTATGCTGATAGTTGTTGTGGAAATACTCGGCCTTAGCCGAGGCGTTGAACGATAGTCCGCTGCCGAACGATGCCTGCACGCCGACATAAGCGTCGGCCACGTCTTCCGCGAGCACATCGTCGAAACCCTCGCGGGGCGGAAAAGCATACACCTGGCGGCTATGGTCGCGGGAATGCCGGTATTCGAGGCCGTAGTTGAGCTGAACGGCTCCGATCTGATGCTCGCGGTCGGCATAGGCGTGGTAGGTGTCTATGCTCTGCCGGTTTGTGGCCTCTACAATTTCCGAAGGCCCTTTGAACAGCTTCTGCTCACGGTCTTCGCTGAAAGAGGTATAGTCGCCCCCGACGGTGAGCCCGAATGGCGCCGTATACCTTGCCATAATATTATGATAGCCGGTCGGCGAAAGATAGGAGTAGCGGTTGACATAATCGCCGAAAGTGCCGGATGACAGACTCGTGCTCCTGCGGCCGGAATTTATCTGCCCGTTGTATACGAGCTTGAAGGTCTTATAGGACACGGCCGTATAGATGAGATTGGTAATATCGCGGCTCTGCTGACGCATATCGTCCTCCACCATGGTGCGGGAGGCCCCGACAAGATGATTGGAGTATGTTTCCTGGCGGTTCCATGTGCGGTTGCGCGACAGCGACCAGTTGAGGTCGAATGTCCAGTCGGTGACAGCGTACGTAGCGGCCACCCCTCCGGTATAGGAAGCGTAATGAGCCTGATTATAGGCCGACTGCACCTGGCCGGCCAGTCCGTCGAGAGGCCTGGGCGTCTTCAGAACAATATTTATCACCGCGCCGCTGACATGATACTTTGCCGGCGCGGCATACATCACCTCTACATTTTTGAGGCGGTCGACAGGCATTGAGTACAGCAGCTGATAGAGATTCTGCACGGGCATGTTGGTAAGTTCGCCATTGAGGATGATGGTTACTTCCGATGCCCCGTTCAGACCTATCATTCCGTTGTTGCTCACCACGCCCGGAAGATAGCCAAGCGCCTCGAGAATATTCGTCACGGGCTTGTCCTTCACTATCTCGGGCAGATCCACCACAAGAATACCGTCGGTGCTCCTGATCTGAGGCTTCTCGCCTTTCACCACCACTTCGTCGAGTTTGCGCCCCGCTATGGTATCGGGCACTTCGGGCGTCGCTGCGATTCCCGATAGCGCCATCGTTAATAATAAAGTCAATAAAACTGTTTTTTCCATCTCCGGGTCTTTTTTTCGCAAAAATAGCCCGACAGACGCAGCCGGGCAGCCACAGCCGGCTTATTTAGTCTTAAGCCCAACCTTATTTAGTCTTAAAAGAATGGCGATGAGGCGTTTTTTTGCTTATTTTTGCCATCATGAAAAGGTTCAGGGCCATATCCATATCGTTTATTGCGGTCATTGCAGTGATCTTTGGCTGCAATGTGTTCTATCTTGTAAATCTATATAATTCAATCCGTCAAACCGTAGAAAAAGATGTGATGAGCGCCCTTGCCGATGCCGACCTCGACGAGCTATGGCTACGGGCCGAACACGCAAGCGCCGAGCGTAAAGCCCGAATGGAGGCCGGAATGGCGGAACCGGAAAGAAAAGCCGAACTTTCGGCAGGCATCAACAAAGCCGGAAATACAATCACTACGACGGTACATCCCGACGGCACTGTATCCTCTAAGGAAATCCCCAAACAGGAAGAACAGTCTTTCAACAATCTTTTCACACAAAACATAGGATATCAGTTCCACTCTGTGATGGACCCATATGTCGACTACGACCTTGCTCTTATGGACAGTGTTTTGCGATGCCGCCTCAACGACCGCCGTATCTATCCGGAATCCGTGGCAGCGGAGATCATCAATTTCAAGGGCGAAGTCGTAAAGGAAAATTCGAATCACCGACAGGGAAGCTACGATGTGTTCACCTATTCATTCAATCCTGCCGAAGGTCTTTTCTACCGCATCTACATGACGCCGCTCACACGGCATATTCTTGCGGAGATGGCCGGTGTGATAGTAACGATATTTCTTCTTATGGCGGCCTTCACAGCGGCTTTCATCTATCTTTTCCGCACGGTATCGAAGCTGCGCACCATCGAGGAGATGAAAGACGACTTCGTGGGCAATATGACGCATGAACTCAAGACGCCCATAGCCATCGCCTACTCTGCCAACGACGCCCTGCTCAACTACGGCACAGACTGCGACGCCGGGAAAAAAGAGGCCTACCTCCGCATAGCCAACAAGCAGCTGAAACGTCTTGGCGAACTCGTCGAAAACATCCTTGCCATGAGCATGGAAAGGCGCAAGACGATGGTTCTCTGCCCCGAAACCATCGAGTTGCGGCCATTTATCGAGGACATCGCCGCCGCACAGCGCATGCGCGATGACAAGCATATCGAAATAACAGTGGCTCCCGGCAGCGAGGTGAGCGTCGAAGCCGACAGGACGCATCTTGCCCATGTACTCAACAATCTCGTCGACAATGCGATAAAATATTCGGGCGAGGACGTGAAGATTGTCGTGCGCTTCGATAGCCGTGGTATATCCGTAGCCGACAACGGCATCGGAATACCCGAGAAGGTGCTGCCGTATATTTTCAATAAGTTTTACCGTGTGCCCCACGGCAACCGGCAGGATGTCCGCGGCTACGGCATAGGGCTTTACTATGTGAAAAGCATTCTCGACAAGATGGGATGGACCATAAGCGTAGTCAGCAGGGAGGGCGAAGGATCGGTATTCAATATTAATTTCGGCACGGATGAAAAGTAGGATATTGTTTGTGGAAGACGAGGCCGACCTGGCTCTTATCGTATCGGACACATTGCGGGGCCAGGGCTACGAGGTGACAGTAGCCGCCGACGGTGCCGACGGACTGCAGAAGTTCCTCACCGGCGGCGCCGACATAGTGGTGGCCGATGTGATGATGCCGAAGATGGACGGCTTCGCCATGGCAAGAAAAATACGGAAACTGTCGCCGGCCGTTCCTCTGCTCTTTCTCACGGCCAAAAGCACCGTCGACGATGTGGAGGAAGGCTTCGATGCGGGCGCGAACGACTATATCAGAAAACCGTTCGAACTGCGGGAGCTGATAGTGAGGATAAAGGCCCTGCTGCGCCGCTGCGACAGCGACCGAAGCGGCGACATTATCTTCAAAATAGGCCGGTACAGCTTCAATGTATCCACCCAGACCCTTTCTTTCGGCGACAGCAGGACCGAATTATCGCATTTCGAAGCCCGCATACTGGAATATCTGGCCATGAATATCGGCAAGACCGTCGACTCCACGGCCCTGATGATGGCCGTGTGGCAGAGAGACGAGCCGAGCAACCGCAACTCGCTGCACGGCTACATCCACAAACTGCGGCGCGCGCTGCGCCACGATGCCTCGATAGCCATCATCAATCAGCGCGGCTTCGGGTATATGCTGACGGTCAGAGAAGATTAGCGGCGATGGCATGAGCCACGGCCATGCCGTCGATGGCAGCCGAAACTATGCCGCCGGCATAGCCCGCACCCTCGCCGCAGGGATAGAGCCCTTCGACGGATATATGGCGCATTGTCTCGCGGTCGCGGGGTATGCGCACCGGCGACGATGTGCGTGTCTCGTCGCCGACGAGCACGGCCTCGTTGGTGAGAAATCCGCGCTGCTTCGCCCCGAACACCCTGAAACCTTCCTGCAGGCGCCGTGCCACTCCATGAGGCAGCAGCCTGTCGACGCGCGCACTGATAAGGCCCGGGGGATAGGACGAGCGGGGAAGTGTGGCCGACTCGCGCCCTTCGACGAAATCGGCCATGCGCTGTGCCGGGGCCTGCTGGGTGTGACCCGAGGCCTCGAAGAAGTCGTGCTCTATTTTTTCCTGAAAGCGCATCATCTTCAGGGCGTTTTCCCTCGGATCGGCGCCGTCGGGGATGTCTTCGGGCAGTATTTCGACGACCATGCCCGAATTTGCCCAGCGGGTACCGCGGTTGGCGGGCGACATGCCGTTGACCACAAGCTGTCCTGGCGCACTCGCCGCGGGAATGATGTAGCCGCCGGGGCACATGCAGAACGAATATACCGCGCGGCCGTCGACACGCGTGAGCAAGCTGTATTCGGCCGCCGGCAAATATTTGCCGCGACCCTTGGGCGAATGGTACTGTATTCGGTCTATCAGCTCCTGCGGATGCTCCAGACGCACGCCTACGGCTATGCCTTTGGGCTCGATGGCGATTCCGCTGTCGGCAAGCATATGGTACACATCGCGTGCCGAGTGGCCTGTGGCGAGTATCACCGGGCCGTGCCATTCACGGCCGTCGGCGGTTGTCACACCGTCGGCACGGTTGCCGTCCATGATAAGCCCGGTCACTTTCGTGCCGAAGTGCACCTCGCCGCCGCAGGCTATGATGGTTTCGCGGATAGCCTTGATAACAGCAGGCAGACGGTCGGTGCCTATGTGCGGATGCGCGTCGACCAGAATTTCGGGCTGAGCGCCGTGCTGATGCAGTATTCTGAGCACCTTGTCGACCGGTCCGCGTTTTTTGCTGCGGGTGTAGAGTTTGCCGTCGGAATATGCGCCTGCTCCGCCCTCGCCGAAGCAGTAGTTCGAATCGGGGTCGACGGTGCCGGTGCGGTTGATGGCCACCATATCGCGGCGGCGCGAATCGACGTCTTTGCCGCGTTCGAGCACTATGGGCCGTATGCCTGCTTCGATCAGCTCGAGAGCGGCGAAAAGTCCGGCAGGACCTGCGCCGACCACTATGGCCTGTGCCGGGCCGTCGACCGGATGGTATTCCACCGGCACAAAGGCTACGGCGGCTTCATCGACAGTGTCGACATGCACCTTGACAGTGAGATTGACCACCACATTGCGCTGACGGGCGTCGATGGAACGGCGCACGATATCGACGCGGGCTATGCGGTCTTTGGCTATATGGAGTTCGCGGGCACAACGCGCGGCAAGGAGCGCCGGAGTGGCGGCAGTGGCGGGGTCTGTGCGGAGTTCGAGTGTTTCAGGCATTTGTACGGATGCTGTTGAGATGGCGTGCGAGACGCCTGTTCATTATCAGGAC
The DNA here is from genome assembly GCA_900548975.1 of uncultured Porphyromonadaceae bacterium. Lineage (GTDB taxonomy): Bacteria > Bacteroidota > Bacteroidia > Bacteroidales > Muribaculaceae > CAG-873. The sequence goes on from URMS01000004.1 coordinate 67,671, forward strand.
GGTGACAAGGGCGAGAACGAAGGCTATGAAGTCGCTCGAGCACATGGCAATCCAGACACCGTCGATGCCATAATGCGGCGGCAGAATCCACAGCAATGGCACCAGAAAGATGAGCTGGCGCGTGAGCGACAGAAAAATAGATAGCTTCGGCTTGCCTATCGACTGGAAATAATTCTGTATTACAATCTGGGCGCCCACCAGCGGATAGAAGAGGAAGAAAATGCGGAAACCGCCGCGGGCTATGGCTATCATAGCCTTGTCGGTGGTGAAGAGGCTGCTGATGGTGTCGGGGAAAATTTCGGTAGCCGCCCATCCGATGCACGCCACGCCGGTGGCTATCATTATACCCTTGGTGAGGGTGCGGCTGACACGGGGCCAGTTTGCAGCGCCGTAATTATAGCCCAGAATAGGCTGCATGCCCTGGGTGATGCCGAATATTATCATCACAAAGAACATGGTGGTGCGGTTGATGATGCCGTATGCACCCACAGCAAGGTTACCGTCGGCCGCGGCTGTCTCGAGCAGGGCCTTGTTGATAAACACCACCACAAGGCAGGCGCAGCAGTTCATCAGGAAAGGCGAGAGGCCTATCGAGTACATGCGCTTTATCAGATCGGCCGACAAATGCCAGCACCGGCGGCTGAAGTGAATATAGCTCTTCCGCGATATGAAGTGAACAAGAACCCATATAAAGGCTCCCGACTGACCGCATATTGTGGCGACAGCAGCTCCGGCTATGCCCCAGTCGAGCACGAAAATCATTATAGGCGCCGCCACAATGTTTATGGCCACCGACAGAAGAGCTGATATCATGGCCTTGCGCGGATATCCGGTAGCACGCATGAGGTTGTTCAGCCCCAGAAAGACATAGGATATCGGAGTGCCCATGAGAATGATAGCCATGAACTCGCGGGCGTAGCCGATGGTCTCGGAGGTTGCGCCGAAGAAATAGAGGATATCGTCGAGGAACCACAGGCCGAACGCCATGATGAACACCGAGTGCACCAGGCACAGCACCGTCACATTGCCGACCACGGCCGAGGCCTTTTCACGGTTCTTCTGTCCCAGGAAAATCGAAGAAATTGTGGCGCCGCCCACCGCTACAAGCACACAGAACGCCACCACAAGATTCATGAGCGGGAAGGTGATGGCAAGACCCGTAATAGCCATGGCACCCACACCGCGGCCGATGAAGATACTGTCGATGATATTGTAGAGCGAGGTCGCCAGACTGGCTACGATAGCCGGGAGGGAATACTGCAGCAGCAACTGCCCGATGGTCTTGGTGCCAAGATCGTTGGGATTGCTTTTGGGTTGTAAGGCGGCGTCGGTCATAAAGGTGCTGAAACGTTGATGTCGAAGATGATATATCTATGAAACAAAAAGCCGTTCGAAAAAGATTCGTACGGCTTTTACTTTAGTGGCGGGGGCAGGACTCGAACCTACGACCTTTGGGTTATGAGCCCAACGAGCTACCACTGCTCCACCCCGCGATGTTTTGGTAGTGCAAAGGTAGGGACAATATTTCGAACGACCAAATGCATTAACATAATTTAACTTTGAAATATCATATTTGCAAGAGTGCCACAAAGCTTGTACCGGCTCGTTTTCGGGAGGGTGTGCACCGTTATCAGGGATTTTAACATGCGACTTGGCGCTATGACGTATTTTTTGTTTAACTTTGTGGCTCCAAAAGAATCTGCCGTTGCGACGATTATTAATATATCTTTCTGCTCTTGCAGCCATATGCGTGGCTTTCTCGGGTAAAGGCACATCGCGGCCCGACCTTCCCGACGGGGTTTTCGACTCCGTCGCGCCTGTGTCGGCACCAGCCATCATAGCCACCGACAGCGCCCCCGGCAACGACTCGGCCCTCGTGATACCGGCCGACAGCTCGCCGGCTGTCAACAGACAGATAGCCGCGGCACCCTCGAGGATGCGCTATACCAAGGTCGACCTCGACGCGCCCGTGCTATTCACCTCCTCCGACTCCATGCTCATAGTGCGCCGCGACTCGGCATTCATGTACGGCTCGAGTTCGGTGACTTACGGCGACATAAAGCTCGATGCCGCCCAGATAGAAATGGACCTGCACGACAACACCGTGTACGCCATAGGCCGCGAAGACTCCACCGGCGAGCTGCAGGGCAAACCGGTGTTCAGCCAGAGCGGCACCGACTACGAGGCCCGCACTATGCGCTACAACTTCAAGACAGAAAAAGGATATATCCGCGATGTGGTCACCCAGCAGGGCGAAGGCTACCTCACCGGCGGCCAGACTAAAAAAGACTCCACCGGATCTTTCTATATAGGTAACGGCCGCTACACCACCTGCGACAACCACGATGACCCCCACTTCTACTTCCAGATGACCAAGGCCAAGGTCCAGCCGGGCAAAAACGTGGTCTTCGGCCCCACCTACATGGTTCTGGCCGGTCTGCCCCTGCCTCTGGCGCTGCCTTTCGGCTACTTCCCCTTCACCGACAGCTATGCCTCGGGCATCATCGTGCCTACCTTCGGCGATGACTACAACCGCGGCTTCTATCTGCGCGACGGCGGCTACTACTTCGCCATAAACGACAATGTCGACCTGGCGCTCACCGGCGAAATATACACCAAGGGCTCGTGGGGCATCAACGCACGCTCGACCTACGCCCGGCGATACAAATACAACGGCAACTTCAGCCTCAGCTACCTCAAGACCATCCTCGGCGAAAAAGGCTCGCCCGACCACTCGGTGCAGACCAACTTCCAGATACTGTGGAGCCACAGCCAGGACTCGAAGGCAAACCCCAACATGTCGCTCTCGGCGAGTGTAAACTTCACCACCTCGGGCTACACACGAAACGACCTCAACTCCTACTACTCGCCATCGTTCACCGAGAACACCAAGAGCTCGACCGTCAACATGACCTACCGCTTCCCCGGCACGAAATGGAGCCTGTCGACAACCATGAACGTGAGCCAGCGCACACAGGACTCGACGCTGTCGGTATCGTTCCCCAACGTCACGGTGAGTATGTCGCAGCTCTACCCTTTCAAACGCAAAAAGGCGATCGGAGCCGAAAAATGGTATGAGAAGATAAAACTTTCCTACAGCGGTATATTGCAGAACTCGCTTACGGCCAAGCAGGACGAGTTTTTCAAGAAAAGTCTGATAAAAGACTGGCGAAACGGCATGAAACACAACGTGCCCATCTCCGCCACATTCAATCTCTTCAACTACTTCAACCTCACGCCGTCCATCAACCTCACCGACCGCATGTACACCACCAAGGTGAACCGCAGCTGGGACCCCGAGCGCAACATCGAGGTAATGGACACCACTCACAGCTTCTACAACGTGTGGGACTTCTCGGCTTCGATATCGCTCGACACCAAGCTCTACGGCTTCTTCCAGCCCATAGGCCCGCTGGGCAAGAAGATAAAGATGATACGCCATGTCATGACGCCGTCGATATCGTTCAGCGGCAATCCCGACTTCTCGTCGCCCTTCTTCGGCTACTACGGCTCTTACAACTATGTCGACACCCGCGGTCAGCAGCAGATACGCAAATTCAGCTACTTCCCCAACGCCCTCTTCGGCGTGCCCGGTCAGGGAAAATCGGGCTCGGTGAGCATGTCGCTCTCCAACAACCTGGAGATGAAGGTGAAATCGGACAACGACTCCATCGGCGAAAAGAAAATATCGCTTATCGAGAACCTCAACATTCAGGAAAGCTACAACTTCGCCGCCGACTCCCTCAACTGGAGCGACCTATCCACATCCATACTGCTGCGACTCACCAAGGGCTTCAACCTCAACCTCTCGGCCACCTGGGATGTGTATACCTACGCCCTCAACGAAGCCGGCAACCCGGTGCGCGTCAACAAGACGCGTCTGGCCGCAGGCAAGGGCCTGGGACGACTCATGCGCACCGGCACATCGTTCTCATATACATTCAACAACGACACATTCAAGAAAAAAGGCACCAAGGACAAACCCGGCACCGACGGCCAGGACAACAACCAGAACAACTCCGGCGCCATGAACGAGCGCAACAACCGCGACCGCGAGAACGACACCGGCACCGAAATGAATGCCGACGGATATTCCAAATGGGAGGTGCCGTGGAGCCTGACACTCAACTACTCGGTAAACTACGGCTACGGCTCATTCAACAAACAGAAGATGGAATACGACGGCCGCATAACCCAGAACCTGTCGTTCTCGGGCAACATACGGCCTACGCCGAACTGGAACTTCTCGCTGTCGGCATCGTACAACTTCGACACCCACAAAATCGCGTACATGAACTGCAACATATCGCGCGATCTCCACTGCTTCTCCATGAGCGCCAGCTTTGTGCCTGTGGGGCCGTATAAAAGCTACAACTTCCACATCGCTGTCAAATCGGCTATGCTCAGCGATCTGAAGTACGACAAGCGCTCCTCGATGACCAACGGTGTAAGCTGGTACTGATTTTTTATCGGAAACGGTGTAACATTTGCCGTGCCTATGCGTCATATTAGAGAAAAGGACAGAAAACATCCTCTAATATGACAAGCTATAAAAACATGAAAATTCTTTACTCTCTGGCCATCCTCGCGATGGCTACACTGCCAGCATGCGCGTCGCAGACTCTCAAACCGAGCTCTAATATAGTGACCAAAACCGTGTCGATAAGCTCCTTCGACGAAATCGATGTATCGCGCGCCGATGTCATAGTACGTATAGGCACCCCAGACGGTACCGCAAAAATCAGCGCCCCCGACAACATCATCGACAAACTGAATATCGAGTGCCGCAAAGGTGAACTCACCATCGGCTACCCCTCGAAATACAATATCAACGGCAATGTACGCACCACCGTAGAGGTGACAGCCGCCTCGCTCAGCGAGATAGACGCTTCGCTGTCGTCGAAAGTCGAAGTCCGCGGCGTGATAGATACCACAGAGAAACTCGACCTCCAGGCCGGCACATCGGCCACCATACTGCTGGGCAAAGTATCGGCCGCCAAATGCGACATCGAGTCGACGACATCGGGCACCGTAAGCATACAGCAGCTCACAACCTCGGGGAAGACCGAAATCACCGTCACCACATCGGCCGACGCCAAAATCGGCAACCTCTCCTGCCGCATGCTCGAAGCCACAGCCACCACAAGCGGCGATATAGAGCTGAAAGGCGGCAAAACCGACCGTGCCGAATACACCGCCAACACATCGGGTTCCATCAACGCCTCCGCACTCACCGCCACCACCGGCGAAGCCTTTGCCAACACCTCGGGCAGCATCAGGTGCAACATCAAAAACCCGACCGGCCTCACCTCCAACACCGGCGGCAGCATAAAAAACTGACGCAACCGCCGACATACATACTAACAAAAGGGAGCACGATCGCACAGGATCGTGCTCCTTTTGTTATATCGCATGCAAAAGTTGTGATATTCCATGTCATGAAACAAATTTGGCAACTTGCGACCGTTCTTAAACCGACTGAAAAAAATCTTTTTTTGTAGATTTGCACAATCTAATTACCATTCGATAAACTATGTCACAAACAATTACTACTACCGATCGCAAAGCGTTCCTGCTGCAGATCGTCCCGGTGATGCTCTGTTTCTTCGCCAGGGGTTTCGTGGACCTTGTGGGAACGGCTTCCAACTACGTGCAGAAAGATCTCGGCCTCACCGACTCCCAGGCCAATCTGTTTCCGTCGCTCGTATTTTTCTGGTTCCTGATATTCTCGGTGCCCACCGGCATGCTCATGAACCGCATTGGCCGCAAAAAGACGGTTCTCGTGAGCCTTGTCATAACCGCAGTATCGCTTCTGGTGCCCATTGCGGGCGAGGACTACTATACTATGCTGGTGGCTTTCTCGCTTTTAGGCATAGGCAACGCCGTGATGCAGACTTCGCTCAATCCCCTTGTGAGCAACCTTATCAGCGGCGACAAACTGGCCTCGACGCTCACCTTCGGCCAGTTCGTCAAGGCCATCGCCTCCTTCCTGGCCCCGATTCTGGCGGCGTGGGGCGCCACTACATATCTGCCGACATTCGGTCTGGGCTGGCGTGCTCTCTTCGTTATCTATGCTGTGGTATGCTTCCTGTCGATATCGGCCCTGGCAGCCACCCCGATCGAAGAGGAACGCCCCGACAAGGCCTCGGGCGTGGGCGAATGCCTCCGGCTGCTCGCCAGGCCCTTCGTACTGCTCTGTTTCGTGGGCATAATGTGCCATGTGGGCATCGACGTGGGCACCAACACCACCGCGCCCAAGATTATAATGGAACGTCTCGGCCTTCCGCTCGAAGAAGCCGGATTCGCCATCAGCGTATACTTCATATTCCGCACCGCCGGCTGCTTCCTGGGGGCTTTCATACTCCGCACCGTGCCCGCGCGCATATTCTTCGGCATAAGCGTGGCCATGATGCTTGCCGCCATGGGCATGCTCATGGTGTGCGACTCGCTGACAGCCATCTATGCGGCACTGGGCCTGATAGGATTTGGCAACTCCAATATTTTCTCCGTTATCTTCTCGCAGGCCATACTCTCGAACCCGACCGAGAAAAACGAAGTGTCCGGTCTGATGATCATGGGTCTCTTCGGCGGTACCGTTTTCCCGCTTGCCATGGGATTCGCAGCCGACGCTGTCGGGCAGGCCGGCGCAGTAGCCGTGATGACTCTCGGAGTGGCATATCTCCTTTACTACACCTTTAAAATCAAATAAATACCATATACATCATGACAAACGACAACATAGTGGTCGGAATGGGCGAAGCCCTGTGGGACGTTCTGCCCGAAGGCAAAAAAATAGGCGGAGCACCGGCCAACTTCGCATACCATGTGTCGCAGTTCGGGCTGCCCAGCTGCGTGGTCAGCGCTGTCGGCGCCGACGCCCTCGGTCGTGAAATAGTAGAAAACTTCACCTCCAAGGGCCTTACCCATCTCTTGCCCGAAGTGCCCTACCCTACCGGTACCGTGCAGGTGGAAATCGACCAGGCAGGCATCCCCCAGTATGACATCAGGGAGAATGTGGCCTGGGACAATATTCCTTTCACGCCGCAGCTCGAGGCACTCGCGCGACGCACCCGGGCGGTATGCTTCGGTTCGCTTGCCCAGCGCAATGTGGTGTCGCGCAACACAATCGGCAGCTTCCTCGACGCCATGCCCCGACGCGATGATAGCCTGGTGGTATTCGACGTGAACCTGCGCCAGGGCTTCTACAACAAGGAGATACTATGCGACTCGATGTCGCGCTGCAACATACTGAAAATTAACGACGAAGAGCTCGTAGCCGTAAGCCGCATGTTCGGCTATCCCGGCATCGACCTGCAGGACAAATGCTGGATACTGCTCGGCAAATATAATCTGAAGATGCTCATCCTCACCTGCGGCATCAACGGCAGCTACGTATTCACTCCCGGCAACATTTCGTTCATGCCCACACCCAAGGTCGAGGTCGCCGATACCGTCGGCGCAGGCGACTCCTTCACGGCCGCGTTCATAGCCAATATACTGAAAGGCAAACCGGTGGCCGAGGCCCATGCAAAAGCCGTGCAGACATCGGCCTTCGTGTGCACTAAAAACGGCGCCATGCCCGTACTTCCGGCCGAGCTCACCGACTGAGCCGCAGCCGACAAACACATCTCCCGGCCTGCGCACTGCGCCGCGGGCCGGGAGAAAACATGAAAGCGACGATTGCTCTTTCATTTTTTATGCTTACTTTTGTGAGCCTTTTTGAGGCAGCAATATCGTCAACGAAATGTACTTCTCACCCACAATATCATTTACGGCCCTTTGGCTCATAGGCGCATGCGCCCTGTGTGTGCTTGCGGTAGCCGCTTTCTATTTCTTCCGTGTACGCACTGTGGTAAACTACCGGCGCCGCGCCGACGGCGAGCGTCCCGACAAGCCCGACTCCGACTATCTGCCGGCTTCGGTGATAATATACTCGCAGGGCGATGCCGAAAATCTGCACGAGCTCCTCGAAGTGGTCCTCAACCAGGACTATCCGGCGGCCTACGAAGTTATTGTGGTGAACGAAGGCGAGGCATCCGATGTGCGCGACACCGTTGGCATGCTCCGCAACCGATATCCCAACCTCTATCTCACATTCACACCCGAAGGCGTGGTGAATCTGAGCCGTAAGAAGCTCGCGCTCACACTCGGCATCAAGGCCGCGCGCTACGATGTGGCCGTACTCACCACCACGGCGGCCACGGTGACATCGCCCCTGTGGCTGCGGCGCATGACATGGCGCTTCGACAAGAACTCTCCCGCCGAAGTGGTGCTCGGGTTTGCAGCCGTCGACCCCGGCGAAGACTCCGCCCACGGCTGCCGGAGAAGGGCGTTCGACTTCGTGGCCGAAAGCGTACGCTGGCTTTCGGTGGCCATAGCGGGCAAACCGTTCCGCGGCACCGAGTACAACATAGCCTACCGCCGGTCTCTGTTCCTGAAAAACAAAGGATTCGCCCGCTCGCTCAATCTGCACTACGGCGACGACGATATCTTCATATCCGAAATCGCCAACAGGCACAACACCCAGGTAGAGCTGTCGGAGGATTCGATCGTTCTGCTGCGCGAAGGCAACCATCCGCGCCTGTTCAACGAGCGGGTGCTTCGGCGCATATTCACCGAGCGTTTCATCCGCCGCAAACCGCGCGTGCTCGTGCCCCTCACAGGCATATTGCAGATCGCAGCCATAGCCTGCGGAGCAGCAGCGGCCGTAATCGACTGGCCCAATCTTCAGGTCGCCGTTATCGCCGCGGTGCTTATAGTAGCCATGCTGGCTTTCGACATCGCCACATGGCGCAAAGCCATGAAAGCGCTCAAATCGCGCCCGCTGTGCATCACCATTCCCTGGTTCGTGCTCACACACCCTCTGCGCCGGGGCATGGCGCGCCTGCACGCACGACTCGGCAAACAGAAAAAATATACCTGGGACTGACCCAGGTATAAGACGTAAACGGTTTTATCCTGATTTACTGGCAGCTATTGGTCACCGGCATCTTGGCTATGCGGCGTGCATGGCGTCCGCCCTCGAACTCGGTAGACAGGAACACGTCGAGAATCTCGAGCGCCAGTTCGGGCGATATGAAGCGCGCGGGGAGCACAAGCACATTGGCATCGTTGTGTGCGCGGGCCAGGCGAGCCAGTTCGGGAGTCCAGCACAGAGCCGCACGTATGCCCTGGTGCTTGTTGAGAGTCATGCCGATGCCGTTGCCGCTGCCGCAGATGGCGATACCGGGGTAATTCTCGCCTTTTTCGATTGCCACCGCGCAGGGATGCGCATAGTCGGCATAGTCGCAGCTTTCGGCGCTGTGTGTGCCGAAATCGCGGCATTCTATACCTTTCGATTCAAGATAGCCTTCGATTATGCCTTTCAGCTCGTAACCGGCGTGGTCGCTGCATATTGCAGGAATAAGTCCCTCTTTCAAAATTGTCATAGCAGTATGTGTTTTAGCACGTTGTCATAGTGTTGCCGGACAAGCCGCTTCTCGCCGCGACTTATCCGTCACAAAAATAAATAAAAAAACGCAATCGGCAATAGCTAAGCTCCAAACGTTAAATAATGTCAGAATGGCAGATTTTACGTTTGGCATCATATTTGTAGATTGTTATGTATATAACAAACGAAACTAAAATAATTCTCTATATGCAAAAAGGAACAATCGGAGTAACCACCGAGAACATCTTCCCGGTAATCAAGAAATTTCTATACAGCGACCACGAAATTTTCCTTCGTGAACTTGTGTCGAACGCAGTAGATGCTTCGCAGAAGATTCGCGCCCTGTCGTCGTTCGGCGAATTCAAGGGCGAACTCGGCACTCTCGACGTCCGCGTGACCGTCGACAAGGAAGCCGGCACACTCACCGTGAGCGACCACGGTATCGGCATGACAGCCGAAGACGTCGATAAGTACATCAACCAGATAGCCTTCTCGGGCGCCGAGGAATTCCTCAATAAATACAAGGGCACCGCCGCAAGCATCATCGGCCACTTCGGTCTGGGATTCTACTCGGCATTCATGGTGGCCAAAAAGGTGGTCATCAACTCGCTGTCGTGGCAGGAAGGCGCCGAAGCCGTGCGCTGGGAATGCGACGGCTCGCCCGAATACAGCATGGAAAAAGGCGACCGCACCGAGCGCGGCACCGACATCATACTCTACATCGACGACGAAAGCAAGGAATTCCTCGATCAGAAACGCGTCGATCTGCTCCTGCGCAAATACTGCCGCTTCCTCCCCGTGCCCGTCATTTCCGGCAAAGAGCAGGAATATAAAGACGGCAAGTGGGTCGACACCGACCGCGATCTGGTGGTGAACAACACCGAGCCGCAGTGGATGAAGAAACCGTCGGAACTCACCGACGAGGACTATCTCAAATTCTATCAGGAACTCTACCCCGGCCAGGACGAGCCGCTGTTCTGGATCCACCTCAACGTCGACTACCCCTTCAACCTCACCGGCATCCTCTTCTTCCCCAAGATCAAGAACAACTTCGACATCAACCGCAACCGCATACAGCTCTACTGCAACCAGGTGTTCGTCACCGATTCGGTCGAGGGCGTAGTGCCCGAGTTCATGCAGCTGCTCCAGGGTGTTATCGACTCGCCCGACATTCCCCTCAACGTGTCGCGTTCCTATCTGCAGGCCGACACCGCCGTCAAGAAAATATCGGGCTACATCACCAAGAAAGTGGCATCGCGCCTCGACGAGCTCTTCAAGGCCGACCGTGCCGACTTCGAGAAGAAATGGGACGATATCCGCATCTTCATCGTCTACGGCATGCTCACCGACGAGAAATTCTGCGACGCCGCCATGAAGTTCATGCTTCTCAAGGACACCGAAGGCCGCTACTATACCCTCGAGGAATACAAGACCCTGGTCGAAGCCAACCAGACCGATGCCGACGGCAAGGTCGTGTACCTCTACGCCAACGACGCCACCGCACAGTACAACTACATCAAGGCCGCCAACGACAAGGGCTACAACGTGCTTCTGCTCGACGGTCAGCTCGACAACCACTTCGTAGGGCTGCTCGAACAGAAACTTGAAAATGTATCGCTCGTGCGCGTCGACTCCGATGTGGTCGACAATCTCATCCGCAAATCCGACCGCAAAGTGGCCGACCTCACTCCCGTAGAGCGCACCATCCTGTCGCGTCTGTTCGAGAACGGCACACGCAAGGTCGAGAAAACCAGCTTCGTGGTACAGTTCGAGGCCCTTGGCGAAAACAGCCAGCCGGTGGTCCTCACACAGAACGAGTACATGCGCCGAATGAAAGAAATGGCCGCCATGCAGCCCGGCATGAATTTCTACGGCGAACTCCCCGACAGCTATACGATGGTGGTCAACACCGAGCACCCGCTCGTTAAGGAAATTACCGCCAAGGCCGACGAAGCCCTCGACGCCACCGTGAAACCTCTTGCCGAACGAATCGACTCCGACAACGAGGCCATCAACGCCGCCCGCAGCGCCGCCGGCGATCAGCCCATGTCGCCCGAAGCCAAGCAGAAGATCGAGGACCTTGAGAAAGCCGTCGGCGAAGCCCGCACCGAACAGTTCAAGGCCATCGACGCCTACGGCGACACCGCTCCCAAAATCAGCCAGCTCGTCGATCTCGCCCTCCTGGCCAACGGCCTCCTCAAAGGCCGCCACCTGAGCGACTTCATCGCCCGCTCCGTCGACCTCCTCAAATAACCGTCCCCACCCCTCCCCCCCCCACAACGGTGCTCCGCCCCCCCCCGGCCGAAGCACCGTTTTTTTTCATTCCATTACATGGCTGTATATCCCATTGTCTGTATATAATAAGCTGCTAAAGAATTTTTTTGTATTTTTGTCTCCATATAGTATAGATCTGCCAAATCAATGTGAATATGTCGATCTGGAATAGAAACTCAGGAATGCTAAAAAACGATGACAAAAACGATGTCACCGCCAATCAAACTATGCCTGACGGGTTTTCTATGCCTTCATATACCGTAATCGACATCGAAGTTGGTATCAAAGACTACAAAATTCATGATATAGGTGCATTACGCCACGACGGTGCGACATTTCACAATGCATCAAAAGAAGAACTATTCACATTTATCGGTAAAACCGAATACATCTGCGGTCACAATATCATTCATCACGATGCAAAATATCTGTTCACTGATGATATTTGCCGGCACCCTTTGGTAGACACTCTGTACATGTCGCCTCTTCTATTTCCGGAACGCCCATACCACCGCCTTGTCAAAGACGACAAATTGGTAAGCGAGCAGATGAATAATCCGGTCAACGATTGTATCAAGGCAAACGATCTGCTGCATAATGAGATCGAACGTTGGTTCTCTTTCCCACAAAAAAAACGCGAGCTGTTTGCTTCCTTGCTCAAAGGCAAGGAGGAATTCGATGGTTTCCTGCGTATGACGGGTGCTTCGGGTGTCACTTCCGACATTCCGGAAGTCACAAAAGAGCTATATTTCGATAAAATATGTCGGAACGCCGATCTTGAAGTTCTTGTCTCCAAATATCCATGCGCCCTGGCATATGCACTCGCCCTGATTGAGACTACCGATCATCGTTCCATTACTCCCGCATGGGTCCTTCACAATTATCCGGAAGTAGAATATATAGTAAAACTCCTGCGCCATACCCGTTGCCCGGAAGGGTGTTCTTACTGCAAACGCCAACTGGATGCCCACTATAATCTGAGAACCTTCTTCGGCTACGACCGCTTCCGCACATATGGCGACGAACCTTTGCAGGAACAGGCAGTCACAGCAGCTGTTGACGGTAAATCTCTCTTAGCCATATTCCCTACCGGAGGTGGCAAATCGCTGACTTTTCAACTGCCTGCGCTTATGGCCGGACAGACCATGCACGGACTTACTGTAGTGATTTCGCCGCTACAGTCTCTGATGAAGGACCAGGTGGACAATCTTGACGAAAGAGGCATAACCGAAGCCGTAACCATCAACGGCATGCTGGATCCTATCACACGTGCACTGGCTATAGAAAGAGTACAAAGCGGCGAAGCATCGATACTATACATTTCTCCCGAAATGCTTCGGTCCAGAACTATCGAAAAGATCCTGGCAGCACGCCATATAGTCCGATTTGTGATAGACGAGGCGCATTGCTTTTCTTCCTGGGGACATGACTTCCGGGTGGACTATCTGTATATCGGTAAATTCATCAGTCAATACCAACAGAAGAAACGGACCTCCGCCCCAATACCGGTATCATGCTTTACCGCAACTGCAAAACAAAAAGTCATTCAGGACATCTGCGACTATTTCAAACAGACACTCGATCTTGATCTGGTGCTGTTTGCTTCCACTGCCACCCGAACCAATCTGCGCTATTCGGTCATACACGAGGAGAGCGACAGCGATAAATATCTGAGACTACGAAGTCTTATTGCGGAATACAATTGCCCTACAATCGTATATGTCTCCCGGACAAAACGCACAATAGAACTGTCCGACCGTCTGACCCGCGACGGCTATCATGCTCTTCCTTTCAACGGCAAAATGGAATCCGAGGCAAAAATCGCGAATCAGGATGCCTTCATGCAAGACCGGGTACCGATTATAGTTGCAACTTCCGCATTCGGAATGGGAGTCGACAAAAAAGACGTGGGTCTGGTTATACACTACGATATATCCGACTCTTTGGAAAACTATATTCAGGAAGCCGGACGCGCCGGGCGCGATCCGGAACTTCAAGCGCGCTGTTATGTTCTTTTCTGCGACAACGATCTCGACAAGCATTTCATACTTCTCAACCAGACTAAACTAAGCATCAGCGAAATACAGCAGGTATGGAAAGCTGTCAAAAGTCTGACGCGTCAACGTATGCATGTCACATGTTCGGCCTTGGAGATTGCGCGCCAGGCCGGTTGGGATGATTCCGTATCCGATATTGAGACCCGTGTACGCACCGCACTTGCCACTTTGGAACAAAGCGGTTACCTTATGCGTGGAAACAATGTTCCCCACGTATATGCCACCGGTATCACTGTAAAAAACATGGATGAGGCAAGAAAGCGGATATCGGAGTCTATGCTTTTTGAGAGTCAGGAAATAGAGAAAGCTGTAAGAGTTATCAAATCGCTGATATCACAGAAACACATAGCCAAGGCGCAAGATTCGGAAGCAGAATCGAGAATAGACTATCTGGCCGATATCCTTGGCCTTAGCAAACGCGATGTAATATCTGTGGTAGAACGCATGCGACAGGAAGGCATTCTGGCCGACAGCAAGGATATATCCGCCTATCTTCTCGACGCCGGTGACTCCGAACGAAAATCGCAGATGCTTCTCGAACGGTTTGCCAATCTTGAACGATTCATTCTCAACCAGATACCCGATGAAGCATTGCGGATTTCCTACCGGCAACTCAATGACAATGCCGTAAATCAGGGAATTAGTTCATCGAAAGAAAAAGATATTCGGACGCTGCTCTACTTTCTGAGTGTCAAAGGATATACTTACAAAAAGGAAGACCCGGCCCGCAATCTTGTCCTAAGTCGCCAGACAAATCTTGAGTCGACAATACGTCGTTTCGAAAAAAGACTGGAGATAAGTCACTTCGCCATAAAATGGCTGTATGAGCTGTCTGAAGAATCAAACAGAATAGACTCCTCGGCAAAAACAATAAGCTTTTCCGTAGTAGAACTTCTCAAGCGGATAAAATCGAACAACAATTCCTTATTCGGCAATCTCGACAACATCAGCATCGAAGACGTGGAGGAAGCCCTGCTGTATCTGTCAAAAATCGGTGCGCTCAAACTTGAAGGCGGATTTCTGGTGCTATACAACGCCATGAATATCCAAAGGATAAAAGACACCAAATCGAGATACAAGCAGGAAGACTACCGGATGCTGAATGAATTCTATAAACTGAAAATCCAGCAGATACATATAGTGGGCGAGTATGCGAACTTGATGATGAAAGACTACAGCGCCGCCTTGCAGTATGTTCAGGATTATTTCCAGATGGACTATAGAAAATTCGTGTCCAAATATTTTAAAGGCGACAGGATAGACGAGATACAGCGCAACCTCACTCCACATAAATACGACCAGTTGTTCGGGCAGCTTTCCGAAAGACAGACTGAGATAATTTCAGATAAGGAATCTCGTTGCATAGTGGTAGCCGCAGGTCCGGGTAGCGGAAAAACTCGCGTACTTGTGCACAAACTCGCTTCTCTTCTGCTTCTCGAGGATGTGAAGCACGAGCAGCTATTGATGCTGACATTCTCAAGGGCTGCGGCAACCGAATTCAAACAGAGACTGATGGGACTGATAGGCAATGCGGCCCATTTCGTAGAGATAAAGACTTTTCACTCCTACTGCTTTGACCTTCTCGGGCGTATCGGCAATCTTGATGATGCTAAAAATGTGGTTGCCAAAGCTGCCGAAATGATAGCTCAGGGCGAAGTCGAGCCAAACAAGATTGCCAAAACAGTGCTGGTAATAGACGAAGCCCAGGACATGGGAGCCGATGAATACGCCCTTGTCAGTTCCTTAATGACAGCTAATGAGGAAATGCGTGTGATTGCGGTAGGCGACGATGATCAGAACATATATGAATTCCGAGGTTCCGATTCAGGATATATGTACCGTTTGGCAAAGGAAGACGGTGCCAGACTTGTAGAAATGACTGAAAATTACCGTAGTGCCCGTCAGCCTGTTGCTTTCGCCAACGTTTTCTCCCACCGCATAGACCACCGGCTAAAACAGACTCCGATCATATCCCTACGCGACACAGATGGTTCTGTAGAAGTAGTGCGGCACCGGTCGGAATACATGTATGGTCCGTTGGTAGAAAATCTGCTCCGACATAAAGGAAACGGATCAATCTGCGTACTTTCTCAGACAAACGAAGAAGCTGTAATTGCAATAGCTCTGCTTCGCAGACATGGCATACACAGTAAACTCATACAGTCAGTCGACGGCTTCGCTTTCTCTAATTTGGCTGAAATAAGATATTTCCTGCGTTATATAGAAAAAAAGATAAAAACGTCAGTAATACCACAGGAAGTATGGGATAGTGCCTTAGACGCCACATTTTCCACTTACGAACGAAGTACGTGTCTTCCATATATCAAACGTTGCGCAGATATTTTTGAAAAGACCAACGGCACTAAATATCTGAGCGATTTAAAAGAGTTTCTGTTCGAATCATCACTTGAAGACTTCTGCGATATTTCGGGAGACGAAGTCGTTGTGTCTACTATCCATAAATCCAAGGGCAGAGAGTTCGACGACGTATATATGCTCATCGCAGACAATTATCAGATAACGCCCCAACTACTGCGCAGGTACTATGTGGGCATGACACGTGCCAAAAACAGACTCTTCGTCCATACTAACGGCAATTGCTTCAATAATCTGGATGCCGACAGCCTTATTACCGACGAGAAGGAGTACAGCTTGCCCGACGAGATAGCCCTGCAGCTTTCTCACAAAGATCTCTATCTTAATTTCTTCAAAGACCGCAAAGATGAAGTCCTGGCGTTAAGAAGTGGTGATACTCTCATTTACAGGAACAATTATTTAATTATTCCACAAACACGCAAACCGATAGCCAAACTTTCGATAAAAATGCAGGACACACTGTCTGCCTGGGAACGGAAAGGCTATAAAGTGACTTCCGCAAGTGTCCGCTTCGTAGTGGCATGGAAGCCAAAAGACGCCTCAAAGCAGGAGCCGGAGACTGCCGTTCTTCTTGCCGATCTTGTACTTTCCAGGTGATGCAACGATAGCGTCAGTTGGCGAAATCGATGGAGATGCCCATCTGGAACCGGTGAGGATTCAGAGGATAGTATGGCATCGAGAAGTAGTTGCTGCCGCCGAACAGACCCTGGTTGAAGTGCGAGTACATGACGTAGAATCGTGTCTTGCTAAGCTTCATGTTCAGGTAGGCGTTGCAGAACGGATAGTTACCTATTTTCATCTCGCGCTGGTTGGTGAAAGCCGCCAGCGCGGGCTGGATTCCGGGAGCGTAATATTTGGTATAATAGTCGCAGTCCACACCAAGCTGAAAGCGCAGTGTGGCTATTTTTCCTAAAAGATAGAGATTGCTGTACACCGACAGCTCGGGTAGCGGAAGCACGGCGTCGTCCGATGTCTTCTGATATGTCACGCGATTGTCCCAGTGGAGTATGCCCAGTTTGAAATTCTGCTCCAGCGATATGCTGAGCACCTGCACGCTGCCGCCGTGCTGCCGCGGCATGCCGGCGGCGTCGAAGTATATGTGATTCTGTATATTCGACACACGCACTGCGGCCCGTGTGCGTGTGCGTGGATAAGCGACTTCGCCGCCGAACGACAGATCGCGGATTTTGCCGAAGTCGTTCTGCCACACGAAGTGGTTCGATATATAATTCTTGGTGAGGTACGGTGCCTCGGTGTTATGAAACTTGCCGAATGCCGTAATCGCCAGACTGTCGCCGAGGAGCCGGAAGCGGGTCTTCACGGTGCCGTCGAGTTTGAGATCGCCGGCCACGGGGCCGAGAAATCCTATTTCGCCCGTAGCCTCGTAGGTGAGCACCGAGCCACGCTGTTTGGTGAGCTGTGCGCCGGCATAGGCCAGATGCTCTGTCTTCGAGGACGCTATATCGAGACCCTCGGGCAGAGCCGTCAGTCCCAGGTCGGGATTGGAGCGGTCGAGGGTGTCGGGCGTCATGTTGTACTTGCGCACCTGATGCGACACATAGGCCGCAAGGCCGAACTTGGCATACTTATGGAAGCCCTCGAGCAGCGACACGCCCACGATATTCGACAGCGACCAGTATGTGGTGCGGTCGCGGGTGAAGTCGGGGTTGAGATAGGTGTTGTCGAAGTACTCGCGTGTCTCGGCAGGCGATGTGTCGATAAACAGATGCTTGGCCGAACGGTACTTGAGAGTATATATAAATGAAGAGACCGGTATGTAGGTGCGCACCGTCGTGGTGTCGTCGACCTGTTCCTCGTGCCAGTAGCCAACCTTGTAGCGGTTGTTGAGGTAGAGCTCGTCGCCGCTCTGGCGGGTGTGGGCGTCCTTGAGGCGGGTGGGAATGGATTTGGCGTCGATAGAGGTGACACCGCCCTGCAGCTCGGCCGGATCGGTGATATAGAGCATATCGGTAATGCCGCCATTCTCCTTGTTCACCATATTATAGTGGTTGAAGAAGCCCTGGAACTCGTAGCGGTCGCCCATATACGATCCCGAGGCGCCCCACGACAGATCTTTGGCCGCCTGGTAGTTGTAGCTGCCTTTGGAGTAAAGGTAGTCGAGCATGGCCCCGACCTGGGCCTTGGCGTTGATATTTCCCGAAAAGGTGGTCTGCAGGCGTTCCTGGGCGTTTTCGCGTCCGCCCGATGTGATGAACGACAGCAGAGTCATGGGTATGCGGGTGTTGTAGAACTTCTGTTTCGACTCCGACGGCAGCCAGTGCGACAGAGCGTCGCGGAAAAAGAAGTCGCTCATCGGCTCGCGGCCGCTGAAAATCATGTCGAGGCCCTCGCCGCCGAGGTTGCCGGTGGTGGCCCAGGCATCGGTGACAGCCGACGGCACAGCCTCGCGGCTGTAATTCTCGAAAAGAGTGTCGATAGTGGCTTCTTCGCGCAGACCCAGCGGCGAAAGCAGCTTCCAGGCGTACGACGGAGCCACCGTGATATTCTTCGGGTGGCCTGTATGGGTGTGATTGGCGTCGCCGGCCTGCTGGGCCAACAACGGTACGGCGGCAAACACAACGGTGGCCGCCGACAGTGTCAGTTTCTGAATCAGATTCATTTCGGACACAAAATTAGCTAAACCGCATCAATTGCTCGGAGAGCGACCGTTAAAATTCATTAATCCTCGGCAAGCCCGTTTTTTTACCGTATCTTTGCTGGCCGCCATCAGTTTTTTAACCGGGAAATATGAAATCATCGCATACAAGCAGCTATTCCTTCCTGTTCGGAACCATACTGTTCCTATATCTGTTCTATTCCCTTCTGGCTGCCGGCATATGTTTTATCTTCGATTTAAAGTTGAGCGGCGCCATCCTTCCGCTGTCGTTCGTCCTTGCATGCCTGAGCATTATGCCGTGCGAACGCCGCACCGGGCTATTACTGCGTCTGTGGATTCCGGCGGCCGCGTTGATAGCCGCGCTGTGCATTGTCAACAGTTTTATCTACGACTCCACCTTCGACAGCATAGGCTACCATTACGACACCGTGGTGATGATGGCGCAGGGATGGAACCCATTCAAAGAATATCCCTGGAACGGCTCGATATGGGCCATGCACTATGCCAAAGCACCTGAGACTCTGCAGGCTACCGTGCTCGCTTTCACAGGCAACCTACAGACGGTGAAAAGTATAAACTTCGTCTTCGCCATAGCCGCGGCCTGCCTGCTGTGGCATGCGATGGAAACCGACGTTCCGTCGGTCAGCCGCCGCTGGCGCATAGCCGTAACGGCAGTGGCCATGCTCAATCCCGTACTCATATGGCAACTGTTTTCGGCCTACAACGACTACGCCCTCTGGCTCGAGACCATAGCGGCCGTGTCGTGCTTCGTCCTCATTTGCCAGAAGCCACGCGCCGCCATGCCGTACGTGCTTCTTGGCGCCGTCATGGTAATAAGCATAAACACCAAATTCACCCATTTCTTCTATATCGGCCTGGAATGCCTGCTGTTCGCCCTGTGGTGTCTCGCCACCAGGCGCCCCCTTATTCTGCGCTACGGCACCATCACCATAGCCTTGGCACTTGTCACTGGCATTTTCGTGGCCGGATACAGCCCCTATGTCACCAATACAGCAGACTACGGCAACCCGTTCTATCCCCTTATAGGCGGCGGAGCCGACATAATGACCTCCAATACCCCCGACATGTACGCCGGCCACAACCGCGTATACAATTTCTTCGAGTCGCTGCTGTCGGTTTCCGACTCGCCATGGGCGCTTCTCAACGGCCACATAAGCGTCGACGGCCTGACGCGCTGCTACTCGAAGGACATGCGTGTCAACGGCTTCGGCATCCTCATGGCGCCGATGCTGCTTGCTTCGCTGGCACTTATGATTCTGAGCCGCCCGCGGAAAACTTATTGGCTTATATACGCATCGGCATTCGCTCTGTCGTTCTGCTTCGAACAGACCTGGTGGGCACGCTATATACCGTTCCTGTGGGGAGCCGTGGTCATATCGCTTGTAGCGGCCCTGACTTCAGGACGTAAACGGCGGCTTACACGCATCCTCTGCGCCGTCACGGTAGCTGCGGCGGTCGCCAACGGAGCGGTATCGCTGATGGCGACGGCCTACGGGCGCCTGTCGTACAGCGTGTACATGCACTATATCCTTGGCACCGACCGCAGCAGCATGCCCCCGCTCAAGGTCGCCAATCTCAACTACGCGCTCCGGCAGCAGTTCAAAGAGAAAAACGTGGTTATCGAGGAGTACGAAACATGGCGCGAACTCGACAGGAAGGATAATCTGTACCGACTGTTCGGCCTCGAATATTTCGAATGCGTCGCAAAGTTAGACAGAGAAACATACCCCCGGCTCTACGAACCGGATGGCATCCTCGCAAAAACCGGCAGATTCCACGAACGCCGGTTCATACCCGCGTTTTAACACATATTTTAACAGCTTCTTGCTCGATAGCACGTTTTTTTTGTACTTTTGCAAAATATTGAGCATTCAATGACTACTCTCGAAGCCATAACATATAATCACCGTGCGGAGCTGGAACGTCTCAACACACGCATCGCCGAGCAACTCAAGGGCTCGAACACGCTGATGGACAGAATCGTGCTGTCGCTGCTCCGCACCAAAGGGAAACAGATACGGCCGCTGATGGTTTTCCTGTGCGCGGGGCTGACGGGTTGCGACAACGAACGAGTACTCGCCTCGGCCGTAGCCGTGGAGCTGTTGCACAACGCCTCGCTGATACACGACGACGTGGTCGACAATTCGCCCACACGCCGCGGACAGCCTACCGTCAATGCCATATGGGACAACCATATAGCCGTACTCGTCGGCGACTACTTCACTTCGTCGGCAATGCAGCAGGCTATCTCGACCGGCGACATCCGCATCGTCGACGTACTGTGCCGCCTCGGCCGCAGTCTGTCGCTGGGCGAAATCGACCAGATATACAACGCCCGCGAGCATACCCTTACCGAAGAGAACTATTACCGTATCATCGACTATAAGACGGCATCGCTCTTTGTGGCGAGCGCCGAAATGGGCTGTCTGGCAGCCGGGGTAGCCGACGAACGTCTGGGCGCCCTGTCGGAGTACGCGTTGCTTTTCGGCCGCTGCTTCCAGATACGCGACGACATATTCGACTATTTCCCCTCGCAGCTTGTCGGCAAGCCCACCGGTAACGATCTGCGCGAAGGCAAGATATCGCTGCCCCTGCTCTATGTGCTCGGGCGCGATGACCTCCCCGGCCGCGACGCCATCAAGGCCCTTCTCGACCGCGACGGCCTCACCGACACCGACATAGCCACCATACAGGCCTTCGCCCGCGACAACGGCGGCATCGACTACGCCTACGCCGCGATGGAAAAACTGCGCCGGCGCGCCTACGAGTGCCTGCGCATCTTCCCCGAGTCCGACGGACGCCGTGAACTCGAGGAACTTTTCGATTTCACCATAGCACGTCAGTTCTGAACCATGAAAGGGCGTGCGGGCAAAGGCATGAGAGTGTTGGTGTGGGGCTGCCTGTCGGGCCTGCTGGCCGCATGCGCAAGCATGGGACGCCCTGAGGGTGGCGCCCGCGACGAACTGCCACCTGTTTACGTCCGTTCCGACCCCGCCCCGGGTGCCGTCAACGTCACGCCCAAACGCATCAACGTAATTTTCGACGAAAACATACAGCTCGAGGACGCGTTCTCGAAAGTTGTCGTATCGCCGGCCCAGAAAACGCCACCGACGGTAAGTTCCAACGGCCGCCGCCTCACCGTGGACTTCCGCGACACCCTGCAGGCCAACACCACCTACACCATCGACTTCGCCGACGCCATAAAGGACCTCAATGAGGGCAATATCCTCGACGGATTCGCCATGGACTTCTCCACCGGTCCCGTACTCGACACCCTGCGCATATCGGGCATGGTGCTTCAGGCCGAAAACCTTGAGCCGGCCCAGGGCATGCTCGTAGGCGTATACTCCAACCTCTCCGACACCGCCATCCACACACTGCCGCTGGAGCGCATAGCCCGCACCAACCAGTACGGCCAGTTCACCATCCGCAACCTCAAGGAAGGCGAATACCGAATCTACGCCCTCAACGACCTCAACCGCGACTACCATTGGGACCGTTCGGAAGACATCGCTTTCTACGATGTCACCGTCCGCCCATACACCGAATCCATCACCGTCACCGACACACTCTACGCAGCCGACGGTTCCGACTCGCTTATAACGCGCCCGGGCACACGCTATCTGCCCAACGATATATTGCTCAGTTGGTTCAACGAGAACTACCGCTCGGCCTATCTTTCGGACTACAAGCGTCCCGACGCACGCCGCATCACTCTCACATTCGGCGCTCCGGCCGACAGTCTGCCCAAAATCACCATCGTCGACGGTGCCGGCACACCCGGAGCCGACATCTCGGAGTGGGCGCGCCTGAAAGCCAACGCCACCCTCGACACCCTCGAATACTGGATTTCCGACACCACCATCGTGGCATCCGACTCGCTGCGGCTGTCGGTGGGCTACTTCCGCACCGACACCACCGACCGGCTGGAGTGGCAAACCGATACCCTGCGCTTCAACTTCCGCGACCTCGAGAAGAAAAAGAAAGAAAAAGAAAAGCAGAAAAAGAAAAAAGACCAGGACGACCTGCCGCGATTCACGGTCGACTCCATTACCGGCGACACCACCTTTCTGCCGCCGCCCGACATGGAGTACCTGACCCTGCGCACGCTCACTCAGACACAGGACCTCAACAAGCCGCTGATTCTGGAATCGAACATTCCGCTCGAGAGTCTCGACAGCGCCGGTGTGCATCTGGAACTGATGGTCGACACCGTGTGGACAGAGCTTGACGTATCGTTCCGCCCCGACTCCGCCGACCTGCTGATGCGCCGCCGCATGGACGTCGACTGGGAACCCGGCGCCAAATACCGCCTTACCGTCGACACCCTCGCCGCTGTGGGCATGTACAACATATGGAACCGCCCGTTCAGCCAGGAATTCTCCACCAAACAGACCGAGGATTATGCCAAACTGATATTCAACCTTACAGACCTCGACAGCGTACAGGCCGTAGTACAACTTGTCAACACTTCGGATGCCCCGGTATATCAGGCAATAAAGCCTGCGGGCACCAACCGTGTCGAGCTGCCCTTCCTCAATCCTGGCACATACTATGCGCGCCTCATCATCGACGCCAATGCCAACGGCAAATGGGACACCGGCTCGGTCCGCGACTCCATTCAGCCCGAAGAGGTATACTACTTCGCAAAAAAATTCGACCTTAAGAAAAACTGGGATGTCGAACAGTCGTGGAACATCTACGAACTGCCTGTCGACATGCAGAAACCCTATGCCATAAAGAAAAACAAACCCAAGCTCAAGCGTGGCGAAAAGGCGCCCGAAGAGGAAGAAGAGGAAGATGAATTCGGCAGCGGTGTCTACGACCCCTTCGGAAACACTTCGGGCAACCGCGGCACCAACAACCGCGGCACCGGCAGCCGCAATAACTTCAGCCGCCCCCTGCGCTGAACAGCCGGGAATCCAAACTCTAAATTGCAGTTAAATACGTGCATTTTTAGTGAATTTAATATAACAAGCGTTCCTTTTTCAATTTAAATAAGCTATTTTTGTATAACACTAATTCAACTATAATCATACTACAATCTTAGCACATTTAGAATTATGAAAAAGAAACTTATCATTACCATGGCAGTTGCCGCCGTCGCCGCCTTCTGGGCTTTCGCACGACAGGCCGACACCGCCGATACCGCCCCTGCGGGCGACGACCGCACCGCCGGCCGTCTCATATCCCAGGACGACTTCGTCCGCACGGCCGAAGAGACCGTCAACGGCGTGGTGAGCGTCAAGAGCTATGCCACCCCGCGCAGCCGCCAGGCCTACGACAACCGTGGCGGCCAGTACTTCAGCGACCCCTTGTTCGAATTCTTCTTCGGCACACCGTCGCAGCCCCGTCAGCGCCGCGAGCAGCCCCGCACTCCCGAGCAGCAACAGCAGATCGGCCTGGGTTCGGGCGTCATAATAAGCAAAGACGGCTATATCGTCACCAACAACCACGTCATAGCCGATGCCGAGCGTCTGGAGGTGACCCTCAACGACAACCGCAACTTCCCCGCCACCATCGTAGGCGCCGACCCCACCACCGACCTCGCCCTCATCAAGATCGACGCCCCCGACCTTCATGTAATCCCCATGGGCGACAGCGAGAAGCTCCACGTGGGCGAATGGGTGCTCGCCGTAGGCAATCCCTTCGGCTTCACATCCACCGTCACATCGGGCATCGTAAGCGCCAAGGCTCGCAACATATCGAGCTCCACCGGCGCTCCCTCTTCGGGCGGTATCGAATCGTATATACAGACCGACGCCGCCGTCAACCAGGGCAACTCGGGCGGCGCGCTTGTGAACCTCGACGGCGAGCTCGTAGGCATCAACACCGCCATCTACTCGCAGACAGGCGCCTATGCCGGCTGCTCCTTCGCCATCCCCACCTCCATAGTGCAGAAAGTGGTCTCCGACCTCAAGAGCTACGGTGTGGTGCAGCGCGCTTATCTGGGCATACGCTTCTATGAGCTCACACCCGAACTTATAGCCGAAAAGAAAATCGAAGGCACCACCAGCGGCATCTACGTGGCCGACATCGAGGAGCGCTCCGCAGCCCGCGAAGCCGGTTTCGAGGAAGGCGACATCATCGTGTCCATGGGAGACCGCCCCACCCGCTCCACAGCCCAGCTGCAGGAAGTTGTGGCCGGCATGAGCCCCGGCGACACAGTCGAGGTAGAGTTCTTCCGCCAGGGCAAGAAGAAAACCTGCAAGGTCGTGCTCCGCAACAACCGCGGCAATATGGCCATAACACGCCCCGGCGACGAAGCCAACCTCGGCGCCACCCTCTCGGCACTTGACGAAGACACGGCCCGCTCGCTGGAGATCCGCGGCGGTGTCAGCGTGACCGACATCAACTCCGACGGCCGCTTTGCCAAGGCAGGCGTGCGCGAGAACTTCATAATTCTCGGTGTCAACGGCAAGCGCGTGACATCGCCCGACGAAATCAAGGCCATCGTCAAGCAGCTCACCGCCGCTCAGACACAGGTGCAGGACCGCGTGCTCTTCCTGTCGGGCATGTACCCCTCGGGCAAAACCGCTTACTACGCCATACCTCTCGATGACTGACAACAGCACAACGTCGCCGCAGCGAACAAAAAGCGCCGCGGCGGCGTTTATCATTCGATAGATATACAAGATTATACTAACCCTCTAAAACAATACACCAATGAAAGGACTTCCCATCGTCATCGCAGCTCTCGGAGGCGCTCTCGTAGGCGCAGCTACCGCTCTTCTCTTCGCTCCCCAGAAAGGCAGCGAAACACGCGAGGCTATCCGCGGCTTCATCCGCAGCCATGTGCCCGGCATCAAAGAGCAGGAACTCGAGACACTCGCCGACCAGATCGCCGAAGAAATCAAAGAAGTAAAATAAACAACCGATCGTGGATTATGAATTGAAATTCACAATCACTTACAATAAGCATAATTCATAATCCACAATTCATAATTCCAAAGATATGAAGGGACTTCTCACATTCGTATTCGGAGTCGCCGTGGGCGCCGTGGCAACCGCTCTTCTCACACCCACTACAGGGCCCGAACTTCGCGAACGCATCCGGCTCATTCTGCAGAAACGAGGCATCATCGCTGCCGACGATATCGATGAACTCGTCGAAATGATAGCCTCCGAGGTTGAAGATAAAAAATAGAATACATCTCCTCACCCAACAACGGGTGGCGTCGCCCCATCGGCCCGGGCACGTCACCCTTTAAAACTTCACATTATGGAACAAAGCGATCCCCGCTCGTCGAGCGTAATGTCGGCCATAGGCTCTACCGTTTCGACCTATCTGAAACTGCTTATGGAGGACACCCGCCTCAACGTCACCGAGAAGCTCACGCGCCTGCTTTCGGCGCTCACCGTGTGCGCTCTGATGCTCGTTCTGGCCATAGCCACTCTGCTCTTTCTGTCGATAGCCGTCGGCATGGCGCTGGGCGATATCCTCGATCCCATATGGGCATATATCATCGTTGCGGCTTTCTACGCTGTTCTGGCCGTGATAATATTTTTCTGCAAGAAATCTCTAATCGTCAATCCTATCGCACGCTTCCTGAGCCGTCTGCTCATCGAAGCGCCCGAAAACACTCAAGTAGTCCATGATAAATCTACCCCCGTATCCTAAAGCTCCGGAGAACAACTGGAAAGGGCTCACTCTCGACGAACTGCGCATGCGCCGGGCTCTGGTGCAGGCCCGGATGGAGATTCAGAAATACAAACTCAACGGTCTTGTCGACGGCATGCGCGAGCGGACGCCTCTTTTCGGAGGCTCGACATCGCTTTTCTCACGCATCACAGGCGCCCTCAGTTTCGCCGAATACGCTTTCTTCGCCGTACGACTCATAAAACTCGTTTCGCCTATATTCCGGAAAAAGAAATAGACCCCGCCCCATGCACCGATCCATTATCACAATTATCGCGGCGATTCTGCTTGCGCCGTCGCTGCTTTTTGCATTCGACACACGGCAGCACATTGCCGAAAAACCGGCCCGCGCCGCAGGCCACTACTACGCCTATCCCGATGACGAGATCAGCCCCGACTACGGCACGTCGCCCGAGGGCTACGAAGCTTTCTATCTCAGCCACTACGGCCGCCACGGCTCGCGCTTCCTCACCTCCGAGGAAGGCTACACCAATATCATGGGTCTTCTCGCCCGCGCCGACTCGGCAGGCGTGCTCACCGAAGCCGGCCGGCACCTGCGCGCACAGCTCGACACCGTCTACGCCGAAGCCCGCGGCCGCGCCGGCGAGCTCTCGCCTCTGGGACGCCGTCAGCACCGCGGCATAGCCACACGCATGGCCACAGCCTATCCCGGCATCATTGCCGACAGCGCACGCATCACCGCTGTCTCCACCATAGTGATGCGTTGCGCCCACTCGATGTTCGCCTTCATCGAGGCGCTCAAGGAACTCAATCCATCGCTCGACATACCGCGCGAGTCGTCGATGCGCAACATGTCGTACCTCAACTACAACTCGCCCGAATCCGAGCAACTGCGCAGCGCCAAAGGCCCCTACCGCAAGGACTGGAAAAAATTCCGCAAAGAGAAAATTAAGACCGACCGTCTGCTCGACTCCATATTCAACGACAGAAAATTCGTGGCCGACAACGTCGATCCCTATAAATTCATCGAAGACATCTACTATCTCGCTTCCGACATGCAGAGCGTCGACTGCGGAGTCGATCTCAGCAGATGGCTTACGCCCGAGGAACTCTACAACATATGGGAGACCTTCAATTTCCGCTTTTTCGCCCGCTATTCGTCGTACAAGCCCGTCAACGGCGCCTTTACCGACAATTCGCGTCCGCTGGTACGCGATATCCTCGACAAGGCCGACAGCTACATCGCCGACGGCGCCCACGGTGCCACACTGCGCTTCGGTCACGACACTAATGTGATGCCCCTGACCGCACTTCTGGCCATCGACGGCTGCCACACCGGCGAGACCGCCCCCGAGCTCATAGCCGACAACTTCGCCAACTACCGCATAGTACCCATGGCCGCCAATGTGCAGATGATCTTCTTCCGGCCTGTCGAAGGCGACGGCGAAATACTGGTGCGCCTATTCCTCAACGAGCGCGACGCCACTCTCCCTCTGCCTGCTGTCGACGGCAAATATTACCGCTGGAGCGTACTCCGCCCCTATCTCGAATCTCTCGCGGCGCCGAAATGAGTTCTCTGCCACCGATATTCGTAATCCACGTCCGCACCGGCTATGAGGACCGGGCCGCGCACATCGAGGCCATGATGTCGCGCCTGGGGCTGCCGTTCGAATATATCCTCGACGGCGACAAGGCCGACCTCACGCCCGAAATCCTCGACCGCTGGTTCGCCGGCACGATGAAGTGTGCATCCGGCGCCACTTCGTGCGCCTACAAGCACCTGCTGGTCTGCCGTGAGATAGTATCGCGCGGACTGCCGGGCGCTCTGGTGCTCGAAGACGACATAGTGCTAACGCCACGCTACAGCGAAGTGGCCGCCCACACCGTGGCCGAACTGCCGAAGGGCGAACCGGCCATAATATCATACGAAGACACGCGTCTGCGCTTCGTGCCCCGCAGCAAACGCCGTAAAGGCCGCTATCTCTACCCCGGCGACCGCGACCGCTTCACCGGCGCCCTCTACGTCAGTGCCGAAGCCGCCGCGCTGATACTCGCCGAAGCCGCCGCACACAAAATGGACTGTCCCATCGACATCTACCACCGCCGCCTGCTCGACTCCGGAAAACTCAAGTACTACTGGAGCCATCCGTGCACGGCATCGCAGGGTAGCTTCAACGGACTTTTCGCAACATCCATCGATGCCAACCGCGGAAAAGTACTGGCATGGAAAGCCAAGCGACTTTATCGCAGGCTGCTATACTTTTTCCGATGATTTTTTCGTAATTTTGCCATCAGTACAACAAAACACAATCTTATGCATAAATTAGCAATGACAGCGAGCGCACTGCTTCTGGCGGCCACAGCCGCCTCGGCCGGTAACCGCTTCACCATCGACGTCCTCGAACAGCTCGGCCGCGTTAGCGCCCCTTGCGTAGCCCCCGACGGCAAGACGGTGCTGTTCGGCGTTTCATATGAAAATCTTGCCGAAAACAATTCCAACAACGACCTCTACACCGTCCGCATAGGCAGCGAAGAGACTCCCGTAAAAATCACCGATACCCCCAAGAGCGAAAGCTCGGCCGTATGGATAGCCGGCGGCTCGAAAATCGCCTTCCTCTACCCCGACGCCGACGGCAACGCCCAGATGTGGACCATGAATGCCGACGGCACCGACCGCGTGCAGGCTTCGGAGCATCCCGGCGGCATATCTGGCTTCCTGCTGTCGCCCGACGAGAAAAACATTGTCGTTATCGGCAACGTGAAGTACGCCCGCAATGCCGGCGACCTCTACCCCGATCTGCCCAAGGCCACCGGCCGTGTGATCGACGACCTTATGTACAAGCACTGGGACGAATGGGTGACCGAGATACCCCATCCTTTCGTCGGTAAATTCGACGGTGCGAAAGTATCGGATCTCAAGGACATCATGGCCGACGAGCCCTTCGAAGCTCCCATGAAGCCCTTCGGCGGTGTCGAGTCGTTCGCATGGCACCCCAACAACGAGATGCTCGTGTATGTATCGCGCAAAAAGACCGGTCTGGAATATGCCGTATCCACCAATTCCGACCTCTACATGTACCATCTTCCCACCGGCCAGACCCGCAACCTAACCGAAGGCATGATGGGCTACGACACCATGCCGGCATTCTCGCCCGACGGCCACTACCTCGCATGGCTCAGCATGGAGCACGACGGCTACGAAAGCGACCGCAACCGTCTCTTTGTGCTCGACTGCTATACCTCCGACAAATATGAGCTTCCCGGCAACTGGGATTACTCCATAGACGAATTTGCATGGGCTCCCGACAGCAAGTCGATAGCCTTCATCGCCCCCAAGGACGGCGTGATTCCCGTGTTCCAGGTCGAAGCCAAGAAAGGTGCCACACCCGTACAGCTTGTCGACGTTCAGGCCGATTTCACCTCGCTGCAGGTGACCAAGGAGCACATCGTGACAATGATGCACTCCATGCTCCGCCCCAACGAGATCATGACTATCGCCCGCAACCCCAAAGGCCGCCGCTCGGCCCTGTGGGAGCTCACCGACATCAACGGAGAGATCTTTGCAGGCCTCGACATGCCTTATGTCGAAAAACGCATGGTGCCCACTACCGACGGCAAGGAAATGACCACCTGGGTGGTATATCCTCCCAAATTCGACCGCAATAAGAAATATCCCGCACTGCTCTACTGCCAGGGCGGCCCCCAGCAGCCTGTGAGCCAGTTCTGGAGCTACCGCTGGAACCTCGCCCTGATGGCATCGGAAGGTTACGTGGTAATAGCACCCAACCGCCGCGGTCTCCCCGGCTTCGGTTCGGAGTGGAACGCACAGATTTCCAAGGACTATCCCGGCCAGAATATGAAGGACTATCTCGCCGCCGTCGACGA
This sequence comes from uncultured Porphyromonadaceae bacterium, assembly GCA_900548975.1. Classification (GTDB taxonomy): domain Bacteria; phylum Bacteroidota; class Bacteroidia; order Bacteroidales; family Muribaculaceae; genus CAG-873. The sequence goes on from URMS01000004.1 coordinate 97,931, forward strand.
CATGAAGCGCGAAAGCTACATCGACCCCGCCCGCATAGGCGCCACCGGTGCAAGCTACGGCGGTTTCTCGGTCTATTATCTCGCCGGCAACCACGAAGGCCGTTTTGCCGCCCTTCTGGCTCATGCGGGCATCTTCAATATGGAGGCCCAGTACCTCGAGACCGAAGAAATGTGGTTCGCCAACTGGGACATGGGCGGTGCATTCTGGGAAAAGGACAACGCCGCAGCCCAGCGCACCTTCGCCAACTCGCCCCACCGCTTCGTAGACCGCTGGGACACCCCGATCATGATATCGCACGGCGAATACGACTACCGCATCCTCGCCTCGCAGGGCATGGCGGCCTTCAATGCGGCCAAGCTCCGCGGCATTCCCGCCGAGATGGTGGTATTCCCCGACGAAAACCACTGGATTCTCAAGCCTCAGAACGCCGTGCTGTGGCAGCGCCTGTTCTTCCGCTGGTTCGACAAATGGCTCAAACCGGAGAAAAACTGAATTCGCCGGGTCGATAGAGTAAAAAGTTTATAAAGTTAAGATATTAGTGCATTTCTATTAACCCATTACTTATTACTTTATTAACCCCCTATCCCACGGTAAAAAATGTCCAAGGCACAGCTTAAGAAAGAACTCACACACCTCGACCGGGATCAACTGGTCGAGGTGATTCTTAATGCCTACTCATCGTCGAAAGAATCGAAAGAATATTTCGAATTCTTTCTCAACCCCGACCTCGAGGCGCTGATGCAGAAAAAAGTCGACATCATCGCCAAAGAACTCAACCGGGCAAAATACGGCTACTCCAAAGCGCGCATCAGCTTCATACGCAAAGCCATCAGCGACTTCGCGGCCTTCGGCGTGGGCGACGAGCATGTCTACACGCTCACGCACTGCGCCCTGCGGATGCTGGTGGGGATGGAAAGATACTACCATTTCTCCGAAACCCTCACCAAAGGCACTCTTCGCCTCACCGGCGACTTCATAGCCCTGGCCGACAGGCTCGAATGCATCGACGACGCCCTCGGAAAACTCAAGCGCATGGGCGAAGAAGACCTCGGCCGCGCCAACTTCCGCGCCAAAGTAGACACTGCCGCCCGGGATGCAGTAAAAGAATTATCAACAAAAAAACACCGATAACTATGAAAATCAAAGCATTGCTCGCCATGGCCGCCATCCTCGCCGCAGGAACGGCTTCCGCCCAGTATGTTTCCACAAAACAGGGCGCCGCTCTCGACTACCGCTCCACAATGAAGGAAGTCGAAAAGGCCATACTCAGCACCGACTCCATAGTCGGCGTAAGCACAGCCGACGGCAAGACCACCGTCCGCATCAAATCGTGCCTTCACAACGACAATCCCCTGCAGGACGACATAGTGATGTTCAATTCCGCAACATTCACCACTCCCGAAGAGCCCACCACAATCGTGCAGATGGACGGCGAGGAGTTCAAGGCCTTCATCCTCAACACTGTAAAGATGGCTATGGAAGAGGCCGGCCAGTTCAATCCGCAGCAGTTCGACGAATATGCCAACAGCCTCAAGGCCAAGGGCGAACTCTCGCTCGTGCTCAACCCCAAGGCTGCTGCCGGCGAAAAGATTCCCAACTCGCGTCTGCGCGTCGACATGGGCATGCAGGCCGCCACGATGTTCATATCGAACGCCGTTGTCGAAGGCTTTGAAGACATCACCGTAGAAGGCGGCACTTTCGCCAACTGCATCAAGGTGAAGTATGAGAAGCGCGAAAACACCCCTTCCGGCAGCGAGAAAAGCTACGTCACCGCCTGGTATGCCCCCGAGGTAGGTCTGGTCAAAGAAGTCAGCGCCGACAAGAAAGGCAACGTCCAGAGCGAGCAGGAGCTCATCAAGATAAATTAGCTATTTTAGCTAACTTAGCTATAATAGCTCACCGAACCCGGGATAAAACCCGGGCTTTCTTTTTTATCCCTGGAAATTCCTGACGTAATCCGACGGATTGACACCGAATTCTTCCTTGAAACACTGGCGGAAATAGGGCGTGGAATTGATGCCGACCTTGAACGACACCTCCGAAATCGTGAACTTGCCCTGGGCCAGTAGTCGCTCGGCCACCTGCATGCGCACCTTGCGTATATACTCGTTGGGCGACAGGCCGGTAAGAGCCTTCACCTTGCGGTAGAGAGTGGCGCGCGACATACACATCGTGTCCGACAGGAATGCCACATCGACGTTTTCCGACGATATATGCTCGCTCACGGCATTGTGGAGACGGTCGAGGAAGTCGCGGTCGAGAGCGCTCATTTCGGACGCCGGCCTTTCCTCTGCGGGCGCGGCCTCCGCCTTTTCATCATTGTTCTCGGGCGGCTGGGGCGCCGACAGCTTCATGACCGGCGCCGCCGTATTGGCCATAAGCTCGCGCGAACGCAGTATATTGTTCACACGGCTGATAAGCAGCTGGGTGCTGAAGGGCTTGGTAAGATAGGAGTCGGCCCCGGCAGTGTAGCCGTCCTCGCGGTCGAGATCGCTGTCCTTGGCCGTAAGCACTATCACCGGAATATGACTGGTGACGATATCGGCTTTGAGCTGCCGTGTCATTTCCAGACCGTCCATCACCGGCATCATTATATCGGTGAGTACGATATCGGGCATGACCGCACGCGCCATTTCGAGGCCTTCCTGACCGTTGGTGGCCGTCTTGACATCGAAGAGATCGGTAAACGATTCGCTGATGTATTCGCGCAGATCCTCATTGTCCTCCACCACTAATACCACCGGCATCCTGCGGTCGTCGCCGCGAGCCACGGCAGTATCGCCGGCAGGTTCGAGCTGCGGTAGTGCCGATGCCTGCGTATCGTCGGGGTGTATGGCCTCGGGATAGCTCTCGTCGGCCCACAGACGCAGAGTGAACACTGTGCCCTCGTTGAGCTTCGAGTCGACCTTTATCGAACCATGGTGCAGTTCCACCAGATTTTTCACCAGAGCCAGGCCTATGCCCGTGCCCGAAGCCTGATGGCTGCCCTTCTCCTGATAATAACGGTCGAAAATATGCGGCAATGCATCGGCCGATATGCCGTACCCTGTATCACCCACGCTTATTTCCACATATTCGCGTCCTTCGTCGGCACCCTTGCGGCACAGAATGTCGATAGTGCCCTTGGGAGTATACTTGAGGGCGTTCGATATGAGATTGTCGAGTATCATGCCCACGGCCTCCTTGTCGTAGGGCATGACTATGCTTTCGGGGTCGGCCGATATGTTGATCTTAATCTTGGAACCGCTGATAAGCTCCTTGTACTTGAGAGCCGTCTCGTAGACTGTAGACACGATATTGCCCGACATTATGCACAGGCGCTTGTTGGCTGTCTCGCTCTTGCGGAAATCGAGAATCTGATTCACCAGCGACAGCAGTTTGCGGGCGTTGCGGTTTACGACCCCGATGCGGCGCCGCTCGGTCTCCGACAGGCCGTCGCCACGGAGGCTGTCCTCGAGCGGGCCCACGATGAGTGTCAGCGGCGTACGCAGCTCGTGGGTCACGTTGGTATAGAAGCGCAGACGCTCGTCGGCAAGATCCTTGTCCTGCAGACGCTGCTTTTTCTCAAGCTGATAGAGCGATTCGGCCTTGAGACGCCTGCGGTAGAAATGCAACAAGGTCCATATCACGGCCACTACCAGCAGGAAATACAGCAGTTTGGCCCACCATGTGAGCGGCAGAGGAGGCTCTACGGTGATGCGTACCGATGTTATTTCGGAACTCCACTCCTGATTGCGCATGCGCGTATTCACCTCGAAAGTATAGGAGCCATGAGGCAGATTGCGGTATACCACCGTATTCGACCCCGTAGAGAACCAGTCGTCGTCGAAGCCCTTGAGGCGAAAACGGTATTCCACGCGCTGCGCCAGACTGTGGTCGGCGATATTCGCCGTTATCGATATCGTGTTCTGGTCGGCGTCGAGCACTATGCGCTCGCCCGCCGGCATCTGGCCGAAAGTGGCGAAATCCGTAACTTTGCCGCCCGAGAATACCTCGAACTGGGTGATGTTGGCGGCCGGTGCGTCGCGCACGGCAAGCACATCGCGCGGACAGAAGCGGCACAGACCGTTGAGAGCGCCGAAATATATGCGTCCGAGGCTGTCGAGAGCCACGCTCGAGCTCATGAAAGAACCCAGGGGAGCATTGTCCAGGTGGTTGTAGCTCGATATCTTGCCGTCGGCGAGTATCGATATGCCCTTGTTGGTGCTCACCCATATGTTTCCGTCGCGATCCTGGGTGACTGCACTGACAAAGCTGCTTGCCAGACCGTCGGTGTGGCGATAGGTGGTATATATGGAGTCGGAGGGATTGTCGAAATGCACCAGCCCCTCGCCGGTGGCCACCCACAGGGCGCCGTCGCGGTCGACCAGCAGATCATTGATGGTGTTGGACGGAAATCCCGAGCCTACGTTGTACATGCGTATCATCGTCATATCTGGGTCGAACATCAGCAGGCCGCTGCCGAAGGTGCCCACCCAGCGGTGCCTGTCGCGGTCGAGCACTATGTCGCGCGCCATATCCACATTGTGATAGCGGCACAGGCGGTGCGATGCCCTGTCGAGCTCATATATGCCCGACGCTCCGGCCACGAATATGTGGCCGTCGAACTCGTTGATGGCCCGCACATCCTCGTTGACCACGCTGTCGAGAGGAACCGTCGAGAAGCGGCCCGTAGCGCTGTCGCAGAAGAACAGGCCGCCGTTGAAGGCTCCGAACCACAGATTGGCGGCGCTGTCGCACAGAGCAGCCTGTATGTGGTTGCCACGCTCTGATCCGGCCAGATTGCGGTGCACGGCCACGCGTCGGTCGCCATCGAACACATTGATACCGCCGCCGTCGGTACCGGCCCACACGCGGCCTTCGCTGTCGACGGCAACACTGCTCACTGTCCGGTTGGTGAGCGTCGACACCGGCTGTTGCACCGCATCAGGGCCGCTGTCGGCATCGATGAGCGAGAACAGCGGCTGTTGCGAACCTACGAACACCAGGCCGGAACCCCAGTGACCGAGCCATACGTTGCCGTAGCTGTCGGTCTGCATGGTGTGAAAAGTTGCCGTGCGGTATGGCTGTATGCCGCGCGAATATTCAAGCTCCGGGGGGCGCGACACGGCTGCAGGTGTAAATCCCTGCTCCAGATCGAGCTGAAAGACGCCACTGAATTCCGTAGCCACCCAGTACTTTGAATCGCCCATAGACTTGATGTCGTAAATCATGGCATGCGAAAGCGGTCCCGAGGACATGTGAACAAACTTTTTCGTCTCCGGGTCGAACTCGGCTATGCCGCAGTCTGTGCCCACCAGCACTTTACCCGAGGAGCGTGGCACGATACTGTACACCATATTACCAGGCACCGAGTCGGGACGCGCCGTGCCGGCGCTGTAGTTGCGTGCGCGACGTTTTTTAAGCGAAAGCTCCATAAAGCCGGTCTTGTGACCTATATATATGTTGTCGCCATCGCCCGAATCGGCTACTGTCCATATATTGCACATTGGCATACCGGCCACGTTGGTGTGGTTGAAATGCTCGAAAACGCCCTTTTCAGGATCGAACACATCGACGCCCCACCAGAATGTGGCCACCAGCAGTTTGCCGGTGGACAAGGCCACTATGCGCGTCACATCGTCGGTTACGAGCGACGACGGATCGTCGGGATTATGGCGTATGCGGCGTATGGAGCCGTCGCTGTAGTCGAAGGCATTTATACCGGCACGCTGAGTGCCTATCCACATCACCGAGTCTACCGGATCATCCAGAAGAGTGTTCAGTTCGTTGCCGCTGAGACCGACCTCCGGACTGGTCTCGCTTTTATAAATAGGTATGAAGCGTCCGCCGTCGAATATATTGAGGCCATCCTCGGTGGCCACCCACATTATTCCACGCTTGTCCTGGGCTATGCTCACCACATAGCTGTTGGACAGGCCGTGCTCGAGCCCGAGCGAAGTGACAGTGGCCGGCGATGGAAGAGCCGCCGCGGTTACCGCCGACATCAGCGCGCAGAGGGCGAATGCTGTAATTGCAGTTACGTTTTTCATAGTTCTACTGAAACAGTGTTCAAATATAGTCGTAAATAGTTCAAAATACAACTATCAGCTGTTTTTTGAATCAATTGTGATTTCTTAATGAGCCAAAACAGACCGACCGGTGTATATATTCCGACTAAATTTGCAACCGGTAATGTGCTCATGTGGCGCAACCACGATTGAAAGACCATGAAAAGCCACCTCTCTCCATTAAAGCCGACACCGCGCTTCATTCTGCGGCAGGTGGCCACCAAATGAACGTGATCTTAGACCGATCAAACCTGGATTATTAACCATAACCTTAAATAATAATTTATGATTTACAAGCATGCATTTATGACGGGTGCACTGGCGCTCTCGCTTCTCGCTGTTTCGTCGTGCTCCGACGATAAGTGGGAAATCGTAGACAACGCTGACCCCAATTTTGCAGTGACCTCCGAGCACGTAATGACCGACCTCGGCCGCGACGTGCACTTCGCAGGAACGATTTCCGATGCCGACGGCATAGCCTCCATCAAGCTGAGCTGCCCGGCACTGAGCATCAACAAGACCATCGACCTCATCGAGATCTATGGCGCTCCACAGACCGAATACGACCTCGACTATAGCGTGCGCATGCGCAACGATATAGTCGGCGACAGCTTCGATGTCGATATCACCGTTACCGACGTAGCCGGCAATACCGTCAGAAAGACCGTGCTCGTGACTCTCGACGGCGACTTCTCGGCTCCCGTGTTCGAGACATCGCCCGACAAGGAAGTGACAGTACTCTTCAAGGAGGATCCCACTTTCAACCTCAGCTTCTCCGTTCGCGACAACCGCGAAATCGACTATGTGACTGTCGATGTCGACGGCGTCGACGGCTTCCCCGTAACCGTGCAGGGCAACGGCCAGAACCGCGTAGAGTTCTCCCGCAAGCTCGAGCTCCCCACCGCAATCGCCGACTACAACCTCACCGTCACCGCCTACGACAAGGCTGCCCAGGATGGCGAAGTCCGCTCCACCGTGGTCAACTCCGTAATCAAGGTATCGGAGCTCCCCGACTGGAACGTGATCTACCTTGCCGACGTAGCCACCGCTGCCGAGCTCAACAGCGACGTATTCGGCGTGCCTATGGCCATGGACCACGTGGGCGAATACAAATACCGCGTGCGCTATTATAATGAAAAAGCCGGCACACAGATCTGCTTCATACCACAGAAGACCGACTTCGGCCCCATATGCTTCGGTCCCGACCCCGCCGATCCCGCCAAGCTCGGTGACGATCCCGAAAGCGTAGGCCGCGTAACCCTCGACAAGGCAGGCGTGTACTACCTCATCAACGTCAACACATTCGAACGCACAGTCACTCTCGACACCTATGCCGTCAGCGAGGCCATCAACCCCGTAATGCACCTCCACTACGGCCAGAACGACCTCAACACATGGTGGGAAACAACCAACATGGGCGACATTTGGTGGCAGGAATGGTTCTTCGGCCCCGGCGGCAATCCCGACCAGATAACTGCACACATGGAGCAGGACAAGAACAACCCCCATATCTACTACTACGACTGGAAACTCTCCGAAGGAACCGAAAGATTCCAGATCGCCAACTGGCACAGCCACGGATGGTGGAACTTCACCGCATGGCGTGTCGATGATTCCGACGACGCAAGCAAGTGCATGTTCTACGGCAACTACCACCCCACCACTCCCCACTACGAAAGCAACGACGACTACTTCAAGTTCAAGTACATCGACATCGACCCCGAAGAGTACAAGTTCATGTATCCCAGCGGCGGCCAGGCCTTCGATCTCGGCAAATGGGGCGATGAAGGCTATCGCAAGAACTTCGTTCCCGACAACTGGATCAACGCCAAGATTCCGGCCGAAGGAAACTACCGCATAATCTTCGACCTCCACGCCGAGCGCATCAAAATGATTCCCAACTAACGCGCCGGGGATGACAAACTAACCATAAACCACGTTTCAACTATTTTATGAAAAAACAAATATTATTTCTGTGCGCGGCTCTGATCGGTCTGGTGGCCATGGCACAGAACCTGACGGTGAAGGGTACCGTGATATCCGCAGCCGATAACGAACCTCTGATAGGCGCTTCGGTGACTCTCAAAGGTGCCCAGAACGGTGCCGTCACCGATTTCGACGGCAATTACACCATATCGGGAGTACCGGCCAATGCCGTCCTCGAATTCTCCTATGTAGGCTTCAAGACCGTAGCCATCAATGTCGACGGCCGCACCACCATCGACGTATCGCTCGAAGAAAACACCTCCGTACTCGACGAAGTGGTAGTGGTAGGTTACGGCGTTGTAAAGCGCTCCGACCTTACCAGCTCCATCACCACCGTCAAAGGTGACGCCATCACCGAAGTTACCACCGGTAACGCCATGGACGCCCTCCAGGGCAAAGTGAGCGGTGTTCAGATTGCCAACGGCGGCGGCCCCGGCACCACCCCGAAAGTAATCATCCGCGGTATCACCTCGGTCAACGGCTCGAGCCCGCTCTACGTTGTCGACGGTGTGCCCCTGAACAGCAGCAACATTAACTTCCTCAACAACAACGACATCGAGAGCATGGAAGTGCTCAAGGACGCATCGGCATCCGCTATCTACGGTACCCGCGCTTCGAACGGTGTAATCATCATCACCACCAAGAAAGGCTCCGCCGGCAAGACCAATGTCGAATTCTCGGCTTCGGTAGGTTTCCAGCACATCGACAAGCCCAAAATGGCATGGGCCGACGAATATGAGAAGGTATTCAAGCAGCGCTACACCAACGACGGCCGCGTGGCTCCCTGGAACAGCCCCTACGAAAACTACGGTGCTGTCGACGGCACCGACTGGTGGAAAGAAGTTGTCAACGACATGGCCCTCATCCAGAACTACTCGCTGGGTGTACGCGGCGGCAACGACAAGTTCATCTACAGCTTCTCGCTCGGCTACTTCCGCAACAACTCGCAGTTCGACTACGGCTACTGGGACAAGGTGAACGTACGCCTCAACACCGAGTACAACTTCACCTCCTGGCTCAAGGCCGGTCTCGACATCGCCCCCAGCTATGAGAACTGGGACAACACCCCCAACCTCTTCTCCGCTGCCATGTCGATGGACCCCACCACTCCCGTATTCCGCCCCGAAAGCGAATGGGATGCCGCAAACCCCATGAACAACTACCAGCGCTCCTACAACAACCAGGAGTGGAACCCCGCAGGCTCGCTCGCACGTATGGACAACTCCAGCCGCAAGCTCAGCGTGCTCATGAACCCCTTCATCCAGATCCAGCCCATCAAGCAGCTGGTGCTCCGCACTCAGTTCGGCGCCAACGCATGGTATCAGCGCAACGACTTCTATAACTACGCATTCCACATCGACGCCCTCGAGCAGAACGAGAAGAACTCCGTAGGCCGCAACTACTCCGACGGTCTCAACTGGACATGGAACAACACCATCACCTACATGGACACCTTCGCCGAAAAGCACAACCTCACCGTAATGGCCGGCTTCACCGCCGAACGCTACGCCGACTGGTGGGCCAACGCATCGCGCCAGGACGTGCCTGGCACCAGCGACCTGCTCCATGAAATATCGGCTGCCACCGGCGACCAGTTCGCTTCCGGCAACGTTTCCTACCAGACTCTCGCATCGTTCCTCGGTCGTGTGAACTACAACTACAACAACCGCTACTACCTCACTGCATCGATCCGTTCCGACGGTTCGAGCCGCTTCCCCAAAGGCAGCAAATTCGGTACATTCCCCTCGGTATCGGCCGCATGGCGTCTTAGCGAGGAAGCCTTCATGGAAGACACCCGCAACTGGCTCAACAACGCCAAGATCCGCCTCGGCTGGGGCCGCGTGGGCAACCAGGCCATCGCCAACGGCGCATACATGACCACCCTCAACAACGGTGTCAACTACGTATTCGGCTCCACCCCCACCCGCTACCCCTCGACCATCGTAGGTTCCGTGGGCAACCCCAACCTTAAGTGGGAAACCGTCGAAGACATCGACTTCGGTATCGATCTGTCGCTCTTCAACAGCAAACTCAACGTGACATTCGACCTCTACCAGAAGACCTCGCACGACATGCTCTACGGCAAGCAGAGCCTTCTGCTCCTCGGCGTGCCCACATGGCAGGGCGCCATCACCCAGAACATCGGCAAGATGCGCGCACGCGGCTGGGAATTCTCCGTCAACTACACCGACCAGGTGGGCGACTTCCGCTACGACATCGGCCTGCAGCTCTCCGGCGTGAAGAACAAAGCCATCAAGTTCACCGGCGACGGCCCCATCTGGACCGGCGGCAACCAGCTTGCCGAAAGCATCATCAAGAACGAGGACGGCACCGAAATCTCGCGCTTCTTCGGCTATCAGACAGCCGGCATCTTCCAGAACTGGGAACAGGTGTACAACCACACCGACGAAACCGGCAAGATGATACAGCCCGACGCACAGCCCGGCGACCTTATCTTCGTAGACCGCAACCACGACGGTCAGCTCAACGAAGCCGACAAGACCTACATCGGCAACCCCTACCCCGACCTGCAGATGGGCCTCAACCTCAGCTTCTGGTATAAGAACTTCGACCTCACCGCCAACTTCTTCGGCACATTCGGCAACGACATCTTCAACCTGCAGCGCCGCCGCTACTCCGGCGCAGGCGGCCAGAACGTGTTCCGCGGCACTCTCAACGAGACATGGAGCGAAACCAATCCCGGCGCCGAATATCCCCGTCTGAGCTACAACGACCTCAACCAGAACTACAGCCGTGTGAGCGACTTCTTCGTAGAAGACGGTTCCTACTTCCGCTGCAAGCTCCTCACCCTTGGCTACACTCTGCCCAAGACCATCACCAAGAAATTCGACCTCCGTGTCTACGCTTCCGCTCAGAACGTGTTCACCATCACCGGCTACACCGGCATGGACCCCGAACGTCCCTTCTACGACGGCGGCGTTATCGAAACGGGTATCGACTACAACAACTATCCCTCGCCCCGTACATTCCTCCTCGGTCTTGACATCAAATTCTAATCTTACGAACTAATGAAAAAACACATCATATTAGGCGCTGCCGCTCTTGCACTGGGTCTCACCATGGCCTCCTGCGACGACTTCCTCACCGAAGACGTGCACGGCAGTCAGAACCTCGACACATATTTCGCCGACGAGGAAGAAGTAAACGACTTTATCGGCGGTTGCTACTTCGAAATAGCAAAAGACGACTGGTGGCAGATATACAACGCCTGGCTGCAGGCCGACATGACCACCGACGACCTCTGGGACGGCAACACCACACAGAGCGACGGCTATCAGGACGTGACCTACTTCATGCCCACAGCCCCGCAGAACGGTGCCCTCTCCAACTTCTGGGGCGCACGCTACCAGGGCATCTACACCTGCAACACCGCCATCGCACGCATCCCCGGCGCATCGATGGACGAGACACTCCGCAACCGCCGTATCGCCGAGGCCCGCTTTCTGCGCGCTTTCTTCTACTTTGACCTCGTACGCTACTTCGGCGGCGTGCCTCTGATCACCGAGCCTATAACCAACGGCGAAGGCATCACCCGCTCCTCTGTCGACGAAGTATACGACTTCGTTGAAAAGGAACTCGGCGAAATTGCCGAAATCCTGCCCCAGCGCAGCGAATGGCCCGCTACCGACCTCGGCCGCGCTACTCGCGGCGCAGCCCTGACACTCCTTGGAAAGACTCAGGTATACCGCGGCGAATACGCCGACGCCAAGATCACCCTCAAAAAGGTGATCGACGAAGGCGAATACCAGCTTTGCAAGAATTTCGGCGACGTATGGAGCGTGGAGCACAACAACAGCGTCGAATCGATCTTCGAAGTACAGACCATGTTCAGCAACCAGTACAACCTGGGCGGCTCGCTCACCACTATCACAGGCTGCCGTAACGGCATCGGCGACGGCTGGGCCTGGGGCACTCCCTCGTCCGACCTCGAAAACGCCTACATCGCCGCCGGCGACACCGAGCGTCTCCGCTGGACCATCATCAAAACCGGCTGCAAGGAAATCCCCGGCGAGGACAATTTCGCCGCTTTCATCGAAAACAACGCCACCGTCTTCACCCAGGGTGTGAAAGACCAGAAGTTCCTCGACTATAAGGAAGCCTTCGGCTGGGGCGACGACGTATACGAAGAAGGCTACGTAATCGATCCCTCGCAGCACAAGAGCGCACGCATCATCTGCAAATACTTCATCCCCACGCAGTACCGCCAGGAAGTATTCAACAAACAGAAAACTCAGCTCAACCACCGCATCCTCCGCTATGCCGACGTGCTCCTGCTCTACGCCGAGGCCTGCAACGCCACCAACGACGATCCCTCCGCACGCACTGCCCTCAACGAGGTCCGCAACCGTGTAGGCCTTGCCGACGTGACCTCGAGCGGCGAAACCCTCCGCGACGCCATCCGCCTCGAACGCCGTCTCGAACTCGCTTTCGAGCAGAACCGCCTCTTCGACATCCGCCGTTGGGATGCCGGCAACGGTAAGAAAGTTATTGAGAACATCATGGGCCCCAACGGTTCGTTCGTAACATACAATCTCGGCCCCAACGCAGACATGTACGAGAAATACAACCAGGGCCAGTCGAGCGACAAGGGCACACGCTTCACCGCTCCCCGCGACCTTCTCTACCCCATTCCCTCCGACGAAATCCAGCGCTCCAACGGCGCCCTCGTTCAGAATCCGGGCTACTGATAGTTAAAAAGTGTAGGGCCGGGGACTGCGGAAACCGCTTTTCGTTAATTCCTGACCCTACCGCTTAAATTTACTTAAACGCTTTTCCGATAGGTATTTTATTAGTACCTTTGTAAGGGATAATTACCAAAAATGATTATCCCTTACATTTTAAAAAGCTGTTTAAAACCAACAAAAATATTTTCTCTCCATTTTTATAAGCCATGAAATTTATCAAGTACATCCTTCCCGCCATGGCCGCCGTCGGCATGCTCGCCGCATGCTCCGACGACCCCAAAGGCGAATCGACCAAGCGTCCCACCGGCTCCGGCGACGAACCCGAAAAGCCCGAAGAACCCGCCAACCCGAGCGACATAGTGTCGCCCGTACCCGATTTCTCGTGCAACACACAGAAAACAGCCATCGACGCAAGCAAGAAACTCCAGACCATGGAGGGCTTCGGCGCTTCCGACTGCTGGCTGCCCAACCAGATAGGCAAATACTGGCGTAACAACCGTCTGCAGCTCGCCCGCTGGCTCTTCTCCAGCAACATAAGCTCGGCCGGACAGCCCGCAGGCATCGGTCTGTCGATGTGGCGCGTGAACCTCGGCGCCGGTACTGCCGAACAGGGCGATGCCGGTGGCGTCGATGCCAACAACCGCGCCGAAAGCTATCTGGTGAACGGCGTCTACGACTGGAACAAATGCGAGGGCCAGCGCTACTTCATGCAGCAGGCCAAGAACAACGGCGTGGAATCGTTCGTGCTCTTCAGCAACTCGCCTCTGGTACAGTTCACCAAAAACGGCAAAGGCTACTCCGAAAGCGGCGCTCACGCCAACCTCAAGGACGACTGCTACGACGACTTCGCCGAGTACATGGCCAATGTCGCCGACCACTTCAACGGCGAAGGCTACAAGGTGACACACATCTCGCCCGTCAACGAGCCTCAGTACAACTGGGACGGCCACAATCAGGAAGGCAGCGGCTGGCAGAACAGCGAGGTGGCCCGTCTGGCCAAGGAACTCGACAAGGCTCTCGCCGCCAAAAACTCCTCCACCAAGATACTCCTGCCCGAAGCCGCCGCATGGGGCTACCTCTACGAAGGCAACGTCAACGACCGCGCAAGCCAGATCGAGGCATTCTGGGGCACAGGCTCCTCCAACTATATCGGCGACCTCGCCCATGTCGACAACGTAGTGGGCGGCCACAGCTACTGGACATTCGACAACTGGAACGACATGCGCAGCGTGCGTCAGCGCGTTGCCGACAAGGCCGGTGCAAAGGGTCTGCGCGTATGGCAGACCGAATGGTCCATGCTCGACAAGGAACCGTCGGAACTCGGCGGCACCTACGACCAGGTATCGGAATTCGACATCGCTCTCTACATGTCGAAAATCATACACAACGACATCGTCAAGGCCGGCTGCACATCGTGGAGCTACTGGACTGCCATGTCAGTTGAACGCTGGAGCCAGAAAAACCGTTTCGAGCTCATCAAGACCACTCCCGCCGGCGGAAACTACAGCGACGACTTCACCGCCGAAGGCACTGTCGAAGCCACGCCCAACCTCTGGGTACTGGGCAACTACAGCCTCTTCGTGCGTCCGGGCTACTTCCGCGTAGACCTCAGCGGCGCCGACAGCAAGGACTTCTGCGGCACCGCCTATGTATCGCCCGACGGCAAGACCGTAGTGGCCGTCTACACCAACTCCGACAAGACCAAAGGCGTGATGCTCGACAACACCATTACCGGCGCCGGCACACTCCAGACCGTGACCCGCTACACCACAACATCGAAAAAAGAACTTCTCGGCGAGAAATTCAATCCTGCCGACAAGGTATTCGTAGAGCCCAACAGCGTCTCTACCATCGTCTATACTTTCGAATAAATGAAAAGACTCACATTGCTGGCAGTCGCCCTCGCGGCGGCTGCCGGTTTTATTGAAGCACAGGTGTCGTTCGGCGACGCCCGCAGGTTCAACGACGGCTGGCTGTTCGTCCACGGCGACGACTCGACCGCCGTCGCCGCCGATTACGACGACAGCAAATGGCGCAAACTCGATCTGCCGCACGACTGGAGCATCGAGCAGCAGTACTCGCCCTATCTGGCGAGCTGTACCGGTTATCTGCCCGGCGGCATGGGCACATACCGCAAGCACTTCAGCGTGCCCGACAGCGCCGACCGCCACTACATATACTTCGAAGGGGTCTACAACCGCAGCAAGGTGTACCTCAACGGCCATCTGCTGGGCGAGCGACCCAACGGCTACGCATCGTTCCTCTACGATATGACGCCCTACCTGCGCCCGGGCGACAATGTGCTCACCGTGCGCGTGGACCACAGCCGCTACGCCGACTCGCGCTGGTACACCGGCTCGGGCATATACCGCGACGTATATATGATATCGGCTCCCGACACACACATTGCCCAGTGGGGCGTAGGCTACAAAGCCGTGAAGGTGACAGCCGGCCGTGCCGACATCGATGTCGATGTGGCCGTCGAGAACCCGGTGAAGGGCCTCACGGTTAAGGCCGAAATAGTCGACGCCTCGGGCCGCACGGTGGCCTCGGCCGTCCGCAAGAACGCCGGAGCCGACAACGTTCTCAGGCTCAAGGTAGGCCGACCCGAACTGTGGAGCCTTAAGAATCCCTATCTTTACACCCTGCGCACCGAGCTGATGCTCGACGGTCGCCGCATCGACGGCTCCGCCACCAAACTCGGCATCCGCACTCTCGAGTTCACTCCCGACCACGGTTTCGCCCTCAACGGCGAGAACATGAAGATGAAGGGCGTGTGTCTGCACCACGATGCCGGCGTACTCGGTGCCGCCGTGCCCCGCCAGGTGTGGGAACGCCGACTGAAAAACCTCAAGACCATAGGCGTAAACGCAATCCGCATGAGCCACAACCCGCAGGCGCCCATGGTCTATGAGCTGTGCGACAGCCTGGGCTTCCTGGTAATGGACGAGGCCTCGGACGAATGGGAGTTTCCCAAGCGCAAATGGATACAGGGCTGGAACGTGGGCGAACCCTCCTACGACGGCACCTACGACTTCTTCGAGGAATGGATAGAGCGCGATGTCACCGACATGGTGCGCCGCGACCGCAACCACCCCTCGGTAGTGCTCTGGAGCATAGGCAACGAGGTAGACTACCCCAACGACCCATACTCGCACCCCATACTCGACGGTGCGAAGATAAACCAGCCGATGTTCGGCGGCTATAAGCCCGATGCCCCGGACGCCATGCGTATCGGCAAGATCGCCAAGCGTCTGGCGGCCTGCGTCCGCGCCGTCGACGACTCGCGTCCCGTCACCGGCGCTCTCGCCGGCGTAGTGATGTCGAACGAGACCGAATACCCCGAAGCCGTCGACGTCGTAGGCTACAACTACACCGAAGACCGCTACGACATGGACCACGCCACCTATCCCGACCGCGTGATCTACGGCAGCGAGAACGGCGCCGGCTACGACGCCTGGCGTGCCGTGGCCGACAAGGACTTTATCTTCGGCCAGTTCATATGGACAGGCACCGACTATCTGGGCGAATCGGGCCGCTGGCCCTCGCGCGGCCTCAACACCGGCCTACTCGACTTCGGCAGCTTCACCAAGCCCCGCGGACACTTCCGCGCATCGCTGTGGTGCGACGAGCCCGTAGCCTATATAGGCACCTACCCCGTGCCGCACCGCGGCAACTGGATATCGATGGATGCCTGGGACGTATGGAACTATGAGCCCGGCCAGCAGATTCGCGTGGTATGCTACACCAACGCCCCGCAGGCACGCCTGCTCCTCGACGGCAAAGAAATAGGCGCCATGAGGCCATACGATACATCCAACGGCATAATATACTGGGACGTACCCTTCGCACCGGGTCGCCTCACCGTCGAAGGCTGCGATGCCGACGGCAAAGTGGTGGCAGACTACACCATCGCCACCTCGGGGCGCCCATACAGCCTCCGCGCCACCACCGATACCGACAGCATCGACGCCGCCATGCCAATCGCCCACATCACCGTCGAAGTGCTCGACGAGGATGGCAATGTGGTGAAACTCGGCGACAACGAGATACTCTGCCGCATCGACGGCCCGGCGCGCCTGCTCGGTCTCGAAGGCAGCAGCAACACCGACATGAGCGACTACACCGACAACCGCCACCGCGCATGCCACGGCCGTCTGCTGGCCTACATCGCGTCGACCGGCGACGAAGGTCCCGTCACGGTATCGTTCTCCTCCCCTCTTCTGAAAGGCACCAAAGTAATCCTTAACAATAAATGATCCCTATGCACATAAAACACATCTTCGCGCTTCCGCTGGCTGCCCTCGCTTTGGGCGGATGTGCGTCGAAAACCGCCGCTCCCGACCCCGACGAGCTGACGGGCTACCTCTTCACCTACTTCCACGGCAACCGCGTCGACGAGGAGCAGATATGCTATGCCATAAGCGACGACGGATTCAACTTCAGAGCCCTCAACGACAACCTTCCGGTAATACAGTCGGCCGACATCAGCTCCACCGGCGGTGTGCGCGACCCCCATATCCTGCGCCGACACGACGACAAGGGCTTCTACATGGTGGCCACCGACATGACATCGAGCAAAGGCTGGGATTCCAACCGCGCCATGGTGCTGATGAAATCGCCCGACCTCGTCAACTGGGAATCGACCGTCATAAACATACAGGACCGCTATGAGGGCCACGAAGACCTCAAGCGTGTATGGGCGCCCCAGACCATCTACGACCCCGAAGCAGGCAAATACATGGTATACTGGTCGATGCAGCACGGCGACGGTCCCGACATCATATACTACGCCTATGCCAACGACGATTTCACCGACTTCGAGGGCGAACCAAAGCCTCTCTTCCTGCCCGAAAACGGAAAATCGTGCATCGACGGCGACATAGTGTACAAAGACGGCCTCTTCCACCTCTTCTACAAGACCGAGGGCCACGGCAACGGCATCAAAAAGGCCACTACACAATCGCTAACATCGGGCAAATGGACCGAAGGCGACGACTACAAGCAGCAGACCGACGACGCCGTCGAAGGCTCGGGTATATTCAAGCTCATCGGCTCCGACAAATACATTCTCATGTACGACGTGTATATGAAAGGCCGCTATGAGTTCTGCGAAACCACCGATCTGGAGAACTTCGACGTAATCGCCGACAGCATAAGCATGGACTTCCATCCGCGCCACGGCACGGTGATACCCATTACCCGCGCCGAAAAAGAGCGTCTGCTCGAGAAATGGCCCTCCGACGGTCTGAACGGGCACCACAACGCCAACCCGGTCCTTCCCGGCTGGCATGCCGACCCCGAGATTCTCCACTCGGCCAACACAGGCAAGTACTACATCTACTCCACCACCGACGGCACTCCCGGCTGGGGCGGCACGGCGTTAACCTGCTACTCGTCGGACAATCTGACCGACTGGACCGACGAGGGTGTTATCCTCGATCTCGCCACCGACCAGGTACCCTGGGCCGACGGCAACGCATGGGCCCCGGCCATCGAGGAAAAGATGATCGACGGCAAGTATAAATACTTCTTCTACTACAGCGGCAACCCCGTTGCCGGCGGCGGCAAGCAGATAGGCGTGGCTACGGCCGACAGCCCCGTGGGACCGTTCACCGACCTGGGCCACGCCATAGTCACCGAATCGCCCGCAGGCGGCGGCCAGCAGATCGATGTCGATGTATTCACCGATCCGGCATCGGGAAAGAGCTATCTCTACTGGGGCAACGGCTACATGGCCGGCGCCGAGCTCAAGCCCTCTATGACCGAAATCGACCCCGCCACCATCACCGTCATGACCCCGGAAGGCGGCTCGCTCGAAACCTACGCCTACCGCGAAGCGCCCTACGTGTTCTGCCGCGACGGCCGCTACTACTTCATGTGGTCGGTCGATGACACCGGTTCGCCCAACTACCACGTGGCCTACGGCACCTCCGCGTCGCCCCTTGGTCCCATCGCAGTGGCCGAGCAGCCGGTAATACTGAGCCAGGACGCCGTCAACGGCATCTTCGGCCCGGCGCACAACTCGGTGGTTGAACTCCCCGACGGCACATGGCGCATAGTGTACCACCGCATAAACCCGGCTTATCTGCACCGTGAGCCCGGCATCCACCGCCAGGTATGCATCGACGAACTCACATTCGCCGAAGACGGCACGGTAAATCCTGTAGTACCGACAAGATAATTTGTTAAGAGTCGTTAAATATCAAATTCCTGTTAAACCCTCGCCCTCTCTGCGAGTCTAAAAGACAGTAATAAGACAGACAAGGGCTAAGCCCGATACGACTTTCATACAACTAACTTTTTTATAAAGAAGCCTCGACTCGCGAAGAATCGGGGCTTTTTGCTTTTGCGCCGTTTTTTTGGCGCCGGTCGCTTGCACATTCGCCGGGGGGTATATATCTTTGCACAAACAATCCATCCACCAATGAAAAATCTTGTCACGCGTTCACTTTCGGGCATAGTATATGTAGCCCTGATAGTAGGCGCCATACTTTGCGGCAATACATGGTTTTCCGCTCTCACAGTTATCTTCGTAGTCCTCGGTATCATCGAATTTCAGAAAATTACCTTTCGCGGCAGCGGCACGGCCAATACTGTGGCACGTGTGGTCGATGTGCTTGCCGGGGCATCGATATGCGCCATGGCTGCCATGAGCGAATACAGCTTCGACGGCATGCTCGGCCTGGTATGTTTCGCAGTGCTCTACCCTGTCATACGCTTCATCATAGCGCTCTACGATAAATCGGAAGCGGCATTCCGCGACACCGCCATGTCGATACTCGCGGTAGTGTATATAGGCCTGAGCCTCGGCCTGCTCAACTATGCCGCCATCGTCGTGAGCCGCTATGGCATGTCGCTGGCGCTTACAATGTTCGTGATGATATGGCTCAACGACACCGGCGCATTCTGTGTGGGATCGCTGCTGGGACGCCACAAGCTTTTCGAACGCCTCTCGCCCAAAAAATCGTGGGAAGGTTTCTTCGGCGGCCTCGCCTTCTGCCTCATTGCCGGCTTCCTTTGCTCGGCATGGCTCGAGCTGCCGGTATTCAACACTGTCGAATGGATGCTCTACGGCCTTGTGGTGTGCGTGTTCGCCACTGTGGGCGACCTGTTCGAATCGCTCATCAAGCGTACGCACGGCATCAAGGACTCGGGCAAACTCATACCGGGCCACGGCGGCATCCTCGACCGCATCGACTCCCTCCTATTCGTCGCCCCCGTCACCCTGATATTCCTCTGGATGGCCTACACCTTCTGACCCAAGGATCCGCAACTCTACGTCATACAGATATTGATTACTGAATCGGTCCCCTTTTGGGATTGCTTCTCGCAACCCGCTCACCGCGGGTTTTATTGATTGATGAGATGATGAGTCGCCGGGTCTCGCTTCGCTCCACCCGGCGCTATTATCTCCCGACCCGCTCACCGCGGGTCTGAATACCGCGATAATAACTCGAAAAGGTATATGTTACGGAATTAATTGCACCCGCGGCGAGCGGGTGCCCGAACAATAGCGCAGGGTGGAGCGAAGCGAGACCCTGCGTTCTGCGCCCCCCTCATTTTGGCAGACCCGCGGGAGCGGGTCGCGAGATAAAACATGAGATCTCCTCTTCTAAAGCCCGGCAGACTACTGCGAATGAATCAATAAATAAACTGCACATCAAAAGCTTAAAATAGAACTTTTGATGTGCAGTTTAATAGTAATTTCGTCACAGCCCTACTATAGAGCCGGAGTGTATCAGTGGATGAGGTCCTTGCCGGTCATTTCGGCGGGCTGTTCCACACCGAGGATGTGCAGCAGCGAGGGAGCGACGTCGGCCAGAATACCGTCTTCGGTCTTGGCGTCCTTGTTGTCGGTCACGTAGACGAAGGGCACGGGGTTGAGCGAGTGAGCGGTATTGGGGGTTCCGTCGGGGTTGACGGCGTTGTCGGCGTTGCCGTGGTCGGCTATGATTATCACCTCGTAGCCGTGAGCCTTGGCGGCCTCTACGGTGTCGTGGAGGCATGTGTCGAGAGTCTCGACGGCCTTCTGGATGGCAGGATAGATGCCGGTGTGGCCCACCATGTCGCCGTTGGCGTAGTTAACGACGATGTAGTCGTATTTCTCGGTATCGATAGCCTCTACGAGCTTGTCCTTAACCTCGTAGGCGCTCATCTCGGGCTTGAGGTCGTAGGTAGCCACCTTGGGCGAGGGAACCAGGATGCGGTCTTCGCCTTCGAAAGCAGCTTCGCGGCCGCCGTTGAAGAAGAATGTCACGTGGGCATACTTCTCGGTCTCGGCGATGTGGAGCTGCTTCTTTTCGAGCTTCGAGAGATACTCGGCAAGAGTGTTCTGCACGTCGTCCTTGTTGAAGAGGATGTGCACACCCTTGAACGACGAATCGTAGGGAGTCATGCAGTAGTACTGCAGGCCGGGGATGGTCTTCATGCCTTCCTCGGGCATATCGTGCTGTGTAAGGACTTCGGTAAGCTCCTTGGCGCGGTCGTTGCGGTAGTTGAAGAAAATAACGCAGTCGTCGGGCTTGATAGTGCCGTCGACAGTGGCGTTGTTGATAGGCTTGATGAACTCGTCGGTAACATCGTTATCGTAGCTTGCCTGCATAGCGGCCACCATGTCGGTAGCCTGCTCGCCCTTGCCGTCGACGAGGAGGTCGTAGGCCTCTTTCACGCGGTTCCAGCGGTGGTCGCGGTCCATGGCGTAGAAACGGCCGATTATCGATGCTATGACTCCGGCGCTCTGAGCGCAGTGTGCCTCGAGGTCGCGGATAAAGCCGATACCGCTGCGGGGGTCGGTGTCGCGGCCGTCCATGAAGCAGTGGAGGTATACTTTCTTAAGGCCGTAGTGCTTGGCGATGTCGCAGAGAGCGAATATGTGGTTGAGCGACGAGTGCACGCCGCCGGTGGATGTGAGGCCCATGAAGTGCATGGCCTGGCCGGTGCGGGCGCAGTATTCGAAAGCGCTCTTCACCTCGGGGTTTTCGAGGACGGAGCCGTCGGCGATGGCGCGGTTGATTTTCACCAGATCCTGGTATACTATGCGGCCTGCGCCGATATTGAGGTGTCCGACCTCGGAGTTGCCCATCTGGCCGTCGGGAAGGCCGACAAATTCGCCGCTTGCCTGGAGGTGGGAGTGGGGATATGTTTTGAGAAGATAGTCCCAGTAGGGAGTGGTAGTGCTGTAGATGGCGTTGGCATGATCGTGCTTGCCTTCGCCCCAGCCATCGAGAATGATAAGTAGTGCTTTGTGTGCCATAATCTATGGTGTCGTTTTATGTTTCATTTGTTATGCCTGTCCATGTCCTCCTCGCGCTCGCGGCGCAGACGCTCGCGACGTTTCAGATTGAAGTGGAGCAGTATCAGTATTACCACCGTAACGCCTATTGTCCCGAAATAGTAGAGGGCCGATGTCCTTCCGGCCGCATATTCAGGGTAGCCTATGTATGCCATCACGGCCAGATACACGGCCAGCACCAATGGCAGGATTGTAGAACGTTTAGCTCGCATCGGCAGTGTGACGGAAAGGCGA
The DNA here is from genome assembly GCA_900548975.1 of uncultured Porphyromonadaceae bacterium. GTDB lineage: Bacteria > Bacteroidota > Bacteroidia > Bacteroidales > Muribaculaceae > CAG-873. The sequence goes on from URMS01000004.1 coordinate 120,203, forward strand.
AGCGAGGCTGTCGAAGCCTCCGCCACGCAAATAGAGATATAGTTTGAGACACGCCCAGGCATCGAGCGCAGCATATGCCTGTTGCGCCGGAGTGAGCTCGTCGGCTTCCCAGTTGGTGAGGCGCTGGGTTTTGGATATGCGTTCGCCGAAGACTATGCCGTAGATTTTCTGCAGAGATATATCGGTGATTTCAAAACCTTTGACATATGTCTGCAAATCGATGAAGCCCTGCGGATCGATCTCGCCCGAGCGACGAAGCACAGTAAAGTCGTCGTGGACCGACAGGCCTACTTTGGTGATATTGGGATTCTCAAGAAAGTCCTTGAGCTGCTGACAGATGCCGATTTTATTGAGTCGGAAAAGGAAGCAGCGTTCCATAGTGGATATCTGCATGAGCGCCACTTTGTGCACGCAACCCTTGCGGAACGATGGACGTGTCTCGGTGTCGAAGCCCACTATTTTCTCTTTGGCGAGAGCGCGCAGGGCCGCATGGGCCTCGGCGGCCGAATCGATAAGAGAAATCTCTGCCGGATAAGTTATTACCGGCATCTGCGAAAGCGCTTCTTTGCTAATATTTATCTCGTATCGGTTCATGGGTTATTCGGGACGTGCAAAGTTACGCATTTAAGGCGGAGACAGCGAGCGGTTTAACTTTTTTTAGCCATTGAGGAAATCTCTATTACCTCGGTTCCGGGGAAATGCGAGGCGAGGTAGCGGCCGATGAATCCGAGGGTGTCGGCGGCGATAATGGGGTCGTAGTCGAAGTGGTGGTTGAATACCACCGCACGCAGCTCTATTCCGCGCGCTTTCACGGCCTCAAGCGACAGTATGGTATGGTTGATGGAGCCGAGACGGGCGTTTGTCACCAGCACGAGGGGCAGATGCCGCGAAGCCACATAGTCGATGGTGAAAGTGCAGTCAGCGACAGGCACCATCAGACCGCCGGCGCCCTCGATGAGCACCGTGTCGTAGCGCTCGAGCAACCGGGCTGTGGAGCGGTCGACGAGTGTGAGGTCTATGTCGCGGCCGTCGAGGCGTGCGGCCAGCTGTGCCGAAGCCGGGTAGGTAAATATGATGGGGGCCGTAGTGCCGTCGAGGTCTTCGGGCAGCGGGTCTATGCCGCAGAGGCGGCGATGGGCCTCGATGTCCTCGGAAGTGTCCCGGCAGCCGGTCTGTATGAATTTCTGCGTCGCCACACTCTCGCCGCAGTCCATGAGCCTGCGCGCGAGGAAGGCTGTGGCGTATGTCTTGCCGGCATCGGTGTCGATGCCGCTTATAAAAATGGCTTGTTTCATTTTTTTCTCAACAGAAAAAGAGTCGGTCGGTATGTTATGCGGTATTTGCCGTCGAGACTGCACGGCAGCGAAGCCAGAGCATGGCGCATGGCGGCCGCACCGACGCCGCGGCCGAGTGAATTGACTCCGGTGGCCTTGAGATGCCGGAATACATCGGCGGGGGCATCGAATTCCATGTCGACGGTATAGGTCTGCGCCTCGATACATTCGAACACGCCTGGGGCGAGAGCCAGCCATTCGTCGGGTTCGAGCAGCGGCAGTCCGCGGCCGGTGGCGGATTCGACCTCACCAAGATTGCCAGCCGCATAAGTACCTACGAGCAAGAGCCCTCCCGAAGTAAGCACTCGTGCACATTCGACTAAAAATCGAGATGGCGAATTGAACCACTGCACTGTCGAGGCGCTGGCTATGAAATCGGCCGATTCCGACGGTGTGCGCAGCAGCTGCAGCTCGGCATCGGTCTTGCGGAAAGGTCGCCCGGCGCCCGACACAGGAGCATCGGCGGCGATGTCCCACATCTCGAGCGTGCCGAAGCGGCCGGCAAAGCCGTCGAGTACGCGGGTGAGCTTACCTGTGCCCGAACCTATCTCGATAGTGCGCGAACCGCGGCGGCACATATGGGCCGGAACACCGTGGCGCTCCATGACGCGCCGCATGCGCTCCACCAGCCCGTCCTGCACGGCGGCATTGCCCTCGTACGACGACGCCCCGGAGGCAAAACGGCTGCCGGTAAGGTCCTTGTCGAGCACAAAACGGTCGATTATCACTTGGAAATCGGGCAGATGAGCGCCGTCGAGCATAGTGCGCGGCGTCCCTTCCCACGCCCGCCACTGGTTGGCGGCCGGGAATATGGCGTCATCGCGGCATATGAGCGCGCGGTCGAAGCGCATATCGGGCGTCTGGGCGAAAAAGTCATCGGGAAGGAATGCGGCGAGCTCCTGCCTCAGTTCATCGACAGAACGGCGCGGCATATCGGCGGCAAAGCGGTCGAAAGCGGCACGCGAGCCGGCCACACGGCGGTAGAATTTAGTGAGATTGCGCTCGTCGAGGCCGTCGAGAGTGCCCCGGAATATTACTTCGGGAATACCCCGCTGATTATCGACGGGTGTCACCGTGCCGTTGACGGCAAGCCTCAGAGTGGTGCGGGCCGCGATCGGCGCCGAAGCGACAGCCGCGGCATACACGCCGAGCGACCATGCCACAACGCAAATTTCGTCGTAGCCGGCGGCGCAACTCCAGTTGAGCGAATAGTCGCGGTAATCCCATACTATCAGTATATCGTAGCCGGGGCGGTGAAGATGCGCGAAAGGAGCGCTGTCCATGGCCCAGCCTGCAAAAACGACTATCAGCCGACGGTTGTTATTTTCTTTATATACAAATCTGCACTGCATCGGAAGACTACAAGTAATCGACAAATGCCGTCGTCACCCCCACCACGGCCATGGCCGCCAGCAGTATTCCGATAATACGGTTTATAAGCTTGAGCGAACGCACGTTGATCCGTTTGCCAAGGTGTGCCACAAGGGCCGTGATTCCGTACCACCACAGCAGAGCGCCCGCGAATATCGACACGTAGGCTACGATGTAATGGTGGACTCCATATTCGGGCTGAATGAGAGTGAACTGTGCAAACAGACCTATTATAAAGAACAGAATCAACGGATTGGAGAATGTGAGCAGGAAGCCGGTGACCACGTCGCTCCAGTAGCTCGGAGCATTGACTGTACCGGCGGTCTTGAGCGCACGGGTGGGATTCTTCCTGAAAAGATAGATACCGAAAACTGCAAGCACTATGCTGCCCACAACCTGAATGGCGAACTGATGGGAATCGATGAATCCGGTGATGAAACTAAGGCAGAAACCCGTCAGCAGGCAGTAGGCGAGATCGCTAAGAGCGGCGCCTATACCTGTGAAAAATGCCGGCCAGCGACCCTTGCTGAGAGTGCGTTGGATCACCAGCATGCCGATCGGACCCATCGGTGCCGATATGAGGGCGCCAATGCCGATACCTCGTGGCAATATGTAGAGTATCTGCTCCATTTTTTTAACGCGAATGCAAAAATACACAAAGCAACGCAATTTCCGGTCCTCCGACAAGGGAAATATTGTTTTTTTATCCTAAATTTGCACCTTATGAAACACTCTGTCCTCTTCCATATACGTTTTTACATCATTCTGGCAGCCCTGCTTCAGAGCTTCGGACCGGCGTGGGGAGCCGAGGGCGAATTGCGCACTTCGCGATATGTATATACCGGCGGAGTGGCCGACGGCAAGCAGCACGGATTCGGTATATGCCGCTACACCAACGACGACATCTACACCGGCTACTGGAACATGGGCTACAAGGAAGGCCTCGGACGGATGGAATTCGCCAACGGCACCATGGATTTCGGCCGATGGCGCCAGGGCATTCTCAACAAGCCCAAAGGGCGCAAATTCAAGCCCGGCAAACGATGCTACGGCATCGACGTGGCCAAATATCAGGGCAAAGTCGACTGGACAGCCCTGTCGCTGCCGGCACGCGCCGACGGCACCATATCGGCCTCAGGCAAGAACGCCCCCTATCTGCAGCCGGTGCTTTTCGCGCTGATAAAAAGCACCGAGGGTGTTACCATAAAAGACCCGTACTTCGACCGTAACTTCGCCGCGGCCAAGGCTGCCGGAATAATCCGCGGCGCCTATCATTTCCTCAGTGTAAACTCGCCGGTCGAAGAACAGGTGCAGTTTTTCATCGACAATACCCCGCTTGAGAAAGGCGACCTTCCCCCGGTGCTCGATCTCGAAATAAGCAAGAAAACCATGCAGCAACAGCACGAGAAAGTGTGCCGCATGGCTCTGGAGTGGCTAAAAGCCATCGAGAAGCACTACGGGGTAAAGCCCATCATATATACCTACGAAAACTACTACAAAGACTACCTCAAGGGCCACGGATTCGACAAATACGACTTCTGGATAGCGCGCTACGGCGCCGAACCGTCGGCACGGAAATGGGAGATATGGCAGCTCACCGACAAGGGAACCGTATCGGGCATCGGCCACAAGGTAGACATCGACCTCTTCCGGGGTTCGTACAAAGACCTTAAAAAATATCTGAAGAAAAAAGGAATACAGAAATGATGACCCTCCTTATTATCTGTGTCGCGCTGGCTCCCGCCGTAATTCTCGCCTGCATCATGATACGGCGCGACAACACAGAGCCCGAGCCCCGCAAATGGCTCATCGGTTCGGCCGGCTTAGGGGTTGTGGCGGCACTGGCATCCATCATATCGGTGATGCTCACATTGCCCGATTTCGAAGTCGACCGCTTCGGCACCGCCATAGTAAATGCCTTCTGCCGGGCCGCCATTCCCGAAGAGTGCTTCAAGCTGCTGATGCTCTTTATCGTGGCAAAATGCTGCGAGAGCTTCAACGAAATTTTCGACGGCATCATCTACGCCGTGTGCATATCCATGGGCTTCGCCGGTTTCGAAAATGTGCTCTATCTCTTCGACGCAGGCTCGGGATGGATAGTCACGGGTATTCTCCGGGCTCTTATATCGGTGCCGGGGCATTATTTCTTCGCCATTCTCATGGGCGCCTTTTTCTCGCTGGCATGGTTCGATCCGAGGCACCGCACCCGCAACGCCTTTCTGGCGCTCGCCCTGCCGGTAACGGCCCACGGCATCTTCGACAGCCTGCTCATGGCTTCTCCCATCGAGCCTCTTATCGGAACCGGACTCATCGTAGTGTTCTTTATCTTCCTGCGCCGCCTGCGCAAGTACGCCTCCCGCCTGGTGGCCGAACGGCTCGAGATGGACGAGAGGCGCACTTCCTGATCAACGACGCCGCGGCCGACGATTGGCGCGCCAGTATTCTTCCAGGCGGTCGGCCTCATCGGCGGTCAGGTGCACCACAGCTCCGTGTTTGGGCGAGCTGAATCCGACGGTCTTCATCGGGCCTTCGTTGAAGCGGCCCAGAGGCTCGAATGTCTCGAAATCGGTCGTTTCGACAAAGCCGAAATTATGGGGCGAGATGCTGTAGATGTCGTACATCAGTACCCAGCGGTCCTCGCCTATGCGCTTCCATACATTGGGTGCCTCGCAGGCTCCGTCTTCAGTATCAATCCAGTCGGCACGGTACTCCCAGCCCCCGTCGGGACGGTCGGACACGCCCTGTTTGATGCCCGGCGTGCCGTCGTGGGCCACATAGTGGAGGTAGTATTTCCCGTCGTGATAGCTTATGTCGCCGTCGATTGCCGAGCAGGCACTGTCGGGATACACATAGAGCAGCCGCGGCTCGGTCTCGATACGGTCGAAATCGTCGTTCACATATGTATAGTACAGCTTGTTCGGCTGTCGGCCGTGACGCATGGTAAGATATACCATCAGCTTGTCCTTGTCACGGTCATACACTGTCTCCGGCGCCCAGGCGCATCCTATGTCTTCCCAACCCGGCACGGTGTCGAAATTCACCACCGAGCGCTTCCAGTTGATAAGATCGTTCGATTTCATCAGCACCAGACCGCGGTTGTTACCCCAGGCGTATTCCTCGTAGGGCCGCTCCCATTCGGTGTCGCGATATCCCTCGCGCTGAGCATAGATATGCAGATCGGTCATGGCGAGGTAGAAAGCGCCGTCGGGTCCGCGATAGATATGCGGATCGCGGATGCCATGCTGCAAGGCTATGGTATCGCCGGCGACGACTGGGTCGCCTTCGTTCAGAGCGGTAAATGTGTAGCCGTCGCGGCTCAATGCCATATGCAGACTATGGGTATCGTCGCTATGGTAAACCATGAGATAAGCCGACATATCGTCTTCCGACGGAATCGAGACCGCACTACCGCATGACGAAAGCGCTATACATAGAAACGAGGGGATAATTGAGCGATAATTCATTATATTGGTTTATTTCATATTATTTGTACGCAATCCTTTCAAACATCATTAATCGGCTCCATGTGTATGGTAATGATTGCCGACTGTCCGAAACGCTTCTTAAGCCTTCTTTCAGCCTCTGACACCAGACTATGAGCCTGGCGCAGACTCATACCGCCATCCATCTTGGCATGGAAATCTACAGCCACTACATTACCTATCCTGCGGGTGCGCAAACGGTGCATGGCCCCGATGCCATGCACACCCAGCACTATGTCGCATATTTCTTTTTCATCATCTTCCGACAACGAAGCTTCAAGCAGTTCGGCAATACTGGGTTTCATAACCTCGTATCCCGATTTCACAATAAATACACTCACTGCGACTGCCGCAAGAGGATCGAGTATGCGCCATCTCGCACCTAAAAACATTGCACCGCCAACACCAACAAGCGTACCCAGCGATGAGAGGGCATCGCTCCGATGGTGCCAGGCATTAGCCATCACCGCCTGCGATTGCAGACGTCGGCCACATGCCACCGTATAGCGGTAGAGCCACTCTTTCGAAAATATAGACACAATAGCTATCACAAGCGCCAGAACAGTCGGCTGCGGAAGGATACGGCCCGATATACAGTCTATACACAGACGGGCCCCGTTTATAAACAGAGCTATACCTGCCAGAGCGAGAATAAGACCTATTACCATTGTTGCCATAGTCTCGAACTTGCCGTGCCCGTAACCATGGCCGCGGTCAAACGGTTTGCCCGAAAGCCGGACAAACACAAGGACTATTACGTCGGTAACAAAATCAGACAGTGAGTGCACCGCATCAGCTACCAAAGCCGAACTGTGCCCCACAACACCTGCAATAAATTTCAGCACAATAAGCACGGCATTGACTGCAGATCCGATCAGCGTTACTTTATATATTTCTTTTTCCCTTGTCTCCATAACAAGCATAATAGAGTACAAAGATAAGATTCTTCTAATTGCAAAACAATTAAAAAATTGACAATGAAAAATAAGATGAAAAAAATTTGCCGGTAGAAATAAATTTTGTAATTTTGTGGGCTGAATTTCCGCAATAGGCATGCAAAGAGAGGATGCGCTGCGTGTAGCCAACTCCGCCTCAGCGGGTTAACTTAATTACAATACAACAAAATGTACGTAATCGTAGAAATCCAGGGTCAGCAGTTCAAGGCCGAAAAAGATCGGTTCCTGTATGTTCACTACCTTGGTGAAAATGTAAAAGAAGGCGACAGCGTCGAATTCGACCGCGTTCTTCTTGCCGATGTAGACGGTGCCGTAAAAGTAGGTGCCCCCACAGTAGAAGGCGCAAAGGTGGTATGCGAAGTTGCTACCTCTCTGGTAAAAGGCGACAAAGTAATCGTTTTCAAGAAGAAACGTCGCAAAGGCTATCGTCGTAAAAACGGCCACCGCCAGTATTTTACCAAAATCGTGATCAAAGACATCATTGCCTAACCCCAGCTTAAAACCAATAAACCACTATGGCACATAAAAAAGGCGTCGGTAGTTCTAAGAACGGCCGCGAATCTGAAAGCAAACGTCTGGGCGTGAAAATCTTCGGTGGCCAGTATGCCAAGGCCGGCAACATCATCAAACGCCAGCGTGGCACTGTACATCATCCCGGTCTGAACGTAGGCATGGGCAAAGACCACACTCTTTATGCCCTCGTTAACGGCACGGTGCAGTTCACCGAAGGCCGCAACGGTCGTAAGTTCATCAACGTACAGCCCGTAGGCGAAGCATAAACCGCTTCCCGCCGTCAGGCATCCGAAAATCCAACACACAGCGAACTGCACAGCGTCCTGCAAGAGGCCGCACGGCAGTTCGCTGTCGTTTTATCCATATACCATAATGAAAAAGATCATTATCATAGCGGCCTCATCCATGTGCGCGCTCACCTCTTTTGCATGGAGCCAGAAGGGCCACGACACCGTCGCGTACATAGCCGAGTGCCATCTCACTCAGGCCGCGGCCGACTCTGTGGCCGCAATCCTCGAAGGCAAATCGCCCGTGTACTGGGCCAACTGGCTCGACAACGCCAGCCATACCCCCGACTACGCCTACACCAAAACCTGGCACTACAAGAATATTAACGACGGCGTAAAATATGAGGATGCACCCGTCAACCCCGATGGCGACGCCGTGACAGCCATACGCGAACAGATATCGATTCTGGCCGACAGCGTGTCCACCCCCTCGCAAAAACAGCTCGCCATGAAGATACTGGTGCATGTGGTAGGCGACCTTCACCAGCCGATGCACCTCGGCCATGAGACCGACCGCGGCGCCAACGACATAAAGGTACACTTCTTCGGACGCGACGCCAATCTGCACTCCGTGTGGGACGGCTCGATACTCAACAGCGGACATGCCTGGACATACACCGAATGGCAGAATCAGCTCGACCGCCTCACCCCCGAGCAGGAAGTAGCCGAGACTGCCGGAAATGTCGACGACTGGGCACGCCAGACCTACGAAATCGCAAAACGGGTCTACGACTATTTCCCCGCCGGAACAAAAATATCGTATAACCAGGTTGCCGACTGGACGCCCTTAATCGAGCAGCAGGTACTCCGCGGAGGCCTCCGCCTGGCCCGCATCCTCAACGCCATCTACGACCCCGCCTCCACCGACTCCCCCGCCAACTTCTAATCACCACTTTAACAGTCATAAAAAAAGAGGCCCGAAGGCCTCTTTTTTCATATGTGTAAATTACTGATCAGTGCTTCCTGAGCCTGCGTCAGAAAAAGCTGTATATCCTCGCTCGCTTCCTTATAATCAAAATCGAGGGGTATTTCCACTCCCGGACCACCCAAATAACATATTATTTTGTCGCACTCGACTTTCATCGTATAAATTACGCTGTCGCCCATACAGGCATTGATCTTAGCAAGGCCTTCGACTTCCGGTATGAGATCAAATGATGCATGCACTTTCGAATGAAGTATATCCGAAAGAATATAGAAGAACTGAAGCATGTGCAGGAACATAATCAGTTGATGGATATTGGTGAAGTTTGCCAGTTCACCATCTATCGCCGGATAGCGGCATGAGTGATGCGCACATCGGGTCGCCGAAATTCTGCGCGGGTACGACGACATGATAGTTCCATTGAATAATTTATTGCCGGTATAATATGATCTGGATTTATCGTAATCGGGAAGATGCTGTTTCAAAGGCTGCTTTATCTCATCGTAAGTCGCATAGCAGCTCTTGTCGAAGCGCGTCTTGAAATGATAGAGAAACCAAAGTTCAATACAAGGCAGACTCTCTATAAACACAACACCCTTTTCCTCATATTTCGATTTAGCCTCCTTATATGCTCTCAGTTCCGATTCATCAGCGACAATATTGTCAAGGTCGGTAATAAGAATTATGAGATCGGCTCTTTCATCAGCCGATTTCCGCAGTTCCTTATCTATAAGCCGAAGACGTTTCTTATATGAGCTACGGCTTTTTGCAGGAAGATCCGGTTCAAGAGTAAACGAGAATCTCTCAAGGGAACGGAGTTTATCGAAATAAAACCATTCTGTCAGGCCTTCACCATATATCTTAATGGTGAATAATGTCGGTTTATTCTTCATCGCGTCACTCTCTATAGCATCAGGCCGCCTACGCGAGGGATTCCACCAAATTTCCCTTCGCGATAGGCGTTGAGAATAGAGGTATTTTTACGAAGCCCGAATTCCGAAGCGCGTACAACTTCCGTAGCACCCATACTGTCTTTCCGGCATATGTGTATATTATCGCGCCGTACGAACGATTCATCGAGCAGGAGAAGACTATGCGTTGAACAAATCATCTGACTTTCATCCGAATTCATCAGGAACAGAGCGACAAAATACCGCAACAGATCGAAATGGAGCGATGACTCGATTTCATCCGAAAGCATGACCGAATGAGACTTCAACAACAGGAAAAGATAAGCTGCCAGCCCATACATCCGACCGGTGCCGGTAGATTCCACTCCAAAAGGCAGACGCTCGCTATGCTTAAGAGCGGTATGCTCAAAAAACAGACGGTCTTCCGTATATATCCGTTGAGGTGTATCCTCGAGGTAATCCGATAAATGCTGAAGTTCTTTCCAGACTTCTTCGGGTATTTCCGTTTTTTCCTCTTCGATAAGCACATCCGAGATGTTAAAATCGGCTTGAGAAAGTATTTTGATAATAAAATCCTTTACCTGAGGTATACCTTTTATAAGTTTATTGGCAAACAACTCTAACTCCGAAGACCTTGCAAACATCGGCAGAATCTGACGGCGAAGATATATTTTGACTTCATCAAAGACCTCGTTCCGGTCCACATTATTAAGTATATATGTGGCTATCACCGAAGCATTTGGCTTAGTAATACCGGTCAGTGTATATTTCTGTTTGGCCGTGAGCTTAAGGGTAGAACCGAATGTAATTTCCGAAGAGCGGGTATCATCATTCCACGAACGCTGGAATATCACCGCCGGGCGCCCCAGAGGATAGCGGGTAAGCTTCTCTGAAAGTACTATATTATCAGCCATTTCCAGTGCATATTCATAGCGGATGTCGCCAATGTAAAACACCAATTCCATGGCCGTCGGTCGATTACGGCTGTCCTCATCCAGAAGAAAAGGTGCATGCATAGCCTGAGGTTCCTTATAGATACCTCCCATAAAACGTATCAGCCACCCCAATGCAAAAATGAGATTGCTCTTACCGGATGCGTTCGCGCCATAAATTAGACCTAATTTGAGAAGCCGCACATTGTTCTTTTTGACAACAGCGAAATCTTCGCAGGTATCATCGCCGGTAGCAACAAAATTCAGCGTCTGTTCGTCGCGTATCGAAAGGCAATTTCTAACCTTAAATATCTGAATCATTATTTTCAGTCGTATTTTTGCATTACTGATTGCAAAAATAGCGTTTTATTTCCTAATTTCCAATTTCAGGTCGCCGATTGAAGTCAAATAATCCCTCACAGATTCTGCAATATGAGTTATTTAGTGTTTTTTAAGTGTGGTATTGGCGTTTTTTCACTACTTTTGCAATTCAAATAACAGACTAATCAAAGAATAATATCGATATGGCACAGCAAGACGATGTCTTCAAAAAAATCGTATCGCACGCTAAAGAGTACGGTTTCGTCTTTCCTTCAAGTGAAATATACGACGGCCTGTCGGCCGTCTACGACTACGGCCAGAATGGCGTAGAACTCAAAAACAACATCAAACGCTACTGGTGGGATGCCATGACCCTGCTCCACGACAATATCGTGGGCATCGACTCCGCGATCTTCATGCACCCCACCATCTGGAAGGCTTCGGGCCATGTCGACGCTTTCAACGATCCCCTCATCGACAACCGCGACTCGAAAAAACGCTACCGCGCCGATGTGCTCATCGAGGACCATTTGGCCAAAATCGACGATAAAATCGCCAAAGAAGTAGCCAAAGCCGCCAAGCGCTTCGGCGACGCATTCGACGAGGCTCAGTTCCGCGCCACCAATGCCCGCGTGCTCGAGCACCAGGCACACCGCGACGAAGTTCACGAGCGCTTCGCTACCGCCATGAACGCCAACGACCTCGAAGGCCTGCGTCAGATCATTCTCGACGAAGGCATCGTATGCCCCATATCCGGCACCAAGAACTGGACAGAGGTGCGTCAGTTCAACCTCATGTTCAAGACCGAGATGGGTTCTACCGCCGACGGCTCCATGACCGTATACCTGCGTCCCGAAACCGCCCAGGGTATATTCGTGAACTATCTCAACGTGCAGAAAACCGGCCGCATGCGCATACCTTTCGGTATCGCCCAGATCGGCAAGGCCTTCCGTAACGAGATCGTGGCCCGTCAGTTCATATTCCGCATGCGCGAGTTCGAGCAGATGGAAATGCAGTTCTTCGTACGTCCCGGCGACGAACTCAAGTGGTTCGCACAGTGGAAGGAATGGCGTCTGAAATGGCACAAGGCCCTCGGCCTCGGCGATGACAAGTACCGCTACCACGACCACGACAAGCTCGCCCACTACGCCAACGCCGCCACCGACATCGAATTCCTCATGCCCTTCGGCTTCAAGGAAGTGGAAGGCATCCACAGCCGCACCAACTTCGACCTGTCGCAGCACCAGAAATTCTCCGGCAAGAAAATCGAATACTTCGATCCCGAACTCAACGAGCACTACACCCCCTATGTTATCGAGACATCCATCGGTGTGGACCGCATGTTCCTGAGCGTGCTCTGCTCCAGCTATGAGGAAGAACAGCTCCCCGGCGGCGACACCCGTACGGTGCTCCACCTCCCCGCAGCCCTCGCTCCGGTGAAATGCGCCGTTCTTCCCCTTGTGCGCAAAGACGGACTTCCCGAAAAGGCCCGCGCCATTGTCGACGACCTCAAGTTCGACTTCGCCACACACTATGAGGAAAAAGACGCCATCGGCAAGCGCTACCGCCGTCAGGACGCCATCGGAACTCCGTTCTGCATCACCGTCGACCATCAGACCCTCGAGGACAATACCGTTACCCTGCGCGAACGCGACTCCATGGAGCAGACCCGCGTGTCGGTCGACGACCTCCACAAGCTCATCCACGACCGCGTAAGCCTCGCTTCGCTGTTGCGTAAACTCAAATAACTCTCCGAGAGTTCTTTAATCTCCCCTTACATTATGAAAAAATCGTATATAATAATCGGCATCATAGTTGTACTGGTACTCATCGCCTTCTTCTCCGGAAAGTCGACATACAACTCTATGATGACCCTCGATCAGGATGTCGAACAGCGTTGGGCTCAGGTCCAGGTGCAGTATCAGCGCCGTCTCGACCTTATCCCCAATCTCGTGAATACCGTCAAGGGCTATGCCAAGCACGAAAGCGAGACCTTCGAGAACGTGACCCGCGCCCGTGCCGGACTGACCGAGGCAATGACCAATGCCGAAGCGGCCGAACCCGAGGCCAACCCGACCGACGAACAGGCTTTCGCCCGCAACCAGCAGACCCAGGATGCCCTCAACAAAGCGCTGAGCATCTATGTCAACGCCGTGCGCGAGGCCTATCCCGACCTCAAGGCCGACACTCAGTTCATCAACCTGCAGACACAGCTCGAAGGCACCGAAAACCGCATTGCCACCGAGCGTGGCCGCTACACCGATGCCGTGCGTACCTACAACGTGGCCGTAAAGCGCTTCCCCGCCAATATATGGGCCTCGATCTTCGGCTTCAAGGCCAAACCTCAGTTCCAGGCCGATGCCGAAGCGGCTAAAGCGCCCACAGTATCTTTCTGATTATGAAAAAACTGTCACTCATACCCTTAGCGCTCCTTGCCATCGCTGCCGTTTCGTGCGACGACGATGTCAAGACCACATGGGAAGAATACTCCGACTGGCGCGAAGCCAACGCCGAGTGGCTCGCGGAGCAGCGTCTGCGCACAAACCCCGACGGCACGCCCTACTTCCAGGTAATAACACCCGACTGGAACCCGGGAGCATCTGTGCTCATCCACTACTTCAACGATCGCGCAGAGACCGAGGGCAACCTCAGCCCGCTGTACACCAGCACCATCGACACCCGCTACGAGCTCCATCTCTACGACGGCACGCCCGTCGATTCAAGCACAAGAAGCACAACCCCTGCCCCGGGTGTCTTCCGCACACAGCTCAACAACACAGTGCAGGGTTGGGCCATGGCACTGTGCGACATGCGGTGCGGCGATACAGCCGAAGTCGTGCTTCCCTACGGTGTGGCATACGGAGTACAGGATTTAGGCACCATCCCGCCCTACTCCAACCTGCGCTTCAACATCCGCCTCGTCGATATCCCCTACTACGAGGCCCCGCCCTACGAATAATCTCACATCATTACTACAGCAAAAAAGGCAACCGCAGAAAACGGCTGCCTTTTTTATCATCTTAGAGGTTGTTTAATAACATATGTGAATTCACAGGCCAAAAAGTCAGAGATGGA
>URMS01000005.1 GCA_900548975.1 uncultured Porphyromonadaceae bacterium
TTTTTAGCCTGTTTAAACTATAAAAAGAGACTGCCCAAACTTGTTAGACAGTCTCACCTTTACCCTTTCACCTTTTGCTGCCCTCTTAAAATTGAAGGGAGATATTTTAGCATCGGTGTCTTTTCGTTGAGCCCAAAGCTCACATGGTAACAGACACGAAAATATTAGGACGGCAATAAATGCAACATACCTTATTATACGTATGGGTGAAGCTGAGCTCATGATTAATATATGGTTAAATTTTTCTTGGTTTCAGACGGAAATTTGAGAGTCAGCAAGGAGCTGAGATTCTATCTGTCAACGGCATTCGCCGTTGACAGATAATATAGAGGCTTGCCGCATTTTACACACATACTTTATTTTCAACCTCTAAATTCGGTCATTAATGCGGTGACTAATGTTTGAGTTTGATTTCGATGTAGCCGTTGGGGTATTCGGGCTTTTCTTTGTATACGGTTATCGATTCGATGGTCTCAGGGTCGATATTGTCGATATCGGTTGTTTTCTTGCCGTCGACCGTAACTACAGGGGCATTGGGGCCTTTGAGGTCGGAGTTCCGTATGGTAACGGTCTTCGAGTTGTCGGCGTTTCGGCCGTAGCCCACCACTACGATTTCGTCGAATTGGTTGGCAGGCTTGTTGGCCGCGGCTTTGTCATTGTCGGGAAGTTTGAATGTCACCGGTACGGTGTAGGCCGAGGCCACGGCTTTGCCGCCGACTTCGCCGGGAGTCCACTTGGGCATGGAGGAGATTACACGCACAGCCTCGGCATCGAGTTCGGGATAGGAGCTGCGCACGACTTCGAGATTGGTGACGGAGCCGTCGGGTTGAATGGTGAATTCCACCACCGTGCGGCCCTGGTGGTCGGCCTTCACGGCAATCTCGGGGTATCGGATGTTGCGGGCGAGGAATTTCATCATCTCGCCTTCGCCGCCGGGAAACTCGGCTTTCTTGTCGAGCATGGCCTGACTTGCGGATTCTCCGGATTTTTGCGTATCTTTGCGCACGGTTGTAGCCGATACGACCCTCACCGGTTCGTCGGCGCTTTCGAATGAGGCCGCCCGCATGCCCTCGAGGCATCCTGCTACTGCCGGAATGTTGACCACTGCAATGGCTGCCACTGGAGCCAGTGCCAGGACGAAGCCGCGGAGGCGGCGAAGTCCGCTGTTCTTTTCTTTGTACATCATCGTAATACGTTTTTTAAGTTTACTGTGATTGAGGCTGTTGGCAAGCGACTGGAAACGAGTGCCCACAGCCTTTTTTATTAATAGCATCTGATATGTGCGCGGATCGATACCCGAGGCGAGCACGGTATCGTCGGCCTGATATTCGTGCACGGTCTTCAGTTCCTCGCGCATGAGCCATGCGGCGGGATTGTACCACAGCACTATGCACACAGCCTGTGCCAGCAGCAGGTCGAGGCAGTGGCGGTGGTGTATGTGTGCCAGTTCGTGGGCAGTGACGGTATCGCCGGCCGCTTCGTAGTCGTCGGCGCTCATGACCACGTAGCGCCCCCAGCTGAACGGGGCCACCTTGCCTTCGGGCAGCAGTACGAGCGTGTAGCCGTCGCGCTCGTGCCGTTCTCCCGACCGCACAAGCCTGACAAGGCGTACGCCTGTAGCTATGGTCAGGGCGGCTGCGACGGCGACTCCGGCCGCATACAGGCCGATGAGTACCAGGGGCCAGAGCGGCTGTGCGGCAGTGTCGCCGGCTACTCCGACGGGCAGGAGGCCGAAATCTATCGCCCCGGCGGCCGTGCCATCGCTCCCGGGCCGGTGGAGGCGGCTCAGCGGCCATGCGGCGAAAGCAATAACGTATATGCCCAGAAGCACTACGCGGTTGAGCGACACCTGTTTTTCGCCCGCCATGGCAAGCTTGTAGAGCAGATAGCCCGCAAGCAGGAAAATGCCGGTGTATACCGTATATGCAAGGAGAGCGCCCATGGTTATTTTTTATTGTTCTGTTCGACCATGTCGATGATTTCGCGAAGTTCGTCGACCGATATCTTTTCGTCTTCGACCAAGGCCGATACCACAGAACGGTAGCTGTTGTTGAAATAGTTTTTCACAAGCTGGGCCAGCGAGCGGCCCACGAAAGCGTCGCTGTCCACGATGGCTCCGTAGGTATAGGCATTGTTGCGTTCGCCAATGTGTGCAACGAAGCCTTTGTCGACGAGTATGCGAACTATTGTCGACACGGTGTTGAAGTGCGGTTTGGGGTCGGGATAGGTGACCAATAGCTCGCGGATGGTCTGCGGGCCTTTTTTCCAAAGCTGATACATCACTTCTGCTTCCTTCTCGGTGAGTTTCTGTGGCTTGTCGTTCTTCATAAAAACTAAGAAAATAGTTTACGCCGCAAATGTAATAACTATTTCTTTAGTTGCAAAATTTTTCATCAAAAAACGCACAAAAGTTAGCCACGCAGCGCCATCGCGGGCATAAAATAGTGAATGTCTCTGAAACGCACCCCAAAGTGGTGCAAGAAGTTAGCCACAGAGTGCTCTCGGCAACAGGGAATAGCAGACAGACGGGAAGAGCACCACGGAGTGCTCTTGGCGACAGGGAATACCGAATGGACCAAAAGAACACCACGGAGTGGTGCAAGATGTTAGGCCCGGGTTAAGGGTCGCCGAATGGCGCCCGCAACCCGGGTTTGCCATATGTCTCCCACACAATTACGACTCCATCGGAGTCGCACCTCTCCCGCTGGTTTTGTACGACTCCTACAGAGTCGGTTCTTGGAGGGAAATTGCACAAAGAACCCGGGTTGCAGGCGCCGTTCGGCGACCCTTAACCCGGGCCTAACATCTCTGACCACTCCGTGGTCGATTTGAGACACAAGACCTTTTCCAAGCCCAATCTGCATCGTGCCTTTCTGCCGCGAAAAGGCCTCGAAGAGGCCGCCCCCGTACACAGCCCCATGCGCTCGCGCATGGGGTGGAAAGCCAAGGCCCGAATCGCGCCTCGAAGAGGTGCTACCGTGCATTTTCGCGGTACACAGCAGCGCCTCTACGAGGCGCGCCGCCTCCACACAACGAAACCCCGGGCGCGAACGCCCGGGGCTGTACACAGAAGCGGCCTCTTCGAGGCCTATCTCATTGCCCACCCAACTTCCGCGCCCGGGGCTGTACACGGGAGCGGCCTCTTCGAGGCCTTTCGCACCGCCCCCCCTCTCCTAACTTCCTAATCTCCTAATTTCCTAACCTCCTCATCTCCTATCTTCTTAGCTTCCTCATCTCTTAGCTTCCTAAAAAAAGCGTCCCGGCCTTTGGTCGGGTCGGGGCGCTCGGGGAGAGTATATATAACATTCAACCATAAAAGTCTCCTGTTTTCGGTGAGTAAACGCAACGTATGGCGGTCTGGTTGTACAATGAGTGTTAAGAGAGTGTTAGAATTTACTTTATGAAATCTTTAGAGGTCTTTCCGGCCTGTTTTAACATAAGTCAATTTCAAACTCTCTCTAAAAAGAGTATTGCAGCATCGCCTCGACACGGTTGGCTTTGCCCGAGAGGCCCGATATATCCTTGCGTGTGCCGTGGATATACTCTGCGCCGATGCGGAGGTCGCCCCAAAGATTATAGAAAACGTTGGCTACGATATACTGTGCGTAGCGGTAGGTGTCGGTGCTCATGCCTGCGGTGTCGTAGAGCTGAGCCCGGCTGTAGCTCGCGGTAGCGAACAGTTTGGGCGTGAAATTGTACTGCACGCCGGCGGTCCATCCTGCCATACCGGGGGCCTTGAGCTTGCCGCCGTTGCCGTCGGGTATAAGGTCGTAGCCGAGATCGGCGAGGTCGTTGATATACGAGCCGATGCCTTTGCCGTAGGTGTAATGGCCGAAGAAATTGAAATCGGGTGTGATGGCGGCTATTGTGCTGAGCTGTACGCCATAACCGGTGGCGAAGTGGTTGGCGGATGTCTCGAGGTTGCGGTAGCTGAGCTCACGCAGTATGCCCGACAGACGTATGTGCGAGCTGCCTTTGTCCCATGAGTACTGCACGTAGGCCGGTATGTCGGGGAATCGCTGCGATATGGCTTCGGCACGGTTTCCGGGGGTATAGGTGGCGTCGGGGACTTCGGTGGAGGCCGCGAAAGAGAAACCCTTCCACGACGGTGATATATACTGCACCATCATGTTCTTGGACGATACCTGTCCCGAAGGACCCTGATCATCGATTGTAGGTGCCATGGCCGGGCCGTCGGCGAAGGTGCTTCTGGCTTTACCGAGAGTCACATGGCCTACGGTGACATAAGCCTGCTTCAGCTCAAGACCGTAGGACGGACCGGTGAAATTGGTCTGGATATACACTATCACCCTGCCTACTCTGGTGGGACGTGTGACCATCTTGAGGAAGATGGTGGAATGGGCCGCCGTGGCTCCGAAACGCTGACGCTGGGCCGGATTGAGTGGAACGGGTATCATGTCGGTGTAGAAATCGTTGTTGTCTACTGCGCCGTTGAAGTCGTATTCGCCCACTGCCTTGAGGTAGCCGCCTATACCGAGGGCCACTTCGCCTTTCTTGTCGAGGAACAGGAAGCGCGGGGCTGCGGGATCCTCGAATGCCAGATTTTCGCGCGAATACATCATGGCGATGTTGCCTATGTGGTCGGGATGTGTCTTGTCGCCCGATACGATTATCGCCCGGGAGGGAATGGAGTCGGCATCCACTTCCTGGGCGAACAGAGAGACAGAAAAGGTTGCGGCTATAGCTGCAAGAATTAACTTTTTCATAGTTATCAATTTAAATATAAGATTTCAACATTGATAACTATAAAAAAGTTTATGACGGTGTAAAAAACGGCCCCGCGCAACGATTGTAGCGCGGAGCCGTGATATGTTCGGGGGTAGACGGATTATTTGCGATCGTGTTGGCCGTAGCCATAGCCGTAACCGTAGGTCTTCTTACTTGACGAGTAGTATCCGTAGCGCTGATATGAGTATACGCCCGATGCCATGTCGACATCGTTGATAACCAGATATGCGGCCGAGAATTTATTGGCAGCCACAGCCTCGTGAAGCAGCTGCAGGGCATTTCTGGTCGATTTTCCGGCACGGACCACGAAGATCTGCAGGTCGGTGAGACGGCTGATGAGGAAGGAGTCGGACACCAGACCGACCGGAGCCGAATCGATTATCACGTAGTCGAATTCGATGCGGGCTTTGGCTATGAGTTCTTTCATGCGTTCGCCCATAAGGAGTTCGTTGGGGTTGGGTGGTACAGGACCGGCTGGAAGCACGTAGAGGTTAGGATCCTGATGCGACTGCACGACGAGTTTGGCGAGGTCGGTTTCTTTGCCGGCGAGATATGTGCTTACGCCCATATTGTCCTTTATGCCGAAAACGGTGGGAAGCACCGGACGTCGCAGGTCCATGCCGATAACGAGCACTTTCTTCTTCATAAGTGCGTATGTCATGGCAAGGTTGGATGCCACGAAGGTCTTGCCTTCGCCCGATACCGCCGACGTGACGAGTATGACGCGGCTTTCGGCACCCTTGCGGGTGAACGATATGTTGTTGCGCAACAGGCGGAAGAGTTCGGCAACCGGTGTGGCCACGTTCTCTGCCACCACAATGGTCGATTCGCTGCCTTTGGAGGCCCGGCAGAGTTCGCCTATTACCGGCACATTGGTGAGGCGCTTGAGTTCCTCCTGATTTCCGAATGTGGGGAAGAGACTGCGGCGCAGGAATATGAAGGCGCCTGGGATAAGCAGCCCGATAAGGAAGGCGGCCGCCATTATCAGCATCTTGCGCGGAGCCACCGGAGCATCGGCTATGGGGTCATCGATGAGTCGTGCGGTGCTTGTGGCTATAGTCTTCTGCAGGGCGATGTCCTCGCGGCGCTGCAGAAGGAAGGTGTAGATGTTCACCTTCACCTGCTGGTCGCGTAGTATTTCCTGTAGACCCTTGTCGACCGACGGCTGCGAGGCAAGCTCGGCGCCTGCGGCGCGGTCGAGTTTCTCGATGTTGGAGCGCATGGCCAGCAGATTGCGGCGGGCGGCCTGTATCGACTGCATGATGCGTGCGCGGTCGGTGTTGAGTTCGCCGATCATCGATACCACCAGAGGATTGTCGGGGGTACTGCCCTCGATGGTTCGGTTGAACTGGTTGACCTTGCGGTTGTATGTCTCGATGATAGTGGTGAGGCCCGGCTCGTTGACCAGTGTAGGCAGTGTCTGGTGGCTCTCGGAGCTCTGTATCATCTTTTCGATGTCGTCGAAGAGTATGAGCTCGGCCTCGACCTCGGCCAACTGGGCGTTGTAGTTGCTTTGCTGCGAGAGGTTGAGATGCGACTGGGCCTGGAGGTCGGAGATATTGTGCTGCTGACGGTAGGTCTGCAGACGGTTCTCGACGTTCTTGAGCTCGTCGTTTATCATCACCAGACGTTCGAGGATGAATGCCTCGGTCTGGAGAGCGGACCGGTTCTTGTCTTCGATAATGTCCTGGTTATAGAATGCCAGAAGCGCCTCGATGATGTCGAATCCGCGCTGGGGCACCTCGTCGAGCAGCGACAGACGGATTATTTTTTCCGAATTTTTCGCAAACTCTATGTTCAGCCTCTTGGAAAGCGCCGTGGCTGTGGCGCGGGGGCTGGTTATGACGATTTTCTCGGAATGCTCTACCTCGGGTATGAGCGAGGAGCGGGTGAGGGTGAGAGTGCCGTGCGACAGCTGTATCTCGCAGGGGAGCGTGGTCTCCTTGACCTCTTTTTTCTCTTTGATTTCCTTGAATTCGGTAGATACCTTGATGTCGTACTTGTCGCCGTCTTTGGGGCTTACCTCTACGAAGATAGGAGATTTGAGGTTGTAGAGCGACAGGGTGTCGAGTGTGGCCGCTATGGGATTGTTGCCGTAGAGCGGGGTGTCGCGCAGGGAGCCTTTGTAGTAATATGTGTACGACAGCCCGAGGGAGTCGACGATTTTCACAAGGTTGTTGCGGCTTTTCATCACCTCAAGTTCCGTTTCGTCGATATAATCCTTGAAAGCGAGCATCGGGTCGGCGGCCGTCATGCTGAAAGCGTTGCCGTTGGCCTGGGCCGCGTCGTTGAGATAGATCGATGCCTCGACCTGATATGTGGGGATAACCGATTTTATATAGATGAAAGCCAGCACAAGGCATGCCGCTACACTGATGGCAAACCATTTCCAGTGAGACAGGAAGTCGAGTAAGAGACCTTTGGTATCGAACTCGGAGTCGGCGATGTTCTGTTGGTCAAGGGGATTCTCGTTGCTCATATCAGTCTTTGCTCAGGTTAATAATACCGACTACCAGCGATGCCAGCGACGACATGCCGCCTACGACAGTGATAGTGGCCGATACTGCGGGGTTCATCTGCCATGCCGAGGCTCTCATCGACGAGTTGGGCTGCACGTAGATATAATCGTTCTGCTGCAGGGTGAAGTAGGGCGAAAGCAGGAAGTCTTTGTCGTGGATGTCGAGTTTCACCACCTCGCGGGTGCCGTCGGCATTGGTGCGGTACAGGAGTATGTTTTCGCGGTCGCCCTTGATGTCGAGGTCGCCGGCCATGGAGATGGCTTCGAGGAACGTCATGCGTTCATTCTTGCTCTGGTATACTCCGGGATTCTTGACTGCGCCGGCTACGGTGACGCGGAAGTTCATCAGCCGGATGTCCACGATAGGCCGCTCGGTGACGTATTTGGGATATATCTCGTCGGCTATCTTCTCGGCCACGTCTTTCTTCGACAGACCGGCTACATGGATGCTGCCTATGATGGGGAAGTCGATGCAGCCGTCGGCGTTGACCAGATAGTATTCGGTCGACACTTCCAGACCGGTAGTGGTATAGTTGTTGAGTTGCCGGCTGTAAGTACCTATTTTACCGTCGTTGTCGATGTAGCGTCCGCGGTTGAAGGGTGCGAGGGCGTTGACATTGGATCCTGTTACTTCGATGTTCAGAAGGTCGCCGATATTTATCACCGGATCGGCGTTGACCGGAAGCTGCGAGAGAGTTTCGGTGCCTATAGTTTCGGCATCTACGAAATAAGGAACTTTTTTAGGCGCCGAACATGAGGCCGTAAGCAGGAGGACAACGATGCCGGTAGCTATTTTGGTTCTGAATGTAAACATAGTTAATTGTATGGACCAGCAGATATGTAATCGGTGTTTTCGCTTGTGATGATTATAGCGGCGCAAAGGTATGGAAAATATGCCATATATCCAAATATATAGGGATTCTGGACCTTTTTGGCCTCACGAAGGCTTTATTGCGGGATTGTGGCTCCATGCTGCCGCAAGAACTTAACAAGGGTTCCGCCGATATTGTTCACGTAAGTGCCGATAATTCGTCGAGCGCCGCCGTGTGCTTTTCGACCAGACGGGTATAACCTCCCCGCCGTCCGCGCTCGAGGTTATGGTGCAGGTCGTTTGTCTTTACGGCTATGGCTGTTTTGTTTCCGGAGCGGGCTATGGCACGCACGTAGTCCATATAATCTGTGCCTTTCTTGTGGGTCAGCAGCCTGAGGACGTCGACAACCGCCGTGGGTACTCCGCGCCCGAGCAGATCCTCGAAAGTATAGTCGGTATCTTCAACCACATCGTGAAGGAAGCCGGCGCATTGTTCGTCGGGCGTCGTGCCGGCCAGTCCCACGGATAGCGGGTGCAGAATAACGGGATTTCCGTCGAGATCGCGCTGGCCGCGGTGAGCCTCAAAAGCTATTTCGAGGCAGAGTTCTATGGTGTCGCTGACGGCACCCGGAGTCTTTGCTTTATTCTGGTCCATAGTCGGTTTTTAGAGTATACCCGATTCCCGGATTGTTCATGGGGAAAACGGACAGAGATTTCATTGTGTACGCCCAAAGTTACTGAAAATATTGTGAAACGGCAATACACGATAAGATACTTTTTTAGATCACATGGTGAGCGGGTACTTTAATTTGGGAGAACGGTGGAAAATTGTTATTTTTGTGGCAAAGATACATATACACCCTTATAAGGATATGGCAACAAAACCGTTTCATTACCAAGAGATGTTCCCTCTGGGACCTGATACCACTGAGTATTATCATCTTACATCCGACTACGTACACACCGAGACCTGGGGCGGCCACGAGTTTCTGGTCGTAGACCCCGAAGCCCTCACCGTGCTCGCACGCCAGGCCACACACGACAACGCCTTCATGCTCCGCCGCGAGCACAACGAGATGGTGGCCAGGATACTCTCCGACCCCGAAGCCAGCCAGAACGACAAGTTCGTGGCCCTCACCATGCTGCGCAACGCCGAAGTGGCCGCCAAGGGCCAGCTTCCCTTCTGCCAGGATACAGGTACGGCCATCTGCCACGCCTCCAAAGGCCAGTTCGTGTTCACCGGCTGCAACGACGAAGAAAAAATATCGCACGGTGTATATCTCACATATACCACCGACAATCTCCGCTACAGCCAGAACGCACCCCTCACCATGTACGAGGAAGTGAATACCGGCTGCAATCTTCCCGCGCAGATCGATATCCACGCTGCCGAAGGCGACGAATATCACTTTCTTTTCGTGGCCAAGGGCGGCGGCTCGGCCAACAAGACTTACCTCTACCAGGAGACCAAGGCCACTATCAATCCCGACCGTCTGGTGCCCTTCCTCATCGAGAAAATGCGCTCGCTCGGCACCGCCGCATGTCCTCCCTACCATATCGCATTCGTTATCGGCGGCACATCGGCCGAGAAGAACCTCGAGGTAGTGAAAAAGGCATCGGTGAAATACCTCGACTCGCTGCCCACACACGGCAATGAGTACGGCCACGCCTTCCGCGATGTCGAACTCGAGGCCACCCTCAAGAAAGCAGCCGAAGAACTCGGCCTGGGCGCACAGTTCGGCGGCAAATACTTCGCACACGACATCCGCGTGATCCGTCTGCCTCGTCACGGCGCTTCGTGCCCCATCGGCATGGGCGTGAGCTGCTCGGCCGACCGCAACGTAAAGGCCAAAATCAACCGCGAGGGCCTGTGGATCGAGAAACTCGACTCCAATCCCGGCGAACTCATACCCGAGGAATACCGCAAGGCCGGCGAAGGCGAAGTGGTGAAGATCGACCTCAACCGCCCCATGCCCGAAGTACTCGCCGAACTGAGCAAATACCCCGTATCGACCCGTCTTTCGCTCAACGGCACCATCATCGTGGGCCGCGACATCGCTCACGCCAAGATCAAAGAGCGTCTCGACCGCGGCGAGCCCATGCCCCAGTACCTCAAGGACCATCCCATCTATTATGCAGGTCCTGCGAAGACTCCCGCAGGCATGCCTTCGGGCTCTTTCGGCCCCACCACCGCAGGCCGCATGGACAGCTACGTCGACCAGTTCCAGAGCGCCGGCGGCTCCATGATAATGATTGCCAAGGGCAACCGCTCGCAGGCCGTTACCGACGCCTGCCACAAGCATGGCGGCTTCTATCTCGGCTCTATCGGCGGTCCTGCCGCCGTGCTGGCACAGAACTCCATCAAGAACGTCGAGCTTCTCGAGTACCCCGAACTCGGCATGGAGGCTATCTGGAAAATCGAAGTGGAAGACTTCCCCGCATTCATCCTCGTCGATGACAAGGGCAACGACTTCTTCACACAGATTTTCGAAAAGTGCAAAATCTGCGGTCTGAATAAGTAACTAAAGTTTCGCAAGTTTTCAACTTGCTCAACGTGAAGGGTGGATGGTGAAAGGTGAAGATAATAGTTATTTATAAGGAAGTATTATCTTCACTCAGGCGAAGCCTGAATTTCACTTTTCACTTTATTCACTTCAACTTGAGCTTGCGAAAGTTGAATAAGTATCAGACCCCCTCATCCATAAGCCCGCTTCGGCCCTTCCTGTACACTGGGGGAAACCGGAGCGGGTTTAAACCATTTTTTAAGCCGTTTGTCTATTTATTATACAGCATTCCGACAACAGGCTAATCATACTACAATATGCGCAGAATCCTCTTTCTCGTTCTCAATGCCGTTGCAGCATTGTTTATCTCTCATCAAATGACAGCACAGACACCCGAATTCAAAGAACCCGACTTCGCCTATCCCAAAACGGTCGAATCCGAGGCGCGGGCTCTTCTGCAGAAAGCCTCGGCTCTCGAAGGCGATGCCGCCTCGGCGACACGCCTGCGCGCCGTACTCGAAATATGCGCCGCGCAGACTCAGATCGACCGCGCGGCTTCGTTTGCGCAGCCCGCATTCATAGCCGGGCAGGCCGAAGCCGCCCGCGGTGCCGGGCGCGCCATGCTGCTGGCGCTCGAGGCATCGAAATATGCGCAGATCTACAATAACAACCGGTGGAACTACGACCGTGTCGACGCTCCCCTCGAGCCTTATCCCGCCGATGTGTCGGAGTGGAGCGGTCTCCAGTTCCGCACCCGCATAGCGGCCCTCTTCGGCCAGGCCATGGACATGGCGCCCGAGACTCCGCTGGAGGTGTTCGAGTCGTCGCTGGAGTATTCGCCAAGGGCTCTGGAGTATATTCCGACGGTGAAAGACTTCGTGCGCTACCGTGCGTTTGACACGTTCGGCGACATCGGTTGCCGCGACGAGGCTGCCGTGCTTGCCAATAAATGTATGGATGCTGCGCGTCCCCAGTCGCCGGCCTGGTTTTTCTGGGCTGTACAGAAGAACAGAACCGACTACAAGGTCCTGGCCGGAATATACGACGCCAATGCCGGCGTCGAGGCCGCCCGCTTCGTGCTGGAGTGGATGGTTACCGGAGCGCCGTCCGAATACGAGGAAGTGGTGTCGGCCAATGGCAATAAAGAAACGGCCCGTTTCGCTGTGCGCGACTGCAAGATCGCCATGCTGCGCGAATCGCTGGCAAAATTCCCCTCGTGGTACAACAACGCCGCTCTCGAATACGCTCTCGCCTCTCTCACACGCCCTGTGGTGAGCTACACCTACCCGGGCATGGTGTGCCCCGGCGCCGATATAAAACTGAGCTGCCAATACAGCTTCGCAAAGAAAATAGAGGCTTCCCTGTATGCTGTTGCCGACAATGACGACAATATCGATACCGGGCGCCTGTTAAAGCAGCCTAAGGCGGCCTCGGCATCGTTTACTCCGGCTGATACCGACGGCAATGCCGATCTCACCCTCAAGGCTCCCGCCCCGGGCAGCTATGTGCTTCTGGTGACTGTCGACGGACAGCCTGCCGACGATCGCGGATGGCGTGTGCCCCGGATCATGGTTACGCCCCTTATAGGCTTTGCCGTCAATGGCTGCAAGGAGAGTGCCGTAGTGGCCGTGGATTATACCACAGGCATGCCGCTGTCGGGCGTTACTGTAAAATCGAATACCGTATCATCGCGCCGCAATGCCGTTAATTCATCGACCCTCATCGGAAAGACAGGCGGCGACGGCTTCCTCGTAACGGATGCTCTGTCCATGGGTACTCAGAGCCGGTATTGCTCGTTCACCTACCAGGGGCGAACCTATGATTTCGATGACAATGTGAGGCTGGCGGTGTTCTACGACGGCAGCCGGTCGGCCGAGCGGCTCGAAGCCAACCTTATGACCGACCGCGCGCTCTATCATCCCGGCGATACTGTGCGGTGGGCTTTCGCAGTATCACGGCTTGGCACCGATAAAAATGCCGTTCCTGTCGCTGCATCAGATATGAAGCTGACGGTGGAATTCAAGGATGCAAATGGCCAGCCGGTGGGTTCTGCTGAAGTGACTACCGACCGTTTCGGCCGCGCATACGGCTCGTTCCCCACCAAAGAGGGCGCTCTTACCGGCTCATATACATTCCGCATCAAGGAAATACGCCAGTTCTACGGCCATGTGATGGTAAGCGACTTCAAGCTTCCTGTCTTCGAGGCCAAAATCGACAGGATAGAGCGCGATGTGCCTGCCGCAGGCGACGTCCGCGTATCCGGCTCGGCCCGCACATTCACCGGCATGGCCGTGAGCGGTGCCAAAGTGAAGCTCACACTTACCGGCGCACGACGCTGGCGCTGGTTCTCGCCGGCCGAAGAACTCGCCGTTTACGATACCGTCACCGCGGCCGACGGCACATTCTCGGTAGTGCTCCCCGCTTCGGTCTTCAAATCGACCGACACGAAATATACCGACTTCATAATCGGGGCCGATGTCACCTCGGCGGCTGCCGAAACGGCGCAGACCTCGCGCAATTTCACTATCGGCAAGCCTTATGGCCTTGCGGTGTCGCGCACGCCGGGCCGCGCCGACACGTCGGAGCCTCTCGAAACTCTCTTCGAGGCTTACGATGCCGACGACAAGCCGGTGAAGATATCGGTCGACTGGAGCCTGGGCGTTGCCGAGGGCGATTCGCTCGTGAGTGTCGTGGCAAGCGGAAGCGGTATCACCGGCGAACCGGTGAAACTCGATCTCGCTTCCGTTCCCGCAGGCATCTACACCTTCCGTGTGGCTGCCGCCGACAGCACTCTTGCCGATCCGGTCACAGGGCCGTCGGTAACGCTCTACAATGTGGCAAAAAATCGTGTGCCGCAGACCGGCTCGCCCGTATTTGTGCCCCTGGATTTCTATGCATCCGCCGACCGCAAGGTTAAGGTGCTTGCCGGTGTGGCAGGCTCCGACAAGGTGTGCGCCTTCGTGGCCGTGCGCTCGGAGGGTAATCTGATTTCTTTCCGCCGCGAAATGCTGAAGCCCGGTTTCAGCCACATAAATATCGATGTGCCTTATAGCTCCGACAAGCTCCAGGTGCTCGTTATCTCCGTCCGCGACGGCAAGACATACTCCGAAGACATCACCGTAAGCCGTCCGCAGGAGGCTCCGGTCAAAGTGGTGGCCGAGAGCTTCCGCGATAAGCTCATACCCGGCATAGGCGAAACATGGCGCTTCCGCCTCACCGACGGCAACGGAAAAGCACTCGATGCCGCCATGGTTGCCACCATGTACAACAAGGCGCTCGACAAACTCTACACCGGCAACTGGCCCTCGGGCTTCATGACAGTCGGCGACTCCTACTGGCTGCAGGTGACAGCTCCTGGCAGCAACCGCTACAGCCGTTATTTCTCAGGCAATGTCGATTCTCCCGACAATTCGGTAACGATCGTATGGCCGCAGTACCGCTGGTGCACTCCGTATGGCTTTAATGTAGTACCTGGTCTGATGACAGGTACCACCATGAGAAGTTACGCGGCTGCCGCTCCTGCCCGTGCCATGATGAAAAACGAGATGCTCGATGCCGCCGCGCCCGAAGAAGCCGAGGAACTGGGAGAGGTTCCCGACATCACCGAAGCCGGTGCAGGAGCCGATGAGGACGCGCCGGAGAAATTCGACTACCGTGTGGCGGAACAGTTGCAGATTTTCTGGCAGCCCGCACTGGTGGCCGATGCCGACGGCAATATCGACATCGTATTCACCATGCCCAATGCCGTGGGCACATGGCAGGTAAAGGCTTTCGCTTGGACTCCCGGACTGAAGGCGGCCGCCTATGCCGCCGAGTGCATGAGCACCAAGCCGGTGATGGTGCAGCCCAATCTGCCGCGCTTCCTCCGCCAGGGCGACAAGGCCCGCGTGCTCGCAACCGTCTATAATAACAGCGACGCCGACGCCGCCGTGACAACGACCGTCGAGCTTTTCGACATCGCTACCGGCAGGACCACCGCCACGGCTGTCAGCACCGACAGCATCGCCAGGGGTGCCTCGGCGATGGTTGCAATTGATATTGATGTGCCTGTCGATGCCTCGGCCATCGGATACCGCGTGCGCTCTGTGAGCGGCGCTTTCTCCGACGGCGAACAGAGCGCCATCCCGGTGCTCGCATCCTCGTCGACGGTAGTCGAAAGCACTGAGTTCTATCTCAATCCCGGCGAGAAAAAGCCCTTCGAACTTACCGTTCCCGCCACCGGCGACGCCACCGTCACCCTCCAGTACTGCCAGAATCCCATCTGGACTGTGGTCAAGGCCATGCGCGGCATATATCAGCCGGGCAACACGTCGAATTCCATCGTGTCGTCGCTCTTCTCGGTTCTTGCCGGAAACCATATCACGGCCACCAACCCCGCTATAGCCGCGGCCATAGCCGAGTGGAAGAAAAATCCCGGCGAAGAGGCTCTGGTATCGATGCTCGAGAAGAACGAAGAACTTAAGAAACTGCTTCTCGACCAGACTCCCTGGGTTCAGACTGCTAAGGACCAGAGTGCGCGCATGAGCTCGCTCAGCGAATTCCTCGACCCCGAGACAACGGCACGCGCCATCGCCAGGCGCACCGCCGACCTCGAAGAGCTGCGCAACCGCGACGGCGGTTTCGCATGGGGACCGTGGAGCCCCGAATCGTCGGTATGGGCTACAGAGAATGTTCTTACCACTCTCGGACTGGCATCGTCGCTGGGACTGCTGCCGCAGTCCGATACTACGCTCCGCGGCATGCTTCAGCCGGCATTCGACTATCTGCAGGCCGAGGTCGTGAAGCCAAACCGTCCGGCCACCGACCGCTCGCTGGCTCTTATCGCGGCATTGCTGCCCGAGCTCAAGGTGTCGGCTGGTGCCGACCGCATCCTACGCGCCACTGTAGCCGACATCGCCAAAAACTGGCGCCGCGACGGCTCTGTCGGCAAGGCCTACGACATAATTATCCTCAATGCCAACGGACGCCGCTCGCTTGCGGCCGATGTGCTTGCCTCGGTGCGCCAGCATAGTGTGGAGCAGCCCGGTAAGGGCCTGTGTTTCCCCAATGTGGGCGATGTGCGCGGATATGCCACCATCATACAGGCCTATGCCGCCATGGGCGCCTCGGCTGCCGAAATCGACGGCATGCGCCAGTGGATTACCGTCTATGCACAGGCCAACGACAATCTCGGAGCCTATAATCCCGACTACATCATAGCCGCCGTGCTGCTAACAGGCAGCGACTGGACTTCGGTACCGGTGAAAGAGAATGTGACAGTCGACGGCCGTCCCGTCGAGATATCGAAGATCGAGAGCGCCACAGGCTACTTCGCCCAGACCATAGAGACCGACGGAAGCCGCCCGGTCACCATCACCGTTCAGCCCAACGGTGTCACTCCCTCCTACGGTTCGGTTGTGACGGTCGGACGCCGCCCAATGGCTTCGATCAGTGCCAGGGCAGGCAGCGACATCTCCATCGACAAGCGCGTGCTCGTGCAGCGTGGCGGCGAGTGGGTCGAGACAGGTACTTTCGCCCTTGGCGAGCGTGTGCGTGTGCAGCTCGTCATAAAGGCCGGACGCGATTTGCAGTATGTCTCGGTCGACGATGAACGTCCCGCCGCTTTCGAACCGGTCGATCAGCTGCCCGGATATGTGTATGACGGCTCTTTGGGCTTCTACCGCGAGAACGGCGATGCCAATACCCGCCTGTTCATCGGCTTCCTGCCCAAAGGTACCTACCATGTGAGCTACGACATGACAGCCGCCGTAGCCGGCGAGTTCCGTTCGGGTATGGCCACGATACAGAGCCAGTACGCACCCGAAATAACCGCCCACAGCGGCGCGGACACCATAACCGTAGAGGCTCGCCGATGATGTATCTCGATGCGCTGAACGACCGCCAGAGCGAGGCCGTTACCACCACCGAAGGTCCGGTGAGAGTCATAGCGGGGGCGGGCACGGGCAAGACCCGTGCCCTCACCGCCCGCTTCTGCTATCTCACCGACATGCTCGGCATCGATCCCGGCGCAATTCTGTGTGTCACATTCACCAACAAGGCGGCCGCCGAGATGAAGGAGCGTATACGCGCCATGCTCGGCGACTTCGATCTCGGCTATATATGCACCTTCCATTCCTTCTGCGTGCGTCTGCTCAAGGAGGACATCCATGTGCTCAACTATCCGTCGAATTTCATAGTTATCGACGAGGATGACCGCACAGAGCTTCTCCAGAAGGTGTATCTCGACATGGGCCTCACTCTCAAGGAGCTGCCCATAAGCCGCGCCGTCGACTACATATCCACCCGCAAGGCCGCCCCCGGCGACGAGTATCTGCGCTACATCGAAGAGCTGAACAATACCGGGCTGCTGGGTCGCTCCGAGCGCAATGCCGACCGCTTCGACGAGATATTCCAGCGCTATATCTACGAACAGAAGAAGAACTTTGCCGTCGATTTCGACGACATCATCATTTTCGCGGCCTATATACTGCGTAAATATCCCGACATACTGCTCAAATGGCAGGAGAGGCTTGAGTATGTGATGGTCGACGAGTTCCAGGACGTGAGCCCGCGCCAGTACGAGATAGCCCGCATGCTCGCCGGTGGGCACGGCAACCTTTTCATCGTCGGCGACCCCGATCAGACCATATATTCGTGGCGCGGGGCCGATGTGGGGCTGTTCCTCAATTTCCATCGGGTCTATCCGGCCGCAACCACCATAGTGATGGATGCGAACTACCGCTCGACGCCTCAGATCATAGCCGCGAGCAATGCCCTCATAGAACACAACACCAACCGCTATCCCAAGGCCCTGCACGCTGTCGGCACCGACGGCGACAAGCCTTTGGTGAACCATGCGCGCACCGAGAAAGCCGAGGCCGCATGGATAGCGTCGGTAATCGAAGGTCTGGTGGAGAGCGGCGAGCAGCTGTCGGACATCGCCATACTCTACCGTGCGCACCATCTGTCGCGCGTGCTCGAGGAGACCCTGCTCAAGAAGGGGATAATCTACCGCATATACAGCGGCACGGCCTTCTATCGCCGCCGCGAGGTGAAGGATGTGATATGCTATCTGCGCATGCTCGTGAGCGCCGATGATATTGCCTTCGAGCGTACCTTCAATGTGCCGCCGCGGGGCTTCGGAAAGAAGAAAACGGCATTTCTCCATGCCGAGGCCGAGCGCACCGGCGCCACTCTCATGGAGACACTGCGTGCCAACGTCGACCACCCGGTTCTCCGAGGCAGCAAGGCGCGCCAGTATATAGCCACCATCGACGAAGCTGCCGCTCTGGTGGGCCGTCTGCCCTTAGGCGACCTGCTGCAGCGTGTGCTCGATCTGTCGGGCTACGAGGAAATGCTGCGCGGCCTCAGCGAATGGGAACGCCTCGACAATCTTGCCGAGCTCAAGCGCGCCATCGAGGAGGCCGGGCACGACGACGATGCCACGCTCGAGGAATTCCTGGCGCGGGTGGCGCTTATGACCGGCATGGATGCCGAGACAGCCGACCTGCCGGCTGTAAAACTCATGACGGTCCATACGGCCAAGGGCATGGAGTTCCCCTATGTCTTCATATGCAGTCTGAACGAGGCTTCGTTTCCCTCGCGGCGCTGCTCGGGCCCCGAGGAAATCGAGGAAGAGCGCCGGCTGGCCTACGTGGCCATGACGCGTGCGCAGCGTGGACTGTTCCTGAGTGACAGCGAGGGTTTCAACCACGACAATACCGGCAAGACGCCTTCGCGCTTCCTCTATGAGGCGGGTATCGATAATCTGCGTTTCGAGCGGCCCCTGCCGCCGCAGACACCGCTTGTGGCGCCTCCTCCGTCGGGCCACGGTGCACCTCCGCTTGCGAGCGGCGACATTGTGGAGCATCCGGTCTTCGGTCGTGGCATGGTGATGGATGTGGACCGGGCGAAGGAAACCTACACGGTCCTGTTTGACAAGATGGCCACCCCGCGCACACTCCGCTTTGCCGCGCCGCTTTCTTTAATTCAATAATAAATTACTGACACTGATACAAACAGTTTAATTCATAATTCTTAATTTGGAAAAGACTCTCTACGTCAGCGATATGGACGGTACTCTGCTCGGCTCGGACAGCAGGGTGTCGGAGCGTTCGGCCCGCATGATAAGCGAACTGTCGCGCGCCGGAGCCGACATAACGGTGGCGACGGCGCGCACACCGGCCACTGTGGTGCCGCTGCTCGCCGAGACATATACCCGCCCCGATGCCATCGTCATGACCGGCGCCGCCACATGGGACCGTGGCGCCGCAGCTTTCGGCACCATCCACTATATGCCCGAGGCCGACGTTACCGCCGGTCTCGAAATGTGTCGCCTAATGGGTGTGCATCCTTTTGTATACGCCATGCGCGACAGCGGGGCCATGCTCGAGGTGTTCCATGGTGCCGGAGCTATGAACAAGGCCGAAGAAAGCTTTTATCTCGAGCGCAAGCATCTGAAACTAAAGAAATTCCACACCGGCACACCTCTGCCCCCGTCGTATCTGCCGCGCACGGTGCTTTTTTTCGCTATGGGCGACCGCGCAAGGGTAGAGGAGGCTGCGGCAGCACTGCGGACCAATACCGAATGCGCCGTGTGCTGCTATCCCGATATTTTTAACCACGATGTGGCCAATCTCGAGGTCTTCGCCCCCGGGGTATCGAAAGCCGCCGCCGTTCTCGAACTCAAGAAGCGTATCGGCGCCGACAGGCTTGTGGTGTTCGGCGACAATCTCAACGACCTGCCCATGCTGGCGCCCGCCGATGTCGCCGTAGCCGTGGATAATGCCTTTCCCGAGGTCAAGGAGCACGCCGACGTGGTGATAGGACCCAATTATGCCGATTCTGTAGCTAACTATATACTTCAGGACTTTACACGTCAATGAAACCATATGCATTTCTTGCCGCCGCCGCTTTTTCGGCCCTGGCGGCTGCCGCCCAGATCAATAGTCCCGCCAACAGCGGCGACATGCTTCGTGCGGGCACTTTTTTCGCTGCAGGCGACAACGAGGCCGCTCTCGACCAGCTCCGGCGGCTCGACCCGGCGGCTCTCGATGCCGACGAGGCTCTGGCCGCCGCATGGCTCGAAGCCCGCACTCTGTACGGCGCTGCCGCTTATGGCAGGGCGCGCGCGGCTTTCGCCGCTTTCGCAGAGCGCTATCCGGCGTCGCCTCTGCGCACACTGTGCCGTAAATATATGGCCGACTGCCTCTTTGCCGCCGGCGACTATGCGGCCGCGCTGAAAGAATACTCTGCCGTCGATACCGACGGCCTCGATGCAGTCCGGGCTGCCGAGCTTCATTACCGCAGCGGATTCTGTGCTCTTGAGGCCGGCGATACCACCCGTGCCCGTGCCGAGTTTGCCATGGCTACCGCCGGTGGAGACTACGGCTCCGCCGCACGCTTCCACATGGCCGCCATCGACTATTCGCGCGGCGACTATGCCTCGGCCAAGGCTTTGCTGCGGCAGGTCGACACTTCGCGCGCGCCCGGCGACATGGCCGACTACTACCTTGCATCCATCGATCTCGCCGACGGCAATTATGCTCAGGCAGCAGCCACGGCCCGCGCGCTGATGCGCCGCCGCACCCTCGACCCCGCCGCCGAGGCACAGATGCACCGTGTTGCCGGCGAGGGCCTCTTCCGCAGCGGCGAGCGTGCCGAGGGCCTGCGCGAGTTGCGTGCTTATCTTGCAGCGGTCGACGAGCCGGCTCCCGAAGCATGCTATTTCGCCGGTCTGGGCGAATACGACGACGGAAACTATGCCGCCGCTGTCGACCTCCTCGACAAGGCCACGGCATCGGATGATGCCTCCGTGGTGCAGTCGGCCTATCTGTATATAGGGCAGGCCCTCCACCACCGCGGCGACGATGCCGCCGCCATTCTTGCCTTCGACAAGGCCGTGAAGACCGACGGCGCCGACCCTTCAGTACGCGAGGCCGCCTATTATAACTATGCCGTGGCCCGCTCGGCCGGTGCCGAGGTGCCCTTCGCATCGGCGGCCGATATTTTCGAGGATTTTCTGCGACTGTATCCCGCAGGCGTGTATTCCGACCGTGTGCGCGGCTATCTTGCCGACGGCTACATGGCCGACCGCAACTATGCCCGCGCGCTCGAGAGCCTCGACGGCATAGCCTCGCCCGGCCCCCGCACACGCGCCGCCAAGCTCAGGCTTCTCTATCTTCTGGCCAACGATGAAATCGCCGCGGGCGAGCTTGCCAGTGCACGCCGTCACCTCGACACGGCACGCTCCTATGCCGACGCCGATGCCGCCACAGCCGCCGAGGCGACCCTGCTCCGCGGTCGTCTGGCAGCAGCCGAGGGCCGCAACAGCGACGCCGCCACCGAATACCGGCGCTATCTTGCCGGAAAAGGTTCCAGACCAAATGCCACGGTGACCCGCTACGGTCTGGGCTATGCCCTGATGGCCGAGGGCGACTATGCGGGCGCACGGAGCGCTTTCTTGCAGATAGAAAACGACCGCACCCTCACGCCGGCACAACGCGCCGACGTTCTCAACCGCCTGGGCGATATCGCATATACCGACCACGATTTCGAAGGCGCCGTGGCGCTGTTCAGCCGCGCTTACGATGCCTCGCCTGCCTCGGGCGACTATGCGTCCTTCAACGGCGCCCGCATGCTCGGTTTCGCCCGCAACTACGAGGGCAAGCTGCGGGCCATCGACGTGTTCATGAACGAATTCCCGCAGTCGGTGCTGATTCCCGATGCTTTGCTCGAACGCACACAGGCACTGATAAGTCTCGGCCGCAATGCCGAGGCCGTCGACACCTACCGCCGTCTCACCGAGACCTATGCCGGCACTCCGCAGGGGCGCCGCGGCTATCTCGAAATGGCCATGACCCTTCTCGATATGGGCCGTCGCGACGAAGCCATGGCGGCATACCGCGATGTGATTTCGAACTATCCCACCTCCGAGGAGGCACTTCAGGCATCGGGTCTTCTTAAAAATCTCTATGCCGCCGACGGCCATGGCGACCGGTATCTGGAATTTATGGCCGGCGTGGAGAACGCTCCCGAGGTCAGCGCCGACGATACAGAGCGCCTCACATTCGAGTCGGCGCTCGCCGCCAACAAACGTACCGGCGACACCGCGGCTCTGCGCTCGTATCTCGACCGCTTCCCCGACGCGCCCCATGCTCCAGAGGCGCTCCTTGTGGTGGCACAGGCCGAATACGATGCCGACCGCATACCCGAGGCCCTCGAACTGTTCAGGACGCTCGAGACCAAGGCCCCCAATTCGACCGTGGCCACCGACGCCCGTCTGGGCATCATGCGCTCGGCCCGCGATATGGGCGATTATGCTCTCGCCGGGTCTACGGCCGAGGCCATCATCAACTCGTCGGCGGCTCCGGCAGCCCTTTCTGAGGCCGTGTATACCCGCGGTATCGCTCTTGAGGCCGACGGCGATACAGCCGGCGCCATAGAGCTGTGGCAGTCGCAGGCGGCGGACACCAAGAATATTTTCGGAGCCAAGAGCGCCTACCGTGCCGCCGAGGCGCTGTTCGAAAGCGGTCAGACCGACAAGGCTCTTGCCGCCGTGCAGGCGTTCACCGGCAGCGGATCGCCGCACAGCTACTGGGTGGCCCGCGGATTTATACTCCAGAGCGACATATACCGCAAGCTCGGCAAGGAATTCGAGGCCCGCGAGTACCTCGAGGCTCTACGCGACAACTACCCCGGCACCGAGACCGATATCTTCTCCCTCATCGACTCCCGCCTCAACCCCCAACCTGAAAAAGAATAGCAATGGAAATGAGAAAGATATTTTTGATGGCGTTCGCTGTGACGGGAGCGCTTGGACTGAAAGGGCAGCTGACAGCCGAAATCGATGTCGAGCGCACTGTGGTGCCCCGCCTGGAGCTGCAGGCCCCTCTCCCGTCGATGGTACCGTCGGTGATAGCATCGACGCAGGAGCCGCTGCGGCTGTCGATGTCGGAGTACAGCGGCGGTGCGGCCGATTTCACCGTGAATCCCGGCGGCTTGCTCGCGCCGGCTTTCACAGGGCTGGCGCCGCGCTCGCCCTATCGCGGATATGTGTGGGGCGGTTATTTTCCCGCCTATAATCTTGGCATTGGCGCCGGCTACAGACTGGTAGACAACGAGCGGACAGCACTCGGAGCCGCCGTGCAGTTCGACGGCTCGTCATATAACGCGCATATGGCCGATGGTTCGCGCCCCTCGGTGAAGGACAACACTATAGGGGTGCAGACCGATTTCAGCCATGCTTTCTCGGCTGCAGCACGGCTTGGCGCTGTCATAGGCTATTCGCATGCCGCTCTGGCGGCTCCGACCTTCCAGACGGCACGTCAGAACCGCAAAATCGACGATTTCAACGCCGCCATACAACTCGACGGCCGTCACCGCCACGCCGGATATGCCGTGAAGCTCGATCTGAACCGCTTCTCGGTCGGCGACGATATCGTGTGGGGCGAGAGTATGCTCACGCCTCCGTCGGAAACTGTGTTCGGTCTTTCGGCATCCTTCGGCGGTACGACGCCCGATTCGCTTTTCCGCTACAATCTGGCCGCGGGGCTCGATATGAAACACCGTCAGGGCCATGTGTGGACCGGCACCATGTTCGAGCCGGTAGCCAAGGAGAATCCGCTGCTTGTGAGCCTCGACCCGACGGTCGGCTTCCGTTTCGGCTCCGTGCTTATCGATCTTGGCGCCCGAGTCGACATATCGTCGGGCCTCGAGGGCAGTTCTCTGCATGTGGCCCCGCGCGTCGATGTGGCGTGGACGCCTTCGGGCCGCTTCGCCGTCTTTGCCCGCAGCGACGGCGGCGCGCGCATGACCGATCTGCGCACTGTCTATAATTATTCGGTATTCGCGCCCGGTGTGCTGTGCTATGATGCGACGTTCTCGCCGGTCAATGCCCGCGCCGGATTTGCCATCGGTCCTGTCGGTGGCTTTTCGGCCGAGATCTATGCGCGCTATGCTTCTACCCGTCGCGCTCCGATGATGGCTGTTGTCGGCGCAGATATGCCGCTTGCCGTGCTCGCGCCTGCGAATATGAAAGGATGGGGCGCCGGCGTAAGTGCCGGCTGGAGCGGTGCCCGTGTTTCGTTATCAGGCAAGGCAGAGCTGCTGCAGCACACTATTGACCGCGGATTTGCCGACGCGCCCGACCGTGCCGGGGTTGTGGCTTCGCTGAGCGCGCAGTACAAGGCCACCGACCGCATTTCGGCCGATGCTTTGTGGAATTTCCGCGGAAACCGGGCGTATGCGCTCGACGGCGCTCTGATGCCTATGCGCAATATCAGCAATCTCAATCTGGGCGTGCAGTGCGTCGCCACCGACCGTCTCGACGTGTTCATCCGTTTCGAGAACATCCTCGGCCTCCACACGGAAATTCTTCCCGGCCTTACCTCCAACGGCATCCACGGCCTCGCCGGAATCGTCTACCGGTTATAGGCTGTTAGGCTGACAGGCTGACAGGCAGACAGGCCTCGAAGAGGCCGCATCTGTGTACAGCCCCGGGCGTTTGCGCCCGGGGTTTTGTTGTGTATGGCGGCGTTGCGCCTCGTAGAGGTGCTGCTGTGTACCGTGGAAATGCACGGTATCGCCTCTACGAGGCGCGGCCGGGCTTGCATCGTTTTACCCCATGCGCGAGCGCATGGGGCTGTGTACGGGGGCGGCCTCTCCGAGGCCTTCGTGCGGGAGATGAGCTTTCGCGAATGGGTAATCGACCACTCCGTGGTGTTTTCTGGGCCGTTACAGTGTCTGAAACCTCCGCAGGAGATTGGTTAAGGATAGCCCGGCATGCCACCGAGCATGCCGGGTTTATTGCCGTATCATAATAAAGCCTCTGTAGGAGGCTAATTATCATGCCGTATCCGTGCCATTATTAATCGGCCTCCTGCAGAGGCCTTGATGCCGTTGTTTTTTTGACCCGGCATGCACGGGGCATGCCGGGCTATTCTAAATCAGCCTCCTGCGGAGGCCAAGGCGAGTATGGGCGTTGAGATATGAAGAAAAGGTGCGTCGGACGGGCCCGGCGCACCTTTTCGGGATTAGTATTTAACAGGGTTTTATTCTTCTTCTGCAGCGACGATCTTGATGTTGTCGAGGAACCAGCGGTTGGCAGTCGCTTCATCAAATTCGTTCTGGGAGATTGTTATCTTGGTGTCTTTTGTAATCTTGTAGCCACCGAGATCTACCGTCGCCTTGATCCATTCGAGCTTATGACCGTTAGCCCATCCGTGTGTCGGCACGTCGATCTTGACAGCATCGTCGCCGTTGGCGATCTCTACGAAGAGTGTCACAGGATCGATCTTGCCTGAGCCCTGACGCATCGGGCACCATTCGAAGTTGAGGATCACATGTTCGCCCTCGGGTATGTTGTCGATCGAAGGCAGTATGATACCGCTGTGGTTGCCGGTCTTACCGAATTTGAGATAGTTCTTCTGCAGGTAGGTGCGTTTTTTGTCGCCCTTGTCGTAGACGAAGGTATAGCCCTTGGATTCGATATAGTCGAAGCATGTCATTTCAGTTCCGTCGACAGTGGCCTTGAGCGAAGTCAGCGCGGGCGCTGAAGCGTCGAGGTTATCTTCGGCAACGGTATCGCCGGCTTTGCCGGCCACGGCCCATTCGTTGAGCCATTCCCAGTCTTCGCGGAAGTATACAGTCTGATAGTTGCCTTTGACTTCAACTCCGGTGACAATGAGACGGACATTGGTGCCCTGTGTGCCGAGATAGTAGCCGGTGAGGACCACAACCTTATTCTGGATTGCGTTGACATCGATGTCGGCTGTGGTATCGATGAACACACCAGCTTCAGGCTCTTCCTCGATATAGATACGGCCTGCGTCGATATGGCCTTCGATGCTGACGTATCTGATGCCGTCGGCCTGGTAGTTCTTGAAGCTTGTGATAACTTCGGGTTCGGGATCGGTGACGGGGACGTTGTCCTTGAGTTCGAATACATGGCACTGGAGGTAGGGAGCGCCGATAGCATCGGATGCCTTGTAGCCCTTGAATGTGCCGTGTGCACCCTTGACAGTGCCTTCGGGCTTACCTTCGGTATAGAGGTACATTGTTCCGTCGGTAAGGATGAGGCTGTTGTTGAGTTCTGCCGCAACAGTGAGGTCGGGCATAATGACGGGCGATTCGTCGGGAGTGATGGCGAGCTCGGCGATAGAGTAGGAAGCGACACCGAGATAGTCGTCGCCTGCCTGCAGGATCACCACCTGGGCTTCGGACATCTTGAGACCGCCCTTGAGGGTGAACTCGCCGCGGCGCGGAAGCTGCATGACGCCGTTCTCATAGTTGGGGGTAACGGTAACGGTGACGAAGGTGGTGCCGTTGCCGGTCTCGGGCGAGATGGACACCCAGTCGGAACAGCTTTCGAGGTGCCACTCACCGTCGGATACAACCTTTATCTCCTGGCTCTGCGGGTCGGTGGCCTCGTAGTTCAGCTGGAAGACGCTGCACAGAACTGCCTTGGCAACGGGGGTGTCGTCGTCGTCGCAAGCCGTGAAGGCAAAGCCGACCAGAGCCATAAGAGCTGCTAAAAATATTTTTTTCGTATTCATTGCAATAATCTTGATTGAGTTGAGAAACTACGTCTTACCAACCGGGATTCTGTACCAGATTGGAGTTCATCGAGAGCTCGTCGTAGGGGATGGGGTAGAGGTAGTCGCGTTCTTCGTTCCATCCGTTGCGGTTCACACCGTTGCCGGCGTGGTAGTTGACATAACCCTTGTTTTCGGAGGCATCGCCCTTCTTGGGGTTGAGGCTGGTGTAGAGGTATATGTCGCGGCCGATTTCGAGATATTGGCAGCCCGTGTCGGCATCGGGGACAGTAGGACGACCGCTGTCGGCGGTATAGAGCACCAGGTCGATTTTGCCGTTGCCGGTGAGATCGTAGTTGCCCGGGCCTTTGAAGTATACGCCCGAGAAGCTCTGGTCGATGCACTTGCCGGCATGCCAGCGGATCAGGTCGTTGTCGCGGAAGCCTTCCTGGATAAGCTCGATGGCGCGTTCGCGGCGGATTTCGAGGATGACACCCTTGTTGGAGCCGCTGACGTTGGGATAGCCTGTTTCGGCCGATTCAAGATAGGGGTCGGGATTGGCGTTGGCGGCAGCCATGCTGAGAGAGGGCATGCCGACGCGTGCGCGAATCAGGTTGATACTCTTGTCGAGGTCGTCCTGTGTAAGTGTGCCTGCCTCGGCCTTGGCCTCGGCATAGTTCAGGAGCACTTCGGCATAGCGGAATGCGGGAATGTCGTTGGTGCAGAGGCCCTGCGATGTGTGAGCCTTGTTGTTGTTCTCCGACGGGCCCTGTGTCCACTTGATTGGCAGATAGCCTGTGGGGGTGATACCGAAGTTCGGAGCTACAAGCGTTGTCTCTCCGGGGTAGCAGTAGCCGGGAGTGATGATGCTCTGGGCCAGACGCGGGTCG
Source organism: uncultured Porphyromonadaceae bacterium (assembly GCA_900548975.1). Lineage (GTDB taxonomy): Bacteria > Bacteroidota > Bacteroidia > Bacteroidales > Muribaculaceae > CAG-873. Next base: position 26,985 of record URMS01000005.1, read on the forward strand.
CGGTTCTGGGTCTCGTCGGCAAATTCCATTGTCTCCCACGATTTCTGGTCGGTGAAGCGGCTGCCGTCCTTCATCAGATACATGTTGATGAACTTGCGTGTGTAACCCGGGCGTCCGTGGGTGCTCAGTATCGAATAGAGCGAGAGACCGTGGGTGTTGTTGGAAACCGACGCACGGTAGCTGCGGGCAAGGATATATTCGTCGGGGTTGGCTGCATCGGCGATGAAGAGGTTGAGATAATCCTTTGTGGGATTGCCGGTGGTATAGAGCTGATATTTGCCGTATTTGCCGCTCATGAGGAACTCTGCGGCCTTGGCTGCTTCCTCGAGATACCATGCGGCGTTCTTGGCACCCTCGACGTTGATGGTCGGGTTATGGTATTTGCGGAAAGTACCTTCGTAGAGGCATGCGCGGGCTTTCAGAGCGAGAGCCGCACCCTTTGTGGCACGGAAAGTCTTCTCGACCGACTTGATGTCGTCGGCGTTCTGAAGATTTGCGATGGCGAAATCGAGATCTTCGATGATTTTCTGCATGATGATCTCGCGGCTGTCGCGGGGGGCAAAGAGCTGTTCGTCGGCCGAACCGAGAGGGCGGTCAAGCCAGGGCACATCGCCGTAGCGCATGAGTTTTTCGAAGTAGAAGTATGCGCGGAAGAAGCGTGCCACGCCGCTGTAGAGAGCCACGGCATCCTTGTCGGGGCAGCGGTCGCAGCGCTCCAGAAAGTCGTTGCAGCGACGGAGGTTGCCCCATGACCATCCGTTGCCGCTGGCACGCACATAGCGGTCGCCGCCGCAGCGGGTGAATTCGGTGAGGGCAGCGGTTACCATGAGGTCGCTCACACTGTTTCCTTTGGGCATATCTTCTGCATCGGGCAGAAGGTTGTTGTAAAGAGGATTTGTGAACATTTCAAGGTCGGAAGCCTTGGTGAAGTAATCCTCTTCCGTCTCCTTGTCGAGAGGTCTGAAGTCAATGGCGTCCTCGCACGATGCCAGACCCATTGCGGCCACGATAAGAGCAGGAATTATATATTTTTTCATTGTCTATATCAGCTTAAATTTAGATAGTGATGTCGAGACCGAACATGTAGGTCTTGGGCCACGGATAGGCAAAGTTGTTGTAGTCGTTGGAGCTGCGGTTGAACGCGGACTCGGGGTCTACATACTTTGTGTTTTTCTTCAGAGGCGACCAGTAGTGGAGGTTTTCACCGGTGAAGTATACGCGTACTTTCTCGATCCTGGCTTTCCTTGTCCACTTGGCGGGGAGAGTGTAGCCGACAGTGACATTTTTAAGACGGCAGTAGCGGATGTTCTGCAGGTACTTGTCGTTTTCGTACTGCAGCGGACCCTTCGACCATGCGCCGCGGCCCATGGGGCGGGGGAAGTAGCTGTCGGTATTGTCAGGCTGCCATACCTTGTCGTAGAAGTCGGCGGGAAGGAATGTTAGGTATTCGTAGGCGAACGGACCCCAGAACGAGAAGTTCTGGCCGCTGGGATACCAGTAGTGGTTGCCTGTGCCCTGGAAGAATACCGAGAAGTCGATGCCGAGGTACTGGAAACCGGCTGTGATGCCGTACATGAGCGAAGGCAGCGAGTTGCCTATGATTTCGCGGTCGCCGTGATTGTAGAGCGAGTTTACGGGAACCTTTTCGGCTTTTGTGTCGGGATTTTCATCCGTAAGGTGCTTTTCGGCTTCAGCGTATCCGGCATCGCCGGGGACATAGAACTGCCCCTGCCATTTAAGCATGTCATCGCGGCCCTGGTTTACCTTGCCGTCGCCGTTGAGGTCCTTGAAGATCACGTCGCCTGCCTCCCACGAGGGAAGGCCGCCGCGGATAACGGAAAGGTCGATGTTCTTGGCGTATTCCTGAGCCTCCTCAGTCGATGCGAAGTAGCGGTCTTCGAGGCGGTAGCCCCAGATGTCGCCGATGCGCATGCCCTCGTAGTAGGTGGAGAGGAGCTTGTTGCCGTTGCTCTGGAACTTGGTGATGTGCGAACGGTAGTCGGAGAGCTGGAAGCCTACATTGTAGGTGAAAGGATGTCCCCAAAGGCTGAAGCTGTCGTTCCACTGGAAGGCGAGTTCGTAGCCCTTGGTGCGGAGGTTAGCGATATTCATCTTAGGTACGTCGGCACCGTATACGCCGGGCAGCTGGAGGCCGTCGGTGAGCATGTTGTCGGTGTCGCGGATATATACGTCGCCGGTAAATGTCAGACGGTTGTTGAGGAAGCTGAGGTCAAGACCAAGGTCCCACTGCTTGGCGGTTTCCCAGGTGAGGTCGGAGGATATAGGAGCGTCGAGCGAAGTATACTTCTGCGAGCCGGTGCCTGTGCCGAAGTTGAAGCTTGCAAAGTCGTGCGAGGTTACCGAGCGGACAAAATTGTAGTAGCTCGAGGTCTGCTGGTTGCCGAGTTCGCCGTAGGAGAGGCGTACCTTGGCGTTGTTCCATACGGTGCGGAGGTCGTTCCAGAAGTTTTCTTCGGAGAAGCGCCAGCCTAATGAAGCGGAGGGGAAGAAGCCCCAGCGGTGACCCTTGCCGAAGCGCGAGGTACCGTCGTAGCGGAAGGAGAATTCGGCCAGGTAGCGGCCCTTGTAGTCGTAGTTGGCACGGCCGAAGATGCCTTCGAGGGCGTATTCGTTCTGGCCGCCGGCGATTTCGATCTTATTTGCCGATGTACCGGTCTTTTCGTCGGTGATGGGCACGATAAGGCCGATATCGTTGAGAGTGGGCGAGCTGAGGTTGTAGGCAGTGACGCCGATACGCTTGTAGTCGTACTTCTCGTAGTTGAAGCCGGCCATCACGGTTATGTTGTGTGCATCGGCAAAGGAGTCCTTATATGTGGCGAAAGCGTTGGCCGAGTAGTAGTTGCGTGTGCGGGTATCCTCGCTCAGCTTGTTTTCGCCGGCACCGGTGGTGTAGTACGACATTTCGGCATCGGGAGTTTCGCGGTAGGCGAAGTTGTTCCAGCGGTGGGTGTCGCGGGTCTGGTTGAAGCGATATGTGAAGTCGCCGCTGATGGTGAGCTGTTCGATGGGCTGGATGTTGATGCGGAAGGTATTGGTGAAGTCGGTCTTGCGCTCAACGTTGGGGTGTGTGCCGCCGCCTACGATGGCGTGGCGGAAGTTACCGACGCGGTAGCCGATCCAGGGGTTGTTGCCTACCCATGTTCCGTCGGGGTTCTTGAGGGGGAACACGGCGAGAGCGTGGCGGTTGAGGTATGCGAAGGTGTCCTGCACGTCGCCTGCGCCCTGATAGTTGTACTGCGAGCTATAGAAGGCCGTATTGTTGCTGATAGTGACCCATTTGTTGACGGCGAAGTCGAGTTTCGAGCGGAGGTTGAATTTTTTGTATTTGTCCGGATCGAGCTTGAGAATGCCTTCGCGCAGATCGGCGCCGCCGGAGAGGAAGTATTTGAATTTGTCCTTGCCGCCGCTGAAGCTGATGTTATACTGCTGCGAGGGATGTGACTTGCGGATGTTCTCGCCGTACCAGTCGGTGTTGGCATAGTACTTCCATACATTCTTGCCATTGACGTTCTGCTCCACAACCCAGGGACGGTCGGGGTGCTCGGTCTTGTCGTTGACACGGGCAAGGAGTTCCATCATGTCCTCGTGGGTATAGTCGAGGTAGTTTTCGTTTGCACGGGCATACCAGAACTGGTTGACGATATAAGCCGACCAGTAGCCGCGGGTCTCATAGTCGGTGGAAGTGGTCGATGTCTCCCAGCCGGCACGGGCGTTGAAGCGCACGGTGGCCATGCCGTCTTTCGACTGGCCCGACTTGGTGGTGACGAGGATTACACCGTAGGCTGCGCGGGCGCCGTAGACTGCGGCGGCCGATGCGTCCTTGATAACGGAGATGTTGTCGACGTCGTTGGGGTTGACCATGTTGATGTCGCCGATAGAACCGTCGATGAGTACCAGAGGCGAGCCGCCGTTGATAGATGTCTGGCCGCGGACGTTGAACGAAGCCGATTCACCGGGGACACCCGACGAAGTGGTTACGTTAAGACCTGCGACAGCACCCTGAAGCATGTTGGAAACAGAACCGCTGGTGCGGTTTTCGAATTTGGCGCCGTCGATAGATGCCACGGCACCGGTAAGGTTTACTTTCTTCTGAGTACCGTAGCCGATGACAACGGTCTCTTCAAGCATTGTGGAACTTTCCTCAAGGACAACTTTTACCTCGCTCTGGTCGGCTGCCACGCTGACAGTCTTCTCGGTGTAGCCGACATAAGCGAACTTGAGAGTCACAGGGCCATTGGGGACGGTAATGACGAAATTGCCGTCGATGTCGGTAGAGACGCCGGTCTTGCTTTGTCCGGCCGTCACAGAGACACCGATCAAAGGCTCGTCGGCGGTATCCACGACGTTGCCTTTCACCTCGCGTGCAAACGCTGCCGAGGTCGTCGACAGTAGAATCGCAAGCACGAGCATCAGTCTTGTGAATAGTTTCATAGAATTAAGAAATGTGTGATTGGAAAAATTTCAGGCTAATGGTGAATTATGGATTATGAATTATGAATTGAATGAAGAGACTGTCGGTTCCGGCTGCAAAAGTCGGTTTCCGATGTTAAATTTTGAAGAAAGGTTTGTCAACAAAATATGAAAGAGTCATTCAATCCATAATTCAACATTCACAATTCTTTTCGGTTACCAGGTGTAGGACTCGAGGTTGAAGGCTTTCGGGCGAGCCATCTTTTCGGTGAATGTGCGGCCGAAGCGGTCTTTCACGGTAATGGTCAGATCGATGCTGGCATCGGGGGCGGTCACTTCGAAGAAGTGCGGATAGCTTTGTGTAATGAAGTTAGGCACAGAGTTTTTGGTGCTTTGGAAGCGCTTTTTGCTCATGGCTTCGATGTGCAGTGGATCGTAGGCGGTCACTGGCTTGGCCTCGAGTGTCTGGCCGGTCTCGGTGGTGACGGTTATGGTCCATTCGGGATCGTAGTTCCATACATTGATGAGCACCTTGTTGGCCTGCGAGCCGCTGTAGGCGGTGCAGTAGCGCTGCCATGAGGCTACGGCTTCGCCGCTGATGCCGGGGATGTCGGTCTGGGTGAACTTGACATTGTTGAGGTCGTAGGTGCGGAACTGGAAGTCCTCTTTCATGTTGGTGCCTTTGTAGATCCAGCTGAAGTCCTTGCCTGTGACGTCCCAGATGGCATAGCCTGCGGGAGATCCGTCGGGAGCCATCAGCGCGCCGGGGGTGAGTTTGCCGCTCCACCACCAGTCGCCGCATACGGCGGTGACGTTGTGCTCCATGATGTTGTCGTAGCCTTTGAGAGGTGTGTGCTTCGAGGTCACGTTGTAGTTTTTATGGGTGTGACCGCTGACAATGTGTACCTTATAGTCTTTGAGCACGGGCAGAAGCTCGCTGGCGTTCTGGATATTGTTCTTGAAGTCGGTGGCTCCGTTGGGTCCGAAAGCGGGAGCATGCATGGTCAGGACCACGGGAGTCGATTTGTCGACATAGCTCAGGTCTTTGGCAAGCCACTGGAGCTGTGGAATGAATATCTTCTCCTGATAGTTGCGTTTTGTAGTGCCGTCGTATGTGCTGCAGTCGATGTCGTCGAGCACCACATAGTGGATGTCGCCGATGTTGAACGAGTAATAGTTGGGGGCAATCGAGAGAATGAAGTCGTTCTTGGCGGCAAAGTTGTTGGTGGTCTTGTAGTTGTTGTCGTGGTTGCCGATGGTTTGGTACACGATGAGATTGCTGAACGACTTGTTCATCTGTTTGATATAGTCGGCGAAATCGAAATTGTCCCAGTAGATGTCCCAGGTCATGTCGCCGAGGGTGATGGCGTAGGTGCGGCCTTTCTTGCCGTTGGCATTGACGTCGGCGGCGAATTTTTCGAACTGTTCCACGTCGTTGTTGCGTGCTGCCAGGTGCATGTCGCCGAAGAACAGTACGCGGTAGTTGCTCTGGTCGACCTTGGTGAGCTGGAAGTCGATGTTTTCGGGAGTAGTAGCCGGAGCTGTGAGGGCGAAGTAGTTGATGGGCAGGAATCCTGCGGTCTTGGGCTCGTAGCCCGAAGGAACCGACATGAATACATACTTATAAGCCTTCTTCGACTTAAGCTCGTAGCGGCCCTGTGCATTGGTCACGGCAAAGTCTACACCGTCGCTGATCACCACGCCTTCAACGGGACCCTGGCTCGTGCTGACGGTGCCGAAAACGGTTGTACCGTCCTGAAGCTCCCATGATTCGGTGACGAATTTGATGGTCATTGTGCCGAGCTGCTTGCGCTCGTTGCCGCGCTGCAGGTATACGCGGTAGCTGCCGTCGGGGGTGCCGTCGGGAATTGTGAACGAGAACGAGTCGGATTTGATTTCGCTCACGGGGCAGCTGATGATGCGGCCGTCGCTGCCTTCGAGCTTTATCACATCGGTGCTATAGACAACGCTGCCGGCTCCAATTGACAGGGTGCAGGCCTCGCCTTTGACTACCGACACCGACGACGGTAAGGTAAGTTCGATCTTGATGCCTCCCTGATTGGGATCCGGTTCGTCCTTCGGGTCGCTTCCGCAGGAAACTACAAATAGACCCGAAGCCGCAGTCAGCATCAGCCCGATTAAAAATTTAGGAATTTTCATAAAACTGGTGTTAAATACTAATTTCGAATTGTGTGTTGTTTCGTGATATTTTTCTGCAGGGCAGGAGAAAGTGTATTTTAGGTATGTGAAGTTAATTCGATGGTACTAAGATAGATAAACTATTAAGTAAATATCCGCTGGAGATGAAGTGTAAAGATAGGACGAACGGGACCGGCCTTTGATGCATTTCAAGCAATCCATGGACTTTTGTGATAGTTGGATATTCAGGTTTTAAGGGTGATGTGATTTCAGGGCGTTAAATTACTCCTTTTTTCGCAATAAAACAAAAAAATTTCGAAGAAATATTTTGTATTAAATAATTGCGAATAAATTAACATATTGATGTTAAAACGTATTTTATTGATTACAAGCTTGTTGAGTCTGTGGAGATGTGAATTTGCTTAAAAAGTGTGAAATTCGAAATGAAAGCGGGTCGAAATGCGCACCATAATCCCGGATTTGTCAAGGGTGCAAGAGCGATGGTGAATTTCGGAGTGCGTAATCTTATATTATATTAATGTGTGTCACTGTGGTTTCGTTTTGCTTTCGTTTTTATCATTCGTAATGAAGACTCAGGAGCAAGAAACGGAGCTGTAATGTGGTGTAATTCGATGAAAATCCTTATTTTTGCGGAAAATACCATAGAATCGCAATGACACAGTATAATTTCGATGCCATCATCGACCGTCACGGCACGGCCGCGGTCAAAATCGACCGTCTCGACGCTGTTTTCGGCCGTCATGACCTTACTCCCCTCTGGATCGCCGACCTCGATTTCGCCGTCTGTCCCGATATAACCGCAGCTCTCAGCCGCCGTCTCTCTCATCCTGTACTGGGATATTTCGAGGCTTCCGACGGCTACTGGCAGGCTATAATCGACTGGAACAAGCGGCGCCATAACTTCGACATAGCTCGCTGCGAACTGGCTTTCGTGCCCGGTGTGGTGAAGGGTATTGCCCTTGCCGTCAATTACTTCACCCGCGAGGGCGACGGCGTGGTGATACAGCCGCCCGTCTACACGCCTTTCCGTACGGTGGTCGAGGGCAACGGTCGTCGTGCCGTTGAGAATCCTCTTATTTTCGACGGTGAAAGCTACCGTATGGACCTCGACGGCCTGCGCGAGGTCGTGGCCCGCGAAAAGCCCCGCATGATGATACTCTGCAATCCGCACAACCCTATCGGTATACAGTGGGATGCCGATACTCTCGCCGAACTCGCCCATATAGCCCGTGAGGCCGGCATGGTGGTGGTGAGCGACGAAATACACGGCGACCTCATGCTCGAGGGACGCCGCCACATTCCCTTCCTTGCTGCCGGACCCGATGCAGAGGCCGTGGGTATTATGCTCGGAGCTCCGTCCAAGACCTTCAATATTCCCGGACTGGTGAGCTCGTGGATGGTGGTGAAAAATCCAGAACTGCGAGAGCCCTATTATAAATGGCTTGAAGTTAACGAATTTACCGCGCCTGTAATGATATCGGCCATCGGAGCTGAGGCTGCATACCGCAACGGCGAGGACTGGCTTGACCAGATGCTTGCCTATGTGCAGGACAATATCGACTTCGTGACAGACTATGCCGCACGCCGCATTCCCGGGCTGAAAGTAATACGCCCGCAGGCTTCTTTCCTGCTGTGGCTCGATTTCAGGGAGCTGCATCTGTGCCACCGCGAGCTTATGGACCTCCTGCTCGACAAGGCGCATCTGGCGCTTAACGACGGCACGATGTTCGGCCCGCAGGGCGACGGTTTCGCCCGTCTTAACGTAGGTGCTCCCCGCTCGGTGCTTGCCGGTGCTCTCGAAAGTCTCGAGATGGCAATCTGCGGCACAGTGAAAGCCAATTGATATAATGGATATAAGAGTTCTGCCGCCCGACGGCATTCTGGAGACTACGGTGTCTCTGCCGGCGAGCAAAAGCATTAATGCGCGCGCCATTGTCATGGCCGCCATCGCCGGAGATCGTCAGGCGCCGGTGGCATGTGCCGACACCGAAACACTGGCGCGCATCCTTGAGGCACCGGTACTTAAAGGCATAGTCGACGTCGGGCCGGCGGGTACGGCCATGCGTTTTATGTGCGCCCTGGCGGCCGCCACAGAGGGCAGCGACTGCACCCTCACCGGTACTACGCGCATGCTCGAGCGCCCGATCGGCCCGTTGGTCGACGCGCTGCGTGCTCTCGGCGCCGATATCGCCTATGAGGGCAAGGAGGGCTTTCCGCCCCTCCGCATCCGCGGCCGTCGACTTTCGGGCGGCACGATTGCCGTGGACGCCTCGGTAAGCTCGCAGTTCATATCGGCGCTGATGATGGTGACTCCGCTTATGGCCGCGCCGCTTGAGATAGAACTCAAAGGTATTGTTGGTTCGCTGCCGTATATCGGCATGACCGCTGCCATGATGAGGCACCGCGGCGTGCGCGCCGATGTCGAACCGCTGCGGATATGGGTCGACAACAGCCCCTACCGCAAGGCTTCGGCCGATGACGGCGAGCCCGACTGGAGTGCGGCCGCATTCTGGTATGAGATTGCGGCACTGAGCGCCGGCTGGGTGACGCTGAGCGGCATGCGCGACGGCTCCATACAGGGCGACAGCGGCGAGGCCGCGCTTTTCGAGAAGCTCGGCGTGCTCACCGAGTTTACCGACGATGGCGCCGAACTCTCGGCAACCCCCGACCTCTACAACAGCCTCGACGCCGACATGTCGGGCATGCCCGATGCGGTGCCCGCTCTTGCGGTGACTGCCTGCATGGTGGGTGTGCCCTTCCGTTTCAGCGGGGTGGGCTCGCTACATCATAAGGAGTGCGACCGCCTCGAGGCTCTTGTGGCCGAACTCGCCAAGCTCGGATTCCCTCTCGAAATCGAGGTCTACGGTACGGTGCTGTCGTGGGACGGCAGCCGGCGCCCCGTGCGTCAGTTGCCGGTGTTCGATACCTATGGCGACCACCGCATGGCCATGGCTCTTGCGCCCACTGCCATCTTTGTGCCCGGCATAGTGGTGCGCGACGCCGAAGTGGTGAATAAATCCTATCCTGAGTACTGGGACCATCTCCGCGAGGCCGGATTCATACTTCTCGACCCGGCCGAGAAACTTCCCGAAACCGCCGAATAATGCTGTCGCTCATTCTACTTGCAGCTATTGTCGGTGTCGGACTGATCCTGTATCTGGAGCACCGCAGTTTCCTGCGCCGCAAGGCCCGCAATGCCGCCGACGAGCCGGAAGAGGCTCCGGCCGCTCCCGAGGACGAGAGCGAGGAGTGCTGCGGCATGCACATAACCTGCGAACGCGACTCGCTGCTGGCGGCCGTGTCGGAGACCATCGAGTACTACGACGACGAGGAACTCGACCGCCACGCCGGCCGCTCGCCCGAAAGCTATACCGACAGCGAGATCGAGGAATTCCGCGACATACTGCTGACAATGCAGCCGGCCGACATCGCCGGCTGGGCGCGCAGCCTGCAGCTGAGGAATATAGCCCTGCCGCAGCCCGTGCGCGACGAACTTATCATGATAGTAGCCGAGGCACGCTCGGCCGCAACCCGTAATGCTTGAATATTTCGACTATTCCTTCTTCCGGCAGGCTATTGCCGGTGTGGCGCTTATAAGTCTGTGCGCCGCCATAATAGGTACATATATCATCACCCGCCGCATGGTGGCCATATCGGGCGGCATTACCCACGCCTGTTTCGGAGGCCTCGGCCTGGGATATTTTCTGGGCATGAGTCCGGTGCTTATGGCCGGAGTGTTCGCGGTGGTGTCGGCGCTCGGCGTTGACTGGCTGTCGCGCCGGTTCCGGGTCCGCGAGGACTCGGCCATCGCCGTGGTATGGGCGCTGGGCATGGCTCTGGGTGTGCTGTTTGTGTTTCTAACGCCTGGTTATGTGCCTGATCTCAACTCGTTTCTCTTCGGCAATATCCTCACCGTATCGACATCCGATCTGGTGAGTTTCCTATGCTTCGGAGTGGTGCTGGCCGCATTTTTTGCCTGGCAGTACCGCAATATAGTGGCCACGGCTTTCGACCGCGACTTCGCCACCGTCATAGGGCTGCCGGTGCGCATGATAACGCTTGTTATGACCGTGCTTACGGCCGTCTGCATAGTGTTGACAATCCGCCTGGTAGGCATTATGCTGCTTATGTCGATGCTGTCGCTGCCTATCATTACGGCCGAAGTGTTCTTCCGCCGGTTCGGCACTGTCATGGCCGCTTCGGCGGTAATATCGCTTGTTACCTCTCTCGCCGGACTCTTCCTTTCCACGGTTATCGATGTGCCTTGTTCGGCCCTCATCGTGCTTACGATGGTGGCGGTGTTTGTGGTGGCGCGCGTGGCCGCGGTTTTCAGAGGGTAGCTAAAATAGCTATAATAGCTAAATTAGCTACTTTAGCTATTTTTTAACTATTGCCCCGAGGGCCCCACATAAGTAGGCTTGAGACCGCCCCAGTCGATGAGGATGCGCTGCACGATGAGGCCGGGATCGCCGCATGTAAGCGTGAGCCGGTGCGACTCTTCGGAGCTGTCGACCGGGAATGTAGCCTCGGTAATCATGGCATTGCGTATCACATTGTCTTTCCAGGGTTTCGACTGTTCTTTGGGTATGAAGTCCGACACTACGGGGGCGGCTCCGTCCACCGATATGCCGAATGCGGCATGCGCGCCCTTGTAGAGCGGGAAGCGGGGAACGGTGTAGACTATCACTTTTACCGAGTCGGCCCCGATGGCCGGAAGCTTGTATTCGACACGCAGCGGGCAGTCGGCGCGCGAGGCGTCGACAGAGGGCTGTGTTATCTCTCCAAGCTGAAGGGCTTTCCAGTCGAAGCCTATGCCTTCGAGCAGGCGCACGTTGTGGTTCTCGCCGGCAACAATGCGGTCGAACGAGGCCACCGGCACGTAAGCGCAGCCTTCGAGGCGGTCGTCGGCCGCTATGGGTGCGAGGTCGACGGGCTTTTCGCCGGCGCCGGGTGTCACAGTCATGTCGGGCATGTTCTGGTAGAGGCAGCATATGCCCGGCGGAACGGTCATCATGTGGTTCCATTTGCCGTCGAGCATGGTGTTGTAGCGGGCTGTGAGCGCATTGATGCTGTCGGAAGCGGCTACGGACTGGGCGGCGGCCCAGTTGGCTTCGGCCGGGCGACCCTTTGCGGCGAGCTCGTTGCTGAGCTGGGCGAGCAGGAACTTGCGGTTCATCTGGTCGGACGCCATGGCCTGGTATCCTATCATCTCGTAGAAGGCGGCCTGAAGCTCGGCGGGCATGTCGCGCCACAGCCTGTCGGCCAGACCGGATAGGGCGGTGTAGTCGGCCAGTCGGCGACGGGCGTCGTTGTAATTGTCGAAAGAGAACTCGGTGCCTTTGAGGCAGTAGTACGACGGGTCGTCCCATATACGTTCCCATCCCATGGCTTCGGGTTTGCGGCTCCATGCCAGGCGGTAGTATTCGTCGAGAAGACGCTTGAAGTCGGCGCGGTAGCGCTCGCCGAAGATGGAGCAGAGGAAGTCGGTCTGGTAGTTGTTGACGTTGGCGTAGGAGAAACGGCCGAAGTCCCATGCCATGGCGAAGAAGAGCTGCATCGACAGTTCCATGGGTTTGATGTCGCCCACATTGAGGAGCCAGTAGCGGTCGGCGCCGGTGTCGTAGGCTTTCTTCAGTTCCTCGTACATGAGCATCGGGGCCGTGGTGCTGATCCACAGATAGTCGTGGGGCACGCCGAGGTAGGAAACATGGTAGTACACGCCGGCGCGGCCCGAGCGTTTGCGGTCGCGCGGATTGCTGAGCATCTTTATGTACCCGTAGTTGTCGTCGGGCCATACGAGGGTTATGTCGTCGGGCACTTCGAGACCGGCCTCATACAGTGTCTGAGCCTCCTTGTAGGGCACGAAAATCTGGGGAATTGTTTCGACGGGCTTGTCTATATGGCGTGCCAGGATGCCGCGCTGGTCCATGATGGCGTTGTGGAGCACTTCGACTTTTTCCTCGGTGCTCATGTTGCCGCGCATGCCTTCGTCGTGGAGGCCGCGCATGGCCATGGTGTAGATGTTGTCGTATTTTCCGGCTTCGGCCACGCGGGCGTCGAGCTTGTTGTAGATGGTCTCGCGGTTGGTCTTGTAGTTCCAGTCGCCGTCTTTGGCGCCGTCCCATTCGGCTTTGGAGGCGTTGTTGAACAGCAGGGGCTCGCAGTGCGAGGTCGTTATCATGATGCCGTAGCGGTCGGCCACGACCTTGTTTTCGGGATGGGTGTAGAAGGCGTCGGAGCAGGTGTGCATGGCCGGTGCGAGCATGTTGGCTTTCAGGCGCAGCAGCAGCTCGCACACGCGGGCATAGGTGCGCGGACCGATGTTACCGACTTCGGGTTCGTAGTTCTTGGCGGCCCAGGGTGTGAGGCCCCAGTCCTCGTCGTTTATGAATATGCCGCGGTAGCGTATCGAGGGCCCGGCCGAAACGTAGTCGGCCGACACATAGATGCTGTCGTGCCTGCTCACGGGCACATCGGCCCACCACGACCATGGCGACACGCCTATGCGCTCGCTGATGGAGAGGGCGCCGTAGGCTGCTCCGCGCGGGTCGCTGCCCACAACGAAGAGGGCGGCCGGGCAGCCTTTGAAGGGAGCCTCGACGGTGCGGATCATATATTTTTCGAATGCGCCTTCTACCGGCGACAGGTCGACTCCGGCTTTTGCGGCCAGAGCTTTCACCTTTTTATTGTCGCAGGTGCCGATGATTACCAGCGGTTTTCTGCCGGTTTTGCCGACGACCGCCGGCCGGACGGCGCACACGTCTTCGATATCGCCGGCAAGCATGTCGGCTGTGGTAGCGATAACCGGACGGTCGGCCGGAGCGTATATTTCGGCCCCGGTCAGGGGGAAATCACCTCCGGTAAAGCTTATTTCGAGGTCGGACGAGGCAGAAGCCTGCAGGCAGGTTGCGGCCATGGTTATGAAGACGCCGCAGAGTCGTATCAGATTTAAAGTTCTCATAGATAGTATCGTTTCTGAATGCAAAAATAGTAAAAAAAAGCTTCCGCAACAAACGGATGGCCTTGACGGTGCCACCGCAGTGATTGAAAAGCGTGTCCGGCTTTGGCAAAATGAAATTAAAGCCATATATTTGCAAGCAAAACGACAACCTTTCATTTCTAAATACTTTTCTAAATGCGAAAAATTCTGCTGACAGCCGTGGCGCTGTTGTCGTCGGTCGTAATTTCGGCCACGGCACAGGTTGCGGCTCCGACTCTTTACGGCAACCTCATCTATAGTAGTGCATGGGGCTCGTCGGACGGAGACAAGGCCGGTATCTACAAATTCACGGCCGACGCAACGGGCGACGTGAGCCTGGAGTATAAACCTGCCGGCGGCTATATCTATGCTAACGGCGGCGCTGTGTATGTCGACGGCAAGTACTATGTGCTCGCCCACGAACCCAAGACCGGGGCCGTGAAGACGAATGTCCTCTACACCTACGATGCCGACACCTGGACCCTTCTCGACAAGAAGGACGCACCCCTTGGCACCTCGGCCAACGATCTGACCTGGTGTCCGGTCGACAACAAGGTGTACGGCGTGTTCATGAACTCGACATCATCGGGCTATGTGTTCGGCACCCTCGATCTCGCCGACGGCTCGGTTGATGTGATCAAAGCTCTTGACCTCAGCGATAATCTTGGCCCGATGCCTATGATGGCACTGGCATCGAGTGCCGAAGGCGACATCTATGGTGTCGGCGCCGACGGCAATCTCTATAGCTTCGACCGCACCGGCGGCGACCACACTCTCATCGGTGCCACCGGTTTTTTGCCCGCGCGCTGGAACCAGTCGGCCTGCTTCGACTTTACCGATAAAAAGATGTACTGGGCGGCATGCAATGCCGATGTGTCCGCACTCTTTACTGTCGACACTACTACGGGCGCCGCTACCAGAGTGCGTACTTTTGCCAACGACGAAGAATTTGTGGGCCTCTACTCGCTCAGCGGCATCGCCGATGTGAAGGGTCCGCAGGCTCTCGCGGATTTCACCGTAGAACTGCAGGGTGCCTCTCTCAGCGGCAAGGTATCGTTCGAAATGCCGGCGAAAACCATTGCCGGCGACAATCTTGTCGGCGATGTGAACTATACCGTCGAGGACAATGGCACCGTTCTGCTCGAGGGCAAGGCTGCCGCAGGCTCTGCGGTGAGCCGCGATGTTACCTTCGCCGAAGGCGCGCATACTCTTGTTGCATACGCCTCGACCGACCAGGGCCGCGGCGCTTCGGTGCGGGCAAGTGTATATGCGGGCAAGGATGCTCCGGCTGCACCTGCCGCAGTTACCGCCGTCAAAGACGGTCAGACAGTGAAAATCAGCTGGGAGGCTGTGACGGACGGCGCACACAACGGCTATCTCGACGGCGCTGTCACCTATACCGTCACCCGCCAGCCAGATGGCAAGACCGTGGCTACCGGTCTCACGGCCACTTCGTGCACCGACAGCGAGCTGCCCGCCACGCTTGGCGACTATACATATAATGTATGTGCCGTAGCCGGAGGCGTATCGGGCGCTCCGACAGCATCGGCACCTCTGTCGCTGGGTTCGGCCTACGAGACGCCCATGAACATGGATCTGACCAAGGAGGACCAGTTCAAACTCTGCACCGTAATCGACGCCAACAAGGACGGCAAGACATGGGAATACTCGGCAAACGGCTCCATGTGCCGATACAACAGCAAGAATGAGTCCGACGACTGGCTGATAACACCGATGATCAATCTTCAGGCCGGTAAGCAGTATACTCTGACGCTGGAAATGCGTTCTGGCAATAGTCGGACAGCAGAGACTTATGAGGTCAAGGCCGGCCATGCCGCCGCTGTCGACGCCATGACTGTCACAGTGGTCGAACCTACTTCTCTTAAGGTGAATACCCGTGCGCCCTATCCGGTGATCTTCGTTCCCGAAGCCGACGGCGCGTACTGCTTCGGCATACACTGCACCAGTCCCAAGAACGGCTACAGCCTCTATGTCTACTCCATTTCGGTGTCGGAAGGTGTGTCTACCGGCGCACCCGTAGCTTCAGAGTCGGTAACGGCTACTGCCGCAGCCAACGGTGCCCTTGAGGCTACTGTCGTTGCCAAGGCTCCCGAAAAGGCTGTCGACGGCACGGCCATCACCACGCTCGTGAAAGCTGAACTTGTCAACCTGACCACTGAGGCCATTGTCGGCACTGTCGACAACCCGACTCCCGGCGCCGAAGTGACATTCACCGACAAAAACGCGGTGAACGGTATCAACGAATACTCTGTGGCATTCTATAACGCTGCAGGCAAGGGCTGCGCAGCCACCGCAAGCGTGTATGTGGGCGAGGATACTCCTGTGGCACCATCCGATGTGGTTGTGAAGCAGATCGACGGTAAAGCCGTGATAAGCTGGACAGCTCTGGCCGAAGGCGCCAACGGCGGCTATGTGAATCCGGCCAATCTGAAATACCGTGTGGTGAACGTATCGAACAAAAGCGACATCGCCACCGGTGTGACCGAGTGCACCTGCACCGACGGAAGCCTGTCGACCGACGAACAGCAGATTATCCAGTATACCGTCTACGCCTCGAACGTTGCAGGCGAGGGTATCGGTACAAACTCCAATGTGCTTACCTTCGGCGATGCATATCCGGCACCGTTCGCCGAGTCGTTCGCCGGCGGCAAGGAATCGATGACTCCATGGGCTGCCGAGGTGGAAGGTAAAGGTTATCAGTCGTGGACACCGTCTACCAACACCATCTACGACGAAACAGACAGATCGCAGGATGGCGATGCCGGCTGGATAAAATACTCCTCGAAAGGCACTGTTACACTTCTTTCGCCTATAATCGATGTGACTACTCTCAGCAAGCCGGCGCTTAAATTCTGGTATATGGCTGTCGACGGCGCGACGTACGATCTCGCCTTTGATGTGGCTGTGTCGGGCGACCGAGGCGTGACACGCACCAATAAATTCTCGGTGAATGTCACTGCCGAAGAATGGACTCCCGTGACCATAGACCTCGCAGACTTCAAGAACTCTAAAGAGCTGCAGATATGCTTCAAGGCGTCGACCCAGTCCTATCAAGACATGGCTATCGACAACATCAAAATCTATGATCCCTGCAATATCGACCTCGGCATACTGACTTTCACCGGTCCTGCTACTCTCGATGCCGGCTCCACAGGTAAATACAGCGTCAAGCTTGCCAATAATGGCGCTGCCGGGGTGGCTGCCTATACGATAGAGGTATATGGCAACGATCGTCTTCTCGCATCTGCTCAGGGCGAGGCTATTGCTCCGGATGCTTTCGCTACCGTAGATATCGATGTTCCGGTACCTGTCAACTTCGGGGAAACAGTACTTACTGCCAAAGTAGTTGTTTCCGGCGACGAGAATGCCGCCAACGACGAGGCCACGTTCGCCATCAGCGCCACACGTCCGCGCTTCCCCGTTATCGAGACACTGAGCGCCGTATCGGAAGGTGCCGGCATCAAGCTGTCGTGGGCGCGTCCGGCCGAGCAGCGCAATCCTTCGGCCATCACCGACGATTTCGAGAGTCTTACTCCCTGGGATTTCGGCGGTGTCACAGCCACAGAGCATACCGGCACAATCGGCGACTATACTGTATATGACGCCGACGGCGTCGCTACCGTAGTGGCTGCCTCCTATATGACACAGCCCAATGGGGGCAAACCAATGGCATACCAGGTGAATAAGACCGGTAATCCCTATCCCGATGTGGATCTGACTACTTACAATATCAATGCCCATAGTGGCAGCCAGTCGCTTATCGCCTGGGGCTCCGCCGATGGCGCAAGCAGCGACTGGCTCATACTGCCCGAACTTTTTGCCGGCGAGACTACAATATCGTTCTGGGCTCACGCCACACCGATGGACTGGGGCACTTCGCCCTCCGAGAAGATGGAAATCCTCTATTCGACCACTACGTCCGACATAGACCAGTTCCAGTCGTTCGGTGGTACATTCGACGTTCCTTACGGCTCGCGCTACGACGATGAGGCTGGTTTCCATCAGTTTGTATTTACTCTGCCTGCCGATGCCAAGTATGTGGCCATCCGCTCGTCGCTCTCTACCCAGATGAACAAATCGATAGTTCTCGACGACCTTTGCTACACTCCTGCGTCGCTGCCTGTCGAGACCCTCGAAATCAAGGGCTACAACATCTATCGCGACGGTGAGAAGATCGGTACGGCCCAAGCCGAAGAGTACCTCGACACTACAGCGACCGGCAGCCATGTTTACAACGTGACCACCACCTACCATCTTGGCGAATCGCCTTTCTCCAATGATGCTGATGCAGCCGTGTCGGGCATAGAGAATGTGGTGAGCGGCGCCGACGGCGAACTCCGTTTCTTCAACCTCCAGGGCTTCGAAGTGAAGAATCCCGAACCGGGCCACATCTACATCGTGGTGCGCCCCGACGGCACATCCTCCAAGGCCCTTATCCGCTGATACGATCCCTCTCCTGAACAAGCCCGGCCTGTCGCCCGCCCCGACAGCCCGGGCTTTTTTTATGCTGTAATGTGAAAGTTTTGGGCGCAGGGTGCGGTTGCGCGAATTTTTTTGTAATTTTGCGCAAAATACCGCATTGATATGATAGACAAGATAAACGCCCTTAGGGAAGAGTTGGCCGCCATCGCCGCCAGTGGCGAGGCAGTCGACGTAGAGGCCCTGCGTATCAAATATTTGAGTAAGAAAGGCGCTGTGTCGGCGCTGATGAACGACTTCCGCACCGTGCCTGCCGAACAGAAGCGCGAGCTCGGTCAGGCTCTCAACGAGCTGAAGAATTTCGCCACCGAGACCATCAATTCGCTTCGCGAGGCTGCCGAGGCCGGCCGCGCAAAGGCCGACGTGCCCGATCTTACGCGTACGGCAGCTCCCGTGACGCTCGGCACGCGCCACCCGCTGTCGCTTGTCCGCGAGCATATCATCGACATCTTCCGTCGCCTGGGCTTCACCATTGCCGAGGGTCCCGAAATCGAGGACGACTGGCATGTGTTCGAGAGCCTGAACTTCGCGGCCGACCATCCTGCCCGCGACATGCAGGACACTTTCTTCATCGGCCGCAACCCCGACGTGCTGCTGCGCACACACACTTCGAGCGTGCAGACCCGCGTCATGACCTCGCAGAAGCCGCCTATCCGCATCATCTGCCCGGGCCGCGTGTACCGCAACGAGGCTATCTCGGCGCGCGCCCACTGCTTCTTCCACCAGGTAGAGGCTCTGTATGTGGACCACAATGTCACTTTCGCCGACCTTCGCCAGACTCTGCTGTATTTCGCCCGCGAGATGTTCGGCCCGCAGACCGAAATCCGTCTTCGCCCCAGCTATTTCCCCTTCACCGAGCCTTCGGCCGAGATGGATATCAGCTGCAATCTGTGCGGCGGCAAGGGTTGCTCGTTCTGCAAGGGCACCGGCTGGGTCGAGATTCTCGGCTGCGGTATGGTCGACCCCAATGTGCTCGAGGCCTGCGGTATAGATTCGAAAGAATACACCGGTTTCGCTCTCGGTATGGGTATAGAGCGTATTACCAACCTGAAATATCAGGTGAAGGACCTGCGCATGTTCTCGGAGAACGACGTGCGCTTCCTCGACGAGTTCACAGCGGCGAAGTAATGAAGCAGGCTGAGCGATACCGCGCCGTTATCAAGCGCTTCGAGCGCGAGATGCCCATAGCCCGGACGGAGTTGCACTACGACAATCCCTATCAGCTGCTTGTGGCGGTTATATTGTCGGCACAGTGCACCGACAAGCGTGTGAACATGATAACGCCGGCGCTTTTCGAGGCGTATCCGACGGTCGAGTCGCTTGCCGCCGCCACGCAGTACGATATATTCGCCTATATCAAGTCGGTATCGTATCCCAACAACAAGAGCAAGGCGCTTGCGGGCATGGCCCGGCGACTGGTCGACGACTTCGGCGGCCGGGTGCCCGACAATATCGACGATCTGATGAGTCTGCCCGGGGTAGGGCGCAAGACCGCCAATGTGATACTGTCGGTGATCTTCGACCGCCCGACCATGGCTGTGGACACGCATGTGTTCCGCGTGGCCGAGCGCATAGGTCTCACCACCGGCAGTCGCACACCGTTGGCCACCGAGAAGAAACTCACCGCCAACATACCCGAGGAATCGATTGCCAAGGCGCATCACTGGCTGATACTGCACGGGCGCTATGTGTGCAAGGCTCGCAAGCCCGAATGCGAAGGATGCTTCCTGGCCGATGTCTGCCGCTACCATGAGCGCGAGCAGGCCCGCGAGGCCCGCGGTATAGCCAAGACCCGCTCGATGGCCTCAACTGACTGAGACGATGGACGAAAGCAATCTGTTCATATTCACGATCGAGGTGGTGGGCACCATAGCCTTCGCCATCTCGGGCATACGTCTTGCCGCGGCCAAGAAATTCGACTGGTTCGGCGCATATGTAGTGGGCCTTGTCACCGCTATCGGCGGCGGTACTCTGCGCGATGTGCTGCTGGCGGTGCCGGTGTTCTGGATGCAGAACGCCATGTTCCTGCTTGTGACTTTCGTGTCGCTTCTCGCCGTGATAATATTCCGCCGCGCTCTTGTGGGGGGCATGCGCACGCTGTTTATATTCGATGCCATAGGTCTGGCGCTCTTTGTGGTCGTGGGTATAGAAAAAAGCTTTGCGGCCGGCTATCCGGCCTGGGTGGCCATAGTGATGGGTATAATCACCGGCTCCTTCGGCGGTGTGACACGCGATATCCTTATCAACGAGGCTCCGCTGTTCTTCCGGAAAGACATCTATGCCACGGCCTGCCTTGCCGGCGGTGTGGTGTACTGGCTTGTTGATTTCATACCCGGACTGCCGCAGATGGTGCCGCAGATAGCGTGTGCGGTCGCTGTGATAGGACTGCGCGTGGCGGCTGTGCACTACGACTGGTCGCTTCCTATTCTTAAAGTGCCAAACAGCTGAAGAGTATGCTTGCAAACCGGAAAGAACAGCTCGGACAGTTTATACGCTACTGTATCGTGGGAGTGCTCAACACACTTGTCACCCTCGGTGTGATATATCTGTGCAAGTCGATGCTTGGATGGAACCTGTATGTGAGCAATGCCCTGGGGTATATCGCCGGGGTGACCAATTCCTTTTTCTGCAACAAGCAGTGGACATTCCGGTCGAAGGGCCGCTACCGCCGCGAGGCGGTGCGCTTTGTCGCCGGTTTCGGCATATGCTATGCCCTGCAGTTCGTGCTTGTGTGGATGCTGACCCAGTCGGATTTCGGAGCGTACGAGTTCATGTTCTTCGGCGTGGTGATATCGGGCTACGGCATCGCCACACTGCTGGGGAATGTGGTGTATACGCTTGCGAACTTCGTATACAACCGTCTGGTGACTTTCCGTTGAGCCGGGCTCGCTTTTTGTGGAGCAAAGGGGAACAGTCTTCGAAAAAAATGTGTTAAATTTGCCACATGCGACGCCGCGTGCGAACAATGCCGTGTCGGCGTAGGTTTTAAATTTAAATCTAACGTTTCAACTAATCCGGAATGAAGCTCCATAATCAATACAAAAAGTTGCGTCCGTGCGTCTTTGCCCTCGTGCTGGCAATGGCGGGCATGCCGGCTGCCGTCGGGGCACAGGAACCGATGGTATCGCCGGACGCCACGGTGACGCTTCCCGGCGTCATGTCGCTCGACTCGTGCCGGGCTATGGCACTTGCCAACAACAAGCAGCTGATGATGGCACGCCAGCGCGTTGTCAAGGCCGGTTATCAGAAAAAAGAGGCTTTCTCGGCCTATCTGCCGGCTATCGATTTTGCCGGAGGATATCTCTACAATCAGCGCAAGATCTCGATGTTCGATTCCGACCAGATGCTGCCGATCAAGAGCTTCGACCTGGCCACACAGTCGTATCAGTTCGATCTGGTGAAAAATCCGGCTACCGGCGAGCCTATAAAAGGTCCCGACGGCCAGTATGTGCCCGCGAGTGTGGCCTATCTTCCCAAAGAAGCGCTCGAATACGATATCCACAATGTGTTTTTCGGAGCTGTCACCCTTACCCAGCCCGTATATATGGGCGGTAAGATTGTGGCTATGAACAAGCTGACAAAGGCTGCCGAAGGCGCCGCCCGCGAGATTGAGAACAACGAGACCGAGAATGTGATATATGCCGTGGATGCCGCCTACTGGCAGGTGGTGTCGCTCAAGGCCAAGAAAGAGCTTGCCGAGAGCTATGTGAATCTGCTCGACTCGCTCAGCCGCAATGTCAGTCTCATGGTCGCCGAGGGTGTAGCCACGCGTTCCGACGCTCTGAGCGTCGACGTGAAGCTCAATGCCGCGCAGGTCGATCTGGTGAAGGTTGACAACGGTCTGGTGCTGTCGCGCATGGCTCTTGCCCAGGTGTGCGGACTGCCGGTAAACACGGTATTCACCCTTGCCGACGAGGATAATACGGCGGCAGTGCCTGCCGAGGGTGTGGCGCCCGCAGGGGGCTACGATATGGACGACGTGTATGCCCGGCGCCCCGACATCAGGGCGCTCGAGTACGGCATAGAAGCAGCCAAACAGCAGAAGAAAGTGGCGTTGTCATCCATGCTGCCCAATGTGGCTCTTATAGGGTCGTACGAGGTGTCGAATCCGAATCTCTACGACGGCTTCAAGAAGCGCTTCAAGGGAGCCTTTTCAGTCGGTGCCATGGTGAGCATTCCCATATGGCACTGGGGCGGCAACCGGGCCAAGTATAAGGCAGCCGAAGCCGACGAAAATATACGTCGCCTCGAGCTTGCCGACGCCCGCGAGCTTGTTAGCCTCCAGGTTAGCCAGGCTTCGTTCAAGACTCAGGAGGCCTACAAGACCTACAATATGACCATGACGAATCTTGCCAAGGCAGACGAAAATCTGCGCACGGCAACCCTTGGCTTCCGCGAGGGCGTGGCCACCACCGACAATGTGATGGAGGCCCAGACGGCATGGCTCAAGGCCCACTCAGAGCAGATCGACGCGATGATAGAAGTGCAGCTGTGCCAGACATATCTGAGCAAGGCACTGGGAACGCTCTATTGAGCTAAACAGCTAAGATAGCTAAAGTAGCTAAGGTAGCTATTATAGCTATTTTAGCAATTAACCGGAAACTAAAAAAACTAACAATATGACACAGAGTCAAAACCAGGAAAAGAGGGCTAACCGCACCCTGCTGGTCACCATGGCCGTCGTTGTCGCCGCCGTGGCAGTAATAGCCGTGATAGGTTTCATATTCATGAACCGGCCCGACTCTTATATCGAGGGCCAGGTCGAGGGTACCAACATACGCATATCCGGCAAGCTTGCCGGACGTGTGACAGAGTTCTATGCCCACGAGGGCGACACGGTGCACGCCGGCGACACGCTGGTGCGCATCCACTCGTCGGTAGTGGAGGCACAGCTCGGACAGGCCGAAGCCATGAAAGAGGTGGCTGCCGCCCAGAACAAGAAAATCGATGCCGGTACGCGTATGCAGATTATCAACGCGGCCGCCGACCTTCTGCGCCAGGCCGAGGCAGCGGTGACTATCACCAAAAAGACCTACGACCGTATGGAGCGTCTCTACGGCGAAGGTGTCATAGCAGAGCAGAAGCGCGACGAGGCCAAGGCTGCCTACGATGCCGCCGTTGCTGCCCGCGATGCCGCCGCCAGTCAGCTGTCGCTGGCCAAGGCAGGCGCACAGAAAGAGGACAAGGAGTCGGCCGAAGCTCTGGTACAGGCTGCCGGCAGCGGTGTGAAGCAGGTTGAGGCCGTGCTCGAGGACAGCTATCTCGTAGCGCCTTTCGACGGCACTATAGACCAGGTGTATCCCGAGGTGGGCGAACTTGTGTCGCTCGGAGCGCCTATCATGAGTCTTCTGCGCACCGATGACCGCTGGGTTACCTTCAACGTCCGCGAAGAACTGCTCTCGGAGCTTACCATGGGCAAGGAAATCAAGGTGATGATACCGGCCCTCGACAAGAAGGAAATAACCGTGAAGATATACTACGTGCGCGACATGGGCAGCTATGCCACATGGCGCTCCACCAAATCGACCGGGAGCTACGACAGCCGTACATTCCAGATCAAGGCTCGTCCGGTCGAAGATGTGCCCGGCCTGCGACCCGGTATGTCGGCGGTATTCGAACAGCCGTCCAAATAAACACCCTGTAAACGACCGACGGATATGAAAACTTTTATATCAGGCCTCAGGCGCGAGGTACACCGCATGTGCTCGCGGAAGATGTATATCTTCGGCATGGTCGTTGTGCCCGTTTTCACCGTCATTTTCTTCCTCAATCTTCTCAGCAGCGGTCTGCCCAACAAGGTCCCGACGGCTGTCGTGGACCTCGACCACTCCTCGATGAGCCGCAGTGTCACACGCTCGCTCCGCGCTCTTCAGCTGCTCGATGTGAGTCACGACGCCGAGAGCTACGATCAGGCGCTCGATCAGGTACGCGCAGGCGAGACGTTCGGCTTCTTCGTGATACCAGCCAATTTCGAGAAAGACGCCCTCAGCGGCAACACGCCCACGCTGGAATACTACACCAATATGACCTATTTCGTGCCGGGCACGCTGTCGTTCAAGGGATTCAAGACGGTGGCCGTGGCGACGGCCGGCGGTGTTGTGCAGCAGACGCTTATCAGCCTCGGTGTCGACCCTCAGAATGTGGCGTCGATTATCCAGCCCGTGGTTATCGACGAGTATGCTCTCAATAATCCGTGGATGAATTATTCGATCTATCTGACACCGTCGTTCTCGATGGCGACTTTCGCCCTTATGATCATGCTCATGACGGTGTTCTCGATAACAATGGAAATCAAGGAGGGCACTTCGCCGCAGTGGCTCGCCACAAACGGCGGCAGCATAGTGCAGGCCATAAGCACGAAGCTGTTGCCTCAGACCGTGGTGTTCATGGCCGTGGGCCTGTTCATACTGTGGGTGATGTTCGGCTACTCGCATTTCCCGCTCAACGGCAGCCGCTGGTGGATGGTAGTGGCTACATTCCTGCTTGTGACGGCGTCGCAGGGTTTTGCGGTGTTCGTCTGCTCGGTGGTGCCCAATCCGCGTCTTGCGTTCAGTATGTGTGCGCTTTTCGGCATTCTGTCGTTCTCGTTCACCGGTTTTTCGTTCCCGGTGCAGAGCATGTACGGCGCACTGGCGGTGTTCAGCTGGCTCGCTCCGATACGCTACTGGTTCCTCATCTACATCAACGAGGCTCTCAACGGCGTGGGGCTGTACTACTCGCGCTACTACTATGCGGCGCTCATACTGTTCCCGCTTGTGGCCTCGGTACTTCTGAAACGACTTAAAAACGCATGTCTCAAACCCGTATATGTGCCATAATATGAAAGCAATCGACTACATAAAGAATTGGTTCGCCGCTCTGGGTCGAGTGTTCCGGCGCGAGTTGCGGCATGTGATCAAGGACCCTGGCGTGCTGCTGTTTTTCATAGCGCTGCCGCTGGCCTATCCGGTGGTCTATACGCTTATCTACAACCCCGAGGTTGTGCGCAAACTGCCGGTGGCGGTTGTCGACGAGTCGATGAGCGCGGCATCGCGCGATTTCATCCGCAAGGCGTCGGCGTCGCCGTCGATCGATATCTATGCCCGTTGCCCCAATATGGCCGATGCCAAGGTGCTGATGGCCGAGGGCGAGGTCTTTGGCATAATGCAGATACCGTCGGACTATGCTCAGAAACTCGGCACCGGCGAGCAGGCGCATGTGGAATTCTACTCCGATATGAGTCTGCTGCTTCGCTACAGGGCTTTTGTGGCCGCACTCACCGATCTGCAGATAGAGATGATATCGGAGGTAACAGGCGAGAAACTGCAGATGGCCGGTCTCCAGTCGATGGTGGGCGATGCATCTTCGCCCATCAACAGCGAGAGTAATTTCCTGGGCGATACCGAGCAGGGCTTTGCCTCGTTCGTTATACCGGGCATCGTCATTCTTATTCTGCAGCAGAGTATGATTCTCGGCATCACCATGCTCGGCGGTACCTCGCGCGAGCGCCGGCGCCGCAACGGCGGCATCGACCCCGAGGAGGTGCAGGGAGTGCCCGTGTCGGCTACTGTGTGGGGCAAGGCGCTGTGCTACACGGTGTTCTATATCCCCATGACGGTGTATATACTCCGCTTTATTCCCGAGATGTTCAACCTGCCTCACTACGGCAACCCTGTCGACTACTATCTGTTTATCTTCCCGCTGCTGCTTGCCTCGGCATTCCTCGGACTTGCATTGAACTACTTCATGAAGCAGCGCGAAAGTGCCTTTGTAATCATAGTGTTCACTTCGGTGGTATTCCTCTTCCTGTCGGGACTTACCTGGCCGCGCTACGCCATGAGTCCGCTGTGGACATGGGTCGGCAACTGTGTGCCCGGCGTATGGGGTGTGGAAGGCTTCATCCGCATCAACAGCAACGCCGCGTCGCTGCCCGAGGTGGGACGGGCCTATATAGCGCTGTGGATACTGGCGGCAGTATATATGCTTCTGGCCTGCCTGTCGACTCGCCTTATCAGCAGGAAATTATGAATAATGGACTGATGATAGTGTCAGGACATAATTCATAATCTATTTTTCCGTTAACATATTGTTTAAACATCGATCAATTCATAATTCACAATTAAGCTTGCAATGGCTGGAGTCAAAGGGCTGATGAAGGACACGGCTATCTATGGGTTGAGCTCTATAATAGGGCGCTTCCTCAACTGGATGCTTGTGCCGCTATATACCATCATGTTTCCGGTAGAGGAATATGGTGTTGTCACACTGGTCTATTCTGTAGTGGCCCTGGAGATGGTGATACTTGTCTACGGTCTCGAGACGGGTTTCTTCCGCTTTGCCAACCACGAACGCTGGAAAGACCCGATGGAGGTCTATTCGACATGTCTGATATCTCTTGCGGCAAGTTCTACCTTTTTCGTGGTGCTTGTGGCGGCATTTCTCAAGCCGGTAACACACTGGATGGAATGCGACGGCCATCCGTCGTATGTACTCATGATGGCCGTGTGTGTGGCTATCGATGCCTTTCT
This sequence comes from uncultured Porphyromonadaceae bacterium, assembly GCA_900548975.1. GTDB lineage: Bacteria > Bacteroidota > Bacteroidia > Bacteroidales > Muribaculaceae > CAG-873. Next base: position 53,562 of record URMS01000005.1, read on the forward strand.
GGCGGTGCCGTTCAGCTATCTGCGGTATGCCCGTCGACCTTTGCGCTTTGCCACCATAAGGCTTGTGAATATTGGCGTTAATATCGGCCTCAACCTGTTTTTCATTCTGTTGTGCCCCTGGCTTTTGGAGCATGCGCCGTCGACGGTCGACTGGTTCTATCGGGCCGATTTCGGCATCGGATATATTTTCCTCGCCAACCTGATAGCATCGGGTGTGAATTTTGTGATGATGATACCTGAGTTGCGTGGCTTCCGGTGGCGTTTCAACAAAGTGCTCTGGCGTGAAATTCTTACATATTCGTCGCCGCTGCTGGTGCTGGGTGTGGCGGGCATAATGAATCAGACCATCGACAAGATACTGTTCCCAAGTCTGGTATCTGATCAGGCCGACGCCATGTATCAGCTCGGTATCTATGGCGCCAACTACAAGGTGGCTGTGATACTGCTGGTATTCCTCCAGGCATTCCGCTTCGCCTACGAGCCTTTTATTTTCTCGCGCAGCAAGGAAGCGGGGCAGGGGAAGTTCCAGGCCTACCGCGACGCCATGAAGTACTTCGTTGCCTTCGCACTGCTCATATATCTTGGCGTGATGTTCTATCTCGATTTCGTGCGCTACCTCATATCGCCGCGCTATTTCAGCGGTCTTGTAGTGGTGCCGATAGTTATGATGGGCGAACTGTTTTTCGGCATTTTCTACAATCTCTCGGTGTGGTACAAACTTACCGACCGCACGGTCTACGGCATGTGGTTCTCGCTTACGGGACTTGCCGTGACGATAGTGATGAACGTTATTCTGGTGCCGCGCATCGGCTATATGGGCTGCGCCATCGGTGCGCTGTGCAGCTACGGCACCATGATGCTCGCCAGCTATTTTATCGGCAATAAGAAATATCCCGTAGGCTATCCGGTGGGGCGCATACTGTCGTATTTCGGCGTGGCTGCAGTGCTTTATGTGGCCGGTGTGCAGGGCGTCAATGCCATAGGGGGCCACATGGTGCTCAAGTGTCTGATGCGTGCGGTGCTCCTTGCGGCCTTCGTGTTCTACTTCGTGCGTTCCGAGGGAATATCGTTTAAAACGCTGGCCGGTCCCCTGGCCTCACGTCTTCGCCGCCGATGAAGATAGCGATCATAAACCATAGCGACAGCCGGGGAGGCGCTTCGGTGGTGAGCCTGCGCCTTATGGACGCTCTTACCGCCGAGGGGGCCGACGTGTCGATGCTTGTGATGCATAAGGCCACTGGACGTGAAGATGTTGTAGAGGTGGCCTCGCCTGCGCGCTGCCGCTTGCCATTTCTGGCCGAGCATGCGCGGATATTCGCCGGCAACGGTTTCACGCGCCGCGACCTTTTTGCAGTGTCGATAGCCACCGACGGGCTGCCTCTGGCGTCGCATCCGGCAGTGCGCGATGCCGATGTGGTGATGCTCAACTGGGTGAACCAGGGTATGCTCGCGCTCGACGAAATCGCGAAAATGGCCCGCGCCGGCAAAAAAATAATATGGACCATGCACGACATGTGGAACGCCACAGGCGTCTGCCATCATGCCGGAACCTGCACGCGCTACACCCTCGCGCCCGGCTGCGGCAACTGCCCGCTGCTGCACGGGAAGGGCGGCGAGCACGACCTCTCGCGGCGCACATGGAAGCGCAAAAAGGCACTCTACGACACTGCCGGCATTCACTTCGTGGCTGTGAGTACATGGCTTGCAGGGAAATGCGCCGAAAGCCCGTTGATGGCCGGCTGCCGCGTGTCGGTGATACCCAATGCCTTCCCGGTCGATGAATTCTATATGGCCCCGCGGCGTAGCCGGGCCGAAATGGGGCTGCCCGACGGCAGGAAACTGATAGTGATGGGTGCCGCCCGCCTCGACGACCCTGTGAAAGGCCTTCCATTGGCTGTCGACGCCCTCAACCGTCTGGCCGATGGCGGCCGCACCGACGCTCATGCCGTGTTTTTCGGAGCGATACGCGACCCTCACGCTCTCGACGGCCTCCGGCTGCCATATACGGCTCTTGGACCGGTGGCCGACAAGGATTTCCTGCACGAACTCTATGCGCAGAGCTCGGCGGTGCTGTCGTCGTCGCTCTACGAGACTCTGCCCGGTACGCTCATAGAGGGCCAGGCGGCCGGATGCTTCCCGGTGAGCTTCGGCGAGGGAGGCCAGGCCGACATCATAGACCATGGCACTACAGGCTATATAGCCCGCTACCGCGATACGGCCGATCTTGCCGCCGGACTCGGAATGGCTCTCGACGGAGACTTCGAGCCGCAGGCTCTGCGCGATTCGGTCGAAAGCCGGTTCGGTGCCCGCACCGTGGCCCGCAAATATCTCGAACTTATATGAAAGACAAGACAATACGACTTATATCGAAACTCCGCGGCAGCGACAGGCTCGCCGTGCTCTTTGTGTGTCTGGGAAATATCTGCCGATCGCCGGCTGCCGAGGGCGTGCTGCGCGATATCGTGGAGCAGGGCGGCGAAAGCGCCCGCTGGACCATCGATTCGGCCGGAACGGGCCGATACCATATCGGTCAGCTGCCCGACAACCGCATGCGCATCCATGCACGCAGGCGCGGGCTCGAGCTGACGCACCGCTGCCGCCAGGTGTGCGAGGCCGATTTCGATGACTTCGACCTGATTATACCTATGGATGCCGACAACGAGGCCAATCTGCGCCGTATCGCACCCACGGCCGAGGCGCTCGACAAGATAGTGCCCATGGCCGAATTTGTAGACATGGCCATGCGCTACGACTATATCCCCGACCCCTACTACGAGGGCGCCGAGGGCTTCGAACTTGTGCTCGACCTGCTGCAGAACGGCTGCGACCGCCTCTATCAGCTGTTACGCTGACGGAAGCTCTATGCGGAATGTTGTGGCCTGAAAGGGAATGGAGCGCGCCACGAAGATGTGGCCTTTGTGGTACTGCTCGACGATGCGCTTGGCCAGTGTAAGCCCCAGACCCCAGCCGCGGCTCTTGGTGGTGTAGCCGGGATTAAAGACCGTCTTGAAGTTTTTGCGGCTTATGCCCTTGCCTGTGTCGGTGATTTCGATGGCGGCGCCTGTCGGCGACGGCATTACCGATACTGTAAGTTCGCCGTGGCCTTCCATGGCGTCGACGGCATTTTTTATCAGATTTTCTATCACCCATTCGAGCAGCGGCGCCGATGCCTCGACCGGCATTTCGGCAGAGGCAGTGTGTATGCTCAGATTTACCTTTGGCGATATGCGTGTGCTCATGTAGCCGGCGGCCGACGATACGATGGTGTTGATGTCGCGCCGTTCGAGTTTCGGTGCCGAGCCTATCTTCGAGAATCGCGAGGCTATGGTGCTGAGGCGGTTCACGTCCTTGTTCATTTCCGTTATGGTGTCGGGATCGACACCCATGTCGCCGAGCAGTTCCATCCATGCCATAAGCGACGATATGGGCGTGCCGAGCTGATGCGCGGTCTCTTTCGAGAGGCCGACCCATACTTTATTCTGCTCGGCTTTCTTGGTCGAAAGCACGGCGAAATATACCACGGCGATAAAGGCGAGCATCACCAGCAGCTGTACGAAGGGAAACACGCTGATGCGCCGGAGCAGGGTAGAGTCCTCGTAGTAAAGGAAATACTTGGCGTCGGGCGCCACGTCGATCTCTATGGTCCGCGGTCCGCCCTGAAGCTCGGCCAGACGCGCCTGCAGGAAGTCGATGTTGGCCTGCGCCTGCGGAAGGCCCGACACGGGGTTGTCGTCGGCTACGGGAAGGTCGAAATTGCGGAACTGCAGTATGTTGCCTTCGGCATCGGTGAGGAGTACCGGTATGGTGGTGTTGCGGCGGATGATGTCGAGCAGGAATTCGTCGACTTCGTTGGGCAGCGACGTGCTTGTGAGCAGCTGCCGGGTGGCGTCGGCCCATATCTCCATACGTTCGCGTTCCTGTGCCGACAGATCGCGGATGAGACTGTCGGAGAACACCAGAAACAAGGCCACGACGCATGCCGCAGCCGTCAGAAAGGCGAGTTTGCCGTATCGCCTCAGTTCGTAGATATTGGCCATGCTGCAAAATTAGCGCATTGACCCCGAAAAAACAATAGTAGCGTCGTTATCGGCTTTGCATGGCCGCAGGTGTCGATATTGTGAATAGCCGCTTGCCGGAGAAAAAATTGTCAGATTGTGAATAAATCAATATCTTTGCATAAAATAGCTTGTTTGATATGCCGGACACAGATATTTTTCAAGATGCCATGAATCGCCCTGAGCCAGAGAATGAAATGCTCGAGGGCGAGACCGGTCTGGATATAGCGGAATCCACCGACATCTATCCCAATGCCGAAGTGAGGATTTCGCGGTCGCAGTATAGCCTTTTGCATCTGAAGCGCCTCTATGAAGACCGCGGCGAGCTTGTGATCGATCCGGAATTTCAGCGCAACGATGTATGGAGCGCCCGCCAGAGAAGTGAACTTATCGAGTCGGTGCTCATGGGTATACCTTTGCCTGTGATATATTTGTTCGAGTCGCGCGACGGCAAGAAACAGGTCGTCGACGGACGCCAGCGCATAACTGCCATAATAGATTTTCTCAACGACAAAATCAGACTTTCCGATCTGAAAATTCTCGGGAATCTTAACGGAAAGACCTTTTCGCAGCTTGAGCCGAAGCTACAGGGAATAGCGGAGGATTTTCAGATTCTGGCATATGTTATTCAGCCACCTACTCCGGAGAGGGTGAAATATGACATTTTCGACCGTGTGAACCGCGGAGGTACCAGGCTTAATTCGCAGGAAATGCGCAATGCCCTCTATGGCGGCTATGTGACAAAGCTTATCGACAAGATCTGCCGGTCCGATGCGTTCAGGGACGCAACCGGCGGAGGCGTAAGTTCCAAGCGCATGCGCGACCGCTATGTCGTGCTGAGAGCGATTGCTTTCTCGGCGCTTTTCAGCGGAAGTCTCGATAAAATCTCGCGGCCTTACGAATACAAGAGCGACATCGACGATTTTCTGGCATGGTTCATGGCTATGAACAACCGTATCCTGACCGAAGATATGGTCGACAAGCTTGCTTCCCACTATATATCGCTGTTCGACCGCATCTATTCGGCGCTCGGCTCCGATGCTTTCCGGTTCGAAAGCTCGCGAGGCAAGCGACGGCCTGTCAATATGCCCTTACTGGAGACCGTGGTATATCTGTTCGCTATCCTGCTCGATAATGTCGTGGTCGATTCGCCGGATTTCATCACTGCATTCAATGATTGGAAACGGACGCTTGATGCGACGGGTCTGTTCAGACGCAGTATCGACTCGTCGACGAGCGTATTCGCAAGGAAGGCCGAAGCCGACCGATTCGCACAAACACTGATTCACGAAAAATGATAGATTCTCTTTATATCAAGGGCCTCAAGAGTATCGACGAGCAGGCTTTCGGCCTGAAGCCTCTGACCATAGTCACGGGACTCAATTCTACCGGCAAGTCCACGCTGATGCAGTCGGTTCTGCTCGTTTCGAAGTTCTGCTCCGATAACGGACTCCGGTTTTTGCCGGATATCAATACCCGGTTCGAAATCTTGCGCAACAAGTACAGGAAGGCTGATACGATAGAAGTGCGAATTGATGGCGATGGTTTTAAGAATCGGTTGACTATGCAGTCGGAAAGTGCGGAAGTATCATTTGCACCAAAAGAACCGGGCCCGGTTTTTGAGCGGAATTTCTACTATCTGTCGGCCAACCGTATCGGTCCGGAAAACCTGGCGGCCATATCGAATGAGAAAGTATGCGGGCTTAACGGCGAGGCTCTGTTCGGCACTTACGAAAAAGAAAAATCGAAGCCACTGCGCGAAGCTCTGATAAAAGACGATGTATCGTATACCCTCGCCACACAGGTAAACTACTGGCTGCGGCATATACTCGCTCTGCCTATAGAGCTGTCGACCACCGAAGTCAACGCCATGACCGCCGATGTGAGATATAAAAGCGACGGCATACCCGATATAATGCCCACCGAGCTTGGCGCCGGTGTGAGCTACCTCGCAAAAATTCTCATACTGTGTCTGAGAGCCGAGAAAGGCGATCTCGTGATGATAGAGAATCCCGAGATCCATCTGCATCCGGCGGCTCAGTCGCGTCTGGGCGAGTTCCTTGCGTTTATAGCGGCATCGGGCGTGCAGGTGATACTCGAGACGCACTGCGAAAACCTGTTGAACCGTGTGCGCTACGAAGTGTATGCGGGTCGGATACCGGCCGATGATGTGGTGATATACTATAAGGAATCGATAACGACGCCGTTTGTAGAAATCGGCATCGATGCCGACGGCCGGTATACCGCCGATTTCCCCGAAGGATTTTTCGACGCGACTCTTTCCGAACTTCTTGAAATCGACTGAGAGCCTATGGGTGCGAAATTCAGCGTGGCTCTGTGCGACGATCTGCAGCGAGAATATTGCAGATATAAGAATGGCGAAGATGGGATTAACCGTAATATAATCAACCGCATACTCCGCTATGGGGCCGCGACTTCCATTACCAACGAGGCTCAACTCGCCCGCATAGGATATGCTCCGGACTCCAATCTGAGAATGCAGCTCAGAAAGAACTCGCTCAAGGACCAGAGTGTGGAAGAACTTGCCGGAAAGACCATATATAAGATAGTGCTGTCGGACAGCCGCGACGATTTTCCGTATGTGAATGTAATGGACGACGCCGAGCCTGTGAAGCCTATGACAGGAGGCTGTTTTTTCAGAGATATGCCGCGCGAGAAGGCGAAGAGGCATATAGCTGAGCTATGTGCCTCGGCAAAGCGGAGCATACTGATATATGATGCTTATCTCGACCGTGATCCCGGGCCGGTGACGGACCTCCTCGGTACCATTCTGCCCGACCGGAAGCTGGATATAATCCATCATCCCGGGCAGCTGCCACCCGATATGCAGGCCAGTCTGAAGCGGCTGCACAGCAATTTTACTTTTGTCGAGAAGGTCATGCCGACTCACCACGACCGCTATATAATAGTCGATGATAAGATCGAGATTATACTGACGAGCGGATTCTATAATTTGGCAACTACGGTAAAGGAACTTACCTATATCGTGCGGGAGTGCCCTTCGTCGAGATTCGCATGACAATATGAAAAAACACCCGCGGGGGGTGGGCCGGGCGGGTGTCTTTATGGGGTAGGGCGGTAGAGGCGGTCAGGCCTGAACCAGCGAGATGATAACTTCTTTTTCGTCCTCGGGATCGGGCTCGATGGCGATTTTGCCTTCGCGGGCGAGCCAGCCGAGTGCGGCATATACTTCTTTGTCTTTAAGTTTGGTGATTTTCTTAAGCTGCTTGATGCCAAGGGCTTCGGCGCCACTAAGAGCTACCCAAACTGTGCCGGCGTTTGTGCCGATTACTTCTGTGTTCATTGGAGTGTTGATTATTTAGATGTTAGACATTGTAGTTGTTTAAGCAGGTGAATTTTGGTGTTATGGGTGCAAAATTAACATAAAATGCCTAATTCACAAGTCTATAAATGAAACATTTTTGAGGTCTTTTTGTTCTCGGGCGGTCTAATGTTCTGTTTTATGCGGTATTAGCATGCACGAAAAAAATAGCGTGCATGGCAATTTTCTTGCGATAATGGCGTCGGAAAGGCAAAATGGAGAACGTGTAAGGGCTTTTGGCGGCATTTTGCCGCCAAAATCTTGGTTTTTATTTTTAGATACTATACCTTTGCGGATGTTGAATCTTAAAGTATCATTTCTATGAAAAAACTCTACTCTGTTTTTCTTGCGCTTGTTCTGTGCGCGACAGGTGTCAGCGCCAGTGTACTCGACGGCATGAAGGTGCCCGACCGGCTGAAGAATGTGCCTGCTGCGGCTCCGATGAAGGCAGCGGCCTCGGCAGATGATGAATGGACGGAATGGTCGGCCTTCGGCACCGGTACATTTACCATGGATGACGGTATGGAAATTTTTCTGGGCGAGACTGGCTATCAGGGCGACCATACGGGCATTCAGGTCGACTGCCGGACGAATGCGGCCGACCCTCAGGTGCAGCAGTATCGCTTCAGGGGCGTTTTCAATAATGCCGATATTGTGGCGGACTATAACGGTGCCACCGGCCTGCTGACCGTGCAGCCTCAGCTCATCAATATCGATTACTACGGTATGGCAGACTGCCCGCTCAAGGCAGTGGATGCGGCTACGCTGTGGAGAGTGGTAGGGCCTGGAGCGGGATACGGCGAGGAGGATATCGAGTTCATGTACGGCATGTACAGTTCATACAATTATTTTATCCCCACCCTCGGACGCTTCTATATCTACTTCGCTCTTATCTACGATGGCCTGAACGATGCCGCCGGTCTTGTGGACTGCCAGCTGCAGCTCGACGGCTATCCCGACTTCACACCGGCCATCGGTATGGAGAAATATATGTCGCCTTCCGATGCCAAGGCCACGATATCGTTCCCCGAAGAGACGGCCTACGCTCTCTATGCGGTAAGCAACCGCCCGCATACCCAGGCTACTCTCGATTATATTCTGGAAAACGGCGAGACTCCCGATATGATCTACAAGGTTGAGGCTCCGGGCGAGATCTCACTGCCCAACGGCGTACACAATAAGATAAGCGACCTCATTGTGATAACTTACGACGACAAGGACAACGCTCTGGAGATGAACTCGCAGTTCTTCACCGTTGTCGACGATGAGGCCGACAAATGGACTTCGATAGGTCAGGCGGGCATATATACCGAGATGCTGGAAAAGACCGTGTTCGAAAGCGAGGGCAACGACTATACCGTCGAACTCCAACAGAGCAAGGACAACGCTGACCTCGTGCGTATCGTGGACCTCTATGGCGAACAGTCGCCTCTAACTTCGCCGGCACAGGTGCACTCGGCTATGCGTCATTATATGGTGTTCGACCTGAGCGATCCCGCGATGGTTCAGGTGGCACATACCGACCTCGGCATCGACATGGGCGGCGGTTCGTTCTATGTCTACGCCGTGGCCACTGCCCAGGGTTATCGCGGCAAAACGCCCGAAGAGATTAAGGAGAAATATCCCTGCGGTACTTACAGCGACGGGATTCTTGAATTCCCCGAAGGTGCTCTCGAGATGCTTTGCGATGATTTCAGCGTGTTCGGCGGTACTGCCGGAGCGGCATATCCGTGCGGTAAGTTCCAGCTCGATCTCGACGGCATTGCCGGTATCGGCAATATTACAGTCGGTGCCGATGCCCCGGTGCGCTATTACAATCTGCAGGGCATGGAGGTGAAGAATCCCGCGAAGGGCATCTATATCCGCTGTCAGGGCGCCAAGAGCACGAAGGTCGTTTTTTAGGCCTTATAGGCTGACAGGCTGACGGGATTTTTAGGCTGACAGGCTGACAAGCGGTTAGGCAGACAGGCTTTTTTAAAGCAGCACCTCTTCGAGGCCTGTGTGCCTGTCGGCCTATACTGCTTGGATGCCTGAAAGATTTTGTTTATCTTTGTGGCGTGAAATGGTTGAAGCAGATTCTGAGTCGTTTTGGCAGCATGCGTGCGCGTGTGGCGCTTGCCGTAGTGTGCGGTGTGGTCATGCTTTACCTGACTTGGGCGAGCGATCGATCGCCCTATTCGATAGGGTCGGAAGATGTGCTGATGCGGCATCTGTATCTTGCTGAAAAGATTGTCGGCATAGAGGATCGCCGTCTGCCCGCCGATTATCTGGCTGTGAATGTAGGCTACGACCGTCAGCTTGCTCCGCTGTGCGATGAGTACGGCGATACCCTTGGCGAGCGCGAAGTCGCCAACCGCTACCGCATGTACCGGTTTCTCGACGCGATAAAGGATCTGAACTATAAGGCGGTGCTTGTCGATGTGTTTTTCGACGGCGACCGTCCTGTGCCGGGCGATACGGCGCTGATAGAGCTTATCAACGGTATGCGCGACGTGACTGTGCCCTGGCACGCGTCGCACCGCCTGTCGCCTCTTGTGCATCCCGAGAGGGTGTCGAGCGGCGATTATACCGTGAATATATACGAGGACGACTTCGTGAAGTATCTGTATGTCCACGGGTCCGGCCGTGAGTCGGTGGCTCTGCGCACCTATGCGTCGGCCTGTGACGATGGCAAGACCCCGCATGGCTTCATGCATCAGAAAACCCTCACTCTCCCGCTGGATATAACCATGCGCGAGCAGGTGCATACCGACGGCACCATGGAGTGGTATAATCTCGGCTCCGACCTTCTGTCGGACGGTGCCGAGGAAACGCTGCCCCGCCTTGTCGACGGCCGCATAGTGGTGATCGGCGACTACGTGGAGCTCGACCGGCACGGTACCTATGTGGGCGAACTTTCGGGACCGGCCATCCATATCAACGCTATCGATGCTCTCAGGCGCGGTCTCGACAAACTCAATGTGCTCGAAGGGGCGGTGATGTATGTGGCGTATGTGTGCATATGCCTTATCCTGCTGTGCGGCATGACGATTTGGAGGCGATTTCGGGTACGACAGGGCTCGTTGCTTGAATATTTGCTTAATTTCGTAAGTTTTTCGCTCTATTTGTGTCTTTTAGAGATTATTTTGTATATTTGCTTCGGGAAATTCCACGACGCCTTCCTTGTGACGGTATTCCTGTCGGTATTTACTTTGTTTTGTCAACAACTGAATAAACAATATCCACTATGCCAAGAATAGCGACAATGGTGCTGTTCGTGCTCGTATGCCTTTGCGTGCGGGCCGATTACCGCATACTATATATGAATACCCCCACCATAGAGATAGGAGGGAAGACGCTGAAGGTGAAAGATACTTTTGTTCCCGATGCCAAGATAAAGTGGACTTCGCCCAAACAGGCCATCAAGGTGCTCGACACCAAGACCGGCGAAAAGCGTGTGCTCGTGGCCGACGATTTCAGCCAGGCCAAGGCCCAGAGCGCCAAAGCCTATCTGGACTATGTGTGCCGGACCAAGCGCCTGTCGACCGACAGCTATATCGGCAAGACGGCCATAAAGTCGCTGGCATCGTATCTCAACGACCGCTTCTATCTTCTTGACAATCTCGAGATAGAGACAGGCGTGCCCACCGATGCCAACCATTATTTTTTCATAACCTATGTGCACAACGGCCAGGAGATAACCAAAGCGGTGCCCAACGACAAAGGTGTGTTCACGCTCACACCGCCCGTATTCTCCTTCAACGGCTCACGGCCCGAAAACGAGGTGACCGTTAAAGTATACTACTACGACAAGACCGCCGACCGTGTGACACCCGTATGCACCAACATGCGTGTGGTGATACTGCCTAAGAAACTTAAATAAAACCTTTTCAGACCAACCATTTTAATACCAACCCTCATAATCCGTAGCGGAAGACTCCACAGCAGGGGTCTGCAACCGCGCAAATGCATAACATGGACATAAAAGCAATTAACCGCGCAGCCGACAACATCAGAATTCTGGCTGCGTCGATGGTCGAGAAAGCAAAATCCGGCCATCCCGGCGGCGCCATGGGCGGCGCTGACTTCGTAAACGTACTTTTCTCGCAGTTCCTGGTGACTGATCCCGACGATCCCACCTGGTTCGCCCGCGACCGTTTCTTCCTCGATCCGGGTCATATGTCGCCGATGCTGTACTCGGTGCTGGCTCTTGCCGGCCATTATACCCTCGACGAACTCCAGCAGTTCCGCCAGTGGGGTTCGGTGACACCCGGTCACCCCGAGCTTGACCCCGAACGCGGTGTCGAGAATACCTCCGGTCCTCTCGGCCAGGGTCATACCATGGCCGTGGGCTGTGCTATCGCCGAGCGCTTCCTCGAAGCACGTTTCGGTGAGGCCGTGGCTCACAAGACCTACGCCTTCATATCGGACGGCGGCATACAGGAAGAAATATCGCAGGGCGCAGGCCGCATAGCAGGCTATCTGGGTCTGTCGAACCTCATCATGTTCTACGACTGCAACGGTGTGCAGCTTTCGACCATGGTCGACGCTGTAGACCGCGAGGACTATGCCGCCAAATACCGCGCATGGCACTGGAATGTGCTCGAGGTTGACGGCAACGATCCGCAGGCTATCGCCGAGGCTATAGTAAAGGCCCAGGCCGAAACAAAGAAGCCTACCATCATCATCGGCCATACCGTGATGGGCAAAGGTGCCGTCAAGGCCGACGGCGAAGGCTTCGAGGGCCAGTGCTCGACCCACGGGCAGCCTCTGAGCAAGAGCGGTGCCGACTATGCCGCTACTGTGGCTAACCTTGGCGGCGACCCCGAGAATCCCTGGAAGATATTCCCCGAAGCAGCCGAACTCTACGAGAACCGCAGCAAGGAACTCCGCGCCATCGTGGCCAAGCGCCGCGAAGCCTTCAAGGCATGGCAGGACGCCAATCCGGCCAAGGCTGTCGAGCTCAAGGGCTACCTCGAGGGCGTTCTGCCCCAGATCGACTATACTGCCATAGTGCACAAGGCCGATACATCCACACGCCAGGCATCGGCCGATGTGCTGTCGGTACTCGCCGAGAAGGTAGGCAACATGATTGTGGCATCGGCCGACCTTGCCAACTCCGACAAGACCGACGGCTTCCTCAAGAAGACCCACGCCTTCACTGCCGATGATTTCAGCGGCGCATTCTTCCAGGCAGGTGTCGCCGAGCTTACCATGGCCGCAATTATGAACGGTGTGGCTCTGCACGGCGGCGTTATCGGCGCCTGCGGCACATTCTTCGTTTTCTCCGACTACATGAAGCCTGCCGTGCGCATGGCCGCCCTGATGGAACTCCCGGTAAAATATATATGGACACACGACGCCTTCCGTGTTGGCGAGGACGGTCCTACCCACGAGCCTATCGAGCAGGAGGCACAGCTGCGTCTGATGGAGCAGATATCGAACTTCAGCGGCAAGCCATCGATGCTGGTTCTCCGTCCGGCCGATGCCGCCGAGACCTCGGTATGCTACAAGATGGCCATGGAGAACAAGGAAACCCCGACCGCTCTCATATTGTCGCGCCAGGATATCAAGGATCTTCCCGCTCCCGCCGGCACCACACGCCAGCAGGCAGCCCTGGGCGCCGAGCGTGGCGGCTATACCGTTGTGGCTCCCGAAGGCACTCCCGACGTGGTGATGGTTGCAAACGGTTCGGAAGTGTCGCTGCTGTGCGAGGTTGCCGCCCTGCTTGCCGCCGACGGTGTCAAGGCCGCCGTGGTGTCGATGCCTTCGGCAGGACTGTTCAACCGCCAGCCCGAGTCGTACCGCGAATCGGTTCTTCCCGCCGGTGTGCGTCAGTTCGGTCTCACAGCCGGTCTGCCCACAGCCCTTATGACAATCAGGGGCTTCAACGGCGAAATCTACGGCATGGAGCGCTTCGGCGCATCGGCTCCGTACAAGATACTGGACGAGAAGTTCGGCTTTACGGCTCCGCAGGTCTTCGAGCGCGTTCGCAATCTTCTTGGTCGTGTAAATCTGGCCGACTGTTAAAATTAGGGGCGCTAATTCAATAAATTTCACATTTGTTGGTTGCGAATGAAAAATTTGTTGTAATTTAGCGCTCTCTAAAAGTACGCTCAGACATAACATTCAACCATTAATCATCATATCTCTATGAAAAAAGGTACACTTTTGGCATGCGCATGCGCACTCGTACTGGGTGCACAGAGCGCTGTGGCCCAGCAGGCACCGGAGGTTACTTATGTCTCCGATCCCGCACAGGGTCTGCTGATCAACCGCATGCAGGACAACTGGTTCATCACCGCAGAAGGTGGCGCAAGTTTCTATCTTGCCGACAAGTCTATTCATCGCAAAATCGGTGATCGCTTCATGCCTGCCGCTTCTATCTATGTAGGCAAGCACATCACTCCCGTCTTCGGCCTCCGTGCCGGTATCAACTGGCTCGGCCTCAAGGGTCTCGCCACCGGTCCCGACTACATCGGCGCAATGCCCGACGAAATGGTTGGCAACTACTACAAGACAAAATACAACGAATTCGGCCTCGTATTCGACGCTATGGTCAACCTCACCAACTGGTGGTGCGGCTACAACCCCAACCGTGTGTACAACGCTACCGTATACGCCGGTGCGGGCGCATACTCCACTTTCGTGAAGGACTATAACGGCACCAAGGCCGACGGCTGGAAGCACGCCAACGATGCCATCCTCACTCTCCGTGCCGGTCTTATCAACTCGTTCCGCCTCAACAAGCACATCGCTCTGTCGCTCGACCTCCGCATCAGCGGTCTCGACGGTCTGCAGAACTTTGGCGGCAAGAACTGGAACAACAAGTATGCCAGCCTTCAGGGCTATGTAGGCATCACCTACAACTTCAACAAGACCGACTGGAGCGCTCCCGTCGTTCCCGTATGCCCCGAACCTGAGAACTGCGACGCCCTCCGCGCCCGTCTCGCTGCCGCCGATGCCCGCATCGCCGACCTCGAGAGCCAGCTCAAGGACTGCCTCTCGCGTCCTGTTGAGACCAAGGTTGAGGCTGCCGGTCCTCTGGCAACCGTATACTATCCCATCGGTGTATCGCGTCTGAGCCGCGAAAACCAGCGTGTGGTTAAGGCTATCGCCTACGTTATGACCCAGAACCCCGACAAGAAGTATGTTCTTACCGGCTGGGCCGACAACTACACCGGTACCGACAACATCAACGTGCGTCTGCGCAAGAACCGTGCCGAAGGCGTTGCCAAGCTGCTCGTCCGCAACGGTGTTCCCGAAAGCCAGATCACCACTACCACCAACAACGGCAACCTCTCCGACCTCGGTGAAAAGTGCGTGGCTCTCGACCGTGCAGTAACTATCGAAGAAGCTAAATAAGTATTGACAACGATACTGTGAAAAAGAGCCGCCCTCAAAGCGGCTCTTTTTTAATTAAGAATTATGGATTATGAATTATGAAACACCCTCTCATGATTCAATCTCTCATATGGCGATCCATAATTCATAATCCATAATTCATAATTGCGATGATTCGTGGTCGATTTGCGCCGTCTCCTACCGGGCGCATGCATCTTGGAAATGTGGCGGCGGCGCTGCTGTCGTGGCTGTCGGTGCGCGCTGCCGGCGGTGAGTGGATTCTGCGTATCGAGGACCTCGACCCGCAGCGGTCCCGGCGCGAGCATGCGCGCCTTATCGAGGACGATCTTCATTGGCTCGGGCTCGACTGGGACGAGGGCGGCCTCGACGGCACCGGCCCGTGCGGCCCGTATTCGCAGAGCCTGCGGAGCGACGTCTATGAGCGCTATCTCGGCCTTCTCAACGACACCGGCTATACCTACCCCTGCCGGTGCACGCGCGCCGAGATAATGGCCACACAGGCCCCGCACCAGTCCGACGGCAGGGTAGTGTACGGCGGCAGATGCCGTCCGGCCGGGTTGCCTCGGCATGGAGCCGACTTCGCCGGGGCGTCGACCCGCATCTATGTGCCCGACCGCGATATAGCGTTCACCGACCGTGTCTTTGGCCCTCAGACAAGCAATCTCGCCGGCGATGTGGGCGACTTCATACTGCGCCGCGCCGACGGAGCGTGGGCATATCAGCTTGCTGTGGTTGTCGACGATGCCCTGATGGGTGTTACCGAGGTGGTGCGCGGAGCAGATCTTCTGCTGTCGGCGGCGCAGCAGATATATCTCTACGGGCTTCTTGGCCTGGAGGCGCCGACGTTCGCCCATATACCGCTGCTGTGCAATGCCGACGGGCGCCGTCTGAGCAAGCGCGACGGCTCTCTGAGCATGGAGTACCTGCGGGAGCGATATACCCCTGCTCAGATCATCGGCCGCGTGGCCGCCATCTATGGTCTCGTGCCCGAACCGACCGAAATCACCGCCGCAGAGCTTATCGGCCGTTTCGACTGGGCTGCCGTCCCCGCCGTCCCCACTCTCGAGGTATGACGCTGCCGCGCGCCATCCGGCCGCGTTTGTCAGGACCCGATAAGGATCATTGCGGCGATGCCTCCGACAAACATGAGGATGGCACCGACACAAAACAGTGTGGTGATACGCGACCATTTCCGATGCCATTGCTCATCTTCTTTTTCGAACCGCTTAAAATATTTCAGATATCGGTCTTTGGTATACAGCGCCTTGTAAAACGGAATATAGCAGATTCCCACAGGTAAGGCAAGCAAAGCTATCTCTACTAATGAAGGCAGGCTGCCGAACCATCGTGTTCCCAATCCTAAGAGGACAAACGAAATAAACCCCGGATAGCAAGCGGAAAAGTAGCCGATCCAGTGATGTGCCCAGCCGACACAAAAGCCGTTTTTACTATTAAGATACGAATTGTCCCATTGCGGGTCTGTTTTCTGCCTGCGTTCATGATACCGTTTTCTGAAATTTTCTGTAAAAAGATACTGTAGCGGAGAAAACAATCTATCGCAGGCATTCCTCCCAACCCTATATACTTTCTTCTCCCGCAGCCACATGCAGTAGTGCACCGCATTGAGGAAATACTCGAACTGTTTCCGATTCATGGCTTGATGGGATCGATAAATGTCATTGCTATAATACCTCCCAAAAATGAGAGAACGGCTATAATGCAGAATAGTGTCGTTATTCGCGACCACTTTTTATGCCAGTACTTATCTTCTTTCGCAAACTTTCTGAAATATTTCAGATATCGGTCTTTGGTATAAACAGCTTTATAGGCAGGAATATAACAAAGTCCTATCAGGCCGAAAATGATAAAGAGAACAATCCCTTTAGGAAGGTTTCCCCATATCCTGTTGCCTAAGCCTAAAAGAATGAAGGCAAATCCACATGGATAGAAGGAATATAGAAATCCAAACCAATGATTCGTGGAAGCTGTATTCCAGCCATCGTGGGGATTGTTGCGATAATTATTCCATTCTTCCAAACCGGTTGACTGCCGCTTATTGAATTTTGCTCTATTTTGGGGCGGTAAGATATTGTTTGCTATGGTTGATGTTAATGCAAATACAATCTTGTGTACAAACTCCTGAAAGCTTTTCTGATTTAGCCACATGCAGTAGTGCACCGCATTGAGGAAGTACTCGAAGCTATTATCACTTTTATTACTCATATGATTCTTCAACGGCTAATCTGTGGGCTGCAAGGGCGTAGATGCGTTTGGATGAGATGGCATTGGTGTGCAAAGATAATTAATTTGTAGGGAATCTGAGATGATATGATAAAATTATTAAAAATATATTAAAGGGGAGGGCGATCGGTGGGACTGAGTGGCATAAAATGGCGGGTAAATGGCGGTAAGTGTGAAAATATTTAAAAATATTGACTATCTTTGCAGCGTCAAAAGAAGCAATATGAAAACTCTCTCCATGAAGTCCGACGAAACCAATCCCCAAATATATCACATTTACCAATTTACCCAATGAAACGACTACTAACCGTATTCATCGTGCTTTGGCTGGCGCAGGCCGTGGCTTTTGCCGCCGGAGCAACCCTAAATTGTAAAGGAACGGTCGTGGACGAGGAGGGCGAGCCTGTAATAGGCGCCGGAATCGTCATAACGAACGGCCGGGCACTGGCAACCACCGATATCGACGGACGCTTCGACGTGAAAGTCCCTGTCGGCACGCCTACGCTCACCATCAGCTATGTGGGCTATGAGCCTGCTGTGGTTGCCGCCAAGGCCGACATGGGCACTATCAAGCTCAATCCTTCGAACGAAACTCTCCGCGACGTGGTGGTGACACAGTCGCTGGCCCGTACGCGTCAGACGCCTGTGGCTCTGTCGCAGGTGAACAAGGCCGAAATCGACGTGAAGCTCGGCACACAGGAGCTTCCCGAAATCCTCAACACCACTCCCGGTGTGTGGGCCACCAAGGACGGCGGCGGCTTCGGCGACGCCAAAATCAATATGCGCGGTTTCCAGAGCGCCAACGTGGCTGTGATGGTCAACGGTATCCCCGTCAACGACATGGAAGGCGGCTGGGTGTACTGGAGCAACTGGGCCGGTCTCGGCGACGTGGCTTCCAATATACAGACTCAGCGCGGCCTGGGTGCGGCAGTGCTGTCGGCACCGTCGCTGGGCGGTACCATCAACATAACCACACAGAGCCTCGACGCCGAAAAGGGCGGCCGCGTGTGGTACGGCATGGGTAACGACGGTCTCAACGACTACGGCATCAAGCTGTCGACCGGTCTGATGAAGAACGGCTGGGCCGTGACCGTGCTCGGCTCGCACAAGTGGGGCGACGGATATATCCAGGGCACCGACTTCAAGGCCTACAACTACTTCGTGAATGTGTCGAAGCGCATCAACGACCGTCATCAGCTGTCGCTGACCGCTTTCGGCGCTCCCCAGACCCACAACAAGCGCGGCAACAAGGACGGTCTGTCTATAATCAACTACCAGGAGTACGCACACGACTGGATGGGCTCGGAGAGCATGTACAAGTACAACGCCACCTTCGGTTACGACCGCCACGGCAAGGTGCGCTCGTCGAACCGCAATACCTACCACAAGCCCCAGATCTCGCTGGCACACATATGGCAGATCGACAAGAAGAGCAGCCTCTCGACAACAGTGTATGTGTCGCTGGCCAAGGGCGGCGGCTACAGCGGCCAGGGCCGCGGTACCTATAAGGGACAGAACCTGAGCAACTCGAGCTGGTACGGCGCTACCAACGGCGCGCCCAACATGCTCTTCCGCGCCGCCGACGGCACATTCGACTATGCCGCCATTCAGGAAATGAACATCGCCAGCACCACCGGTTCGAACATGGTGATGAGCGAAAGCAACAACTCGCACAACTGGTACGGCCTCGTTTCGACATATCAGAACAGCTTCCTCGACAAGAAACTCAACATCCTTGCCGGTATCGACATGCGCTACTATGTGGGCTATCACAACAATAAGATCATCGACCTCTACGACGGCGAGTACTTTATGGACGACAGTTCGCGCGGCAATGTGAAAGTGGCCAACAACGCCGCTGCCGCCGATCCCAACTGGAAATACCAGAAACTCGGCGTGGGCGACTACGTGTACCGCAACTATATCGGCTATACTCAGCAGGAAGGCGTCTACGCCCAGGCTGAATATGCCGCTTTCGACAAGAAACTCAATCTGGTGCTCTCGGGCTCGCTGAGCAACACCGGCTACAAGCGCAAAGATAAATTCTACTACGACGAAGAGCACGGCACCACAAAGTGGTACAGCTTCCTCGGCGGAACAGTGAAGTTCGGCGCAAACTACAATATCGACCGCCACAACAACGTGTTCGCCAACGTCGGCTACATCAGCCGTGCGCCTTTCTTCGCCAACGGCGTCTTCCTGTCGCAGGCTACCTCGAACGCCACCAACCCCGACCCCGTGAACGAGAAGGTGTTCTCGGCCGAACTGGGCTATAACTTCCGCTCGCGCTATTTCTCGGCTACTGTCAACGCCTACTACACCAAGTGGCTCGACAAGACCACCGTGCGCGGCGGTACCATCGAGCAGGGCGAACACGCCGGCGACCGCTTCGCCATGAACATGACCGGTGTCGACGCCCGCCACATGGGTGTGGAACTGAATGCCACATGGGTGCCCTTCAAATGGTTCGAAATGACCGGTATGCTCTCTGTGGGCAACTACGAATGGGCCAGCGACGCCAAGGGCTACTTCTACAACCAGCTCGGACAGCCGCTGAAGAACTCGTCGGGTGCCATCGCATCGGGCGTGCTCGCCGAGGACCACGCATGGGCTATCCTCAATCAGAAAGGCGTGAAAGTGGGCGGCTCGGCACAGACCACAGCAGCCATCGGCGCCACATTCAAACCCTTCGAAGGCTTCCGCATCGGCGCCGACTGGAAGGTGAACGCCCGCAACTACTCCGACTACTCGGTAAGCTCGCCCAGCTGGAACACCACCATCAACATCGGCGATCCCTGGCGTATTCCCTGGGGCAACCAGCTCGACCTCAACGCTTCGTACCGCTTCAACATCGGCGGTGTCGACGCTACCCTCTACGGAAACGTGCACAACCTGTTCAACTACAACTATGTAGTGGACGCATGGTCTGACTCGGCCAAAAATGCCGACTGGGAAAATATCTACGGTGTGTTCTATTCCTTCGGCCGCACCTACTCCATGAAGCTTCGTATCAACTTCTAAGCAGACATCACGACAATGAAAACCAATAATATATCCAAGGCTCTGCTCGCTGTTGCCGTAGCTGTCGCAGCTACCGCCTGCGACGAAAACTCCTGGAACGACAAACTCGACGGTTTTGAGACTATCGAGGACCAGCCCAAGCAGGATGTACAGTCGGTCGACTATACACTCACCGATGCCGACTACAGCGCCATCGCATCCAATGCCACCAATGTAGCCCTTGCCGGCGACGAAGGCAAGGCGGCTCTCGCCGCCGTAGGCTCGCTCAAGCGCTTCTCGGCTGACGCTCCCGCATCGGCCTATGTGCCGGCTTTCTTCTCGACCACAGGCTTCCCCTATTTCACTCTTTCCGACGGCTCGTCGGTGCGCCTGACCTACAAGGAGGCCGTGAACGAGCCCGAGATATTCGTGCAGGCACAGACCGTGCAGCAGTACACTCTCACCGCCGAGGAATATCAGAACCAGGTGTGGGCTTCCGATGACTATGTGACAGCCTTCGCTCCCTCGAAACAGCCTGCCGACTATCTGCCGGCGATTCTCGACGGCGCTCTCGACCCCGCCGACGGCACCTTCGCTGTGGTAAGCTATCAGATGGCCACCCAGGAGCCGAACTTCGGCGGCAATGCCCCCGTTGAGCCGGTAGAGGTGTATAACAACACCCTCACATCGGAAGACGAGTACAACACATTTACTGCCGAGAACACCACCATACCTGCGGACCTCTCGTATGTATGGAGCTGGGGCGGCGCCAACTACGGTGCCAAGGCATCGGGCTTTGCCAACAAGACCAACTACGACACCGAGGCATGGCTCATCTCGGCCGAAATCGACCTCTCAGCATTTGCCGACGCCACACTCACCTACGAGCAGGCTACTAATTTCTTCAGCTCGGTCGACGTGCTCCCCGACCAGGCTGCCGCTTATGTCCGCGAGAAAGGCGGCCAGTGGGTTAAGCTCAGCCCCGCATATCCCGAGTCGCTCAGCTGGACATTCGTACCCTCGGGCGACATCGATATCAGCGACTTCGCCGGCAAGAAGATTCAGATAGGTTTCTGCTACAAATCGACCGCCGCAAAGGCCGGTACATGGGAGGTGAAGAACGTGAAGATCATGGCAACTCCTGCTTCGCGCTCGTCGCGTGCCGCCATCAGTGTTCCCACCGAGGCCCGCAATGCCGTATACCGCTACTCGGGCAACAAGTGGGCGCCCGCAGGCAACAGTTTCGCCGTGCTTCAGCCGGCCGACTACACCGCCATGGGCCAGACCCACACCAACCTTTCCACCGCCGAGCCTTATCTGTCGAAGTGGCTCGACATCAATGCTCCATATGCCGCAGCCGACGACATCAAGTATGTATACTGGCTCCACTATGCATCGAGCAAGACCACATGCGAATGCTCGGCCTACAAGTACGATGGCAGCGCATGGGCTCCCTACAGCTTCGTAGAGACCGTGACCAACCAGTTTGTGCGCAACGACGGCAAATGGATGTTCGATCCCAACGTCACCATAACCCTTCCCGCCGGCCGCGGCCAGGAACTGAGCACTCTCTACTTCCAGGCATGCGTCGACTGGGTGTTCGAGAACATCTGCAAGCCTCTTGGCGACACCAGCATCAAGAGCGGCAAGTTCTATGTATCGTCCTACGGCAACAACGAATACTACTCGGGCACATCGGCTTACCAGGGCAATGTGGACCTCCGTCCGTCGGCTGCCCGCGCACAGTATCCGGCAGAGTATGAGTCTATGGCCGACAACGCTATCATAGCCCTCGAGCGTACCCGCTTCATGAAGGAGGTTATGCCCGGCGCTCTCGCCGCAATCCATGCCGACGCAGCTCCCATCGAAGGCCTCGACGTGCTCTATACCATCAACTTCTACTCCTACATGGAAGACCGAAGCACCAAGACATGCCAGGCCATCTTCAAGGTAACCGGCAAGGGCCAGTTCTCGCCCGTATCCTGCAACTGGGATGTGGACAATGCCGACAACAAGCCCGAAACCTACGAATAATCGCTGACGAGCGATCATAACCGCAAGCGGAGCCCCGGCAGACGAGGCTCCGCTTTTTTTAGGCCCGCGCGCAACATATGGCCGCATACAGCGTTTAAAAGATAAGAGGTTATCAAACCCTCTAAATATCTGAGACAATGAAAGTATACACACGCACCGGCGATGCCGGCACAACCTCGCTCGTGGGTGGCACCCGCGTGGCAAAAACCGATGTCCGCCTCGAGGCCTACGGCACTGTCGACGAACTCAACTCCTGGCTCGGTCTCCTCTGCGCGTCGCCCGATATTCCTCCGGTCGGCCGCGAAGCCCTCCAGAGAGGTATGAATCTGCTTTTCGATATCGGCGCCTCACTTGCCACCGAGTCCGATTCGAAATGGAAGCCCGCGCCTTTTCCGGCTGCTGCGGCCACAGATCTCGAGCACGCTATCGACGCGCTCGAGGAAACGCTTCCGCGTCACAACCGCTTCATTCTGCCGGGCGGACACCCCGACGCAGCCCGCGCTAACATAGCGCGCACGGTAGCACGCCGGTGCGAGCGCCGTGTCCTGGCTCTCAGAGAGACCGGTGCCGATGTCGACCCCGAGATATTGAAGTATATCAACCGGTTGAGCGATTTCCTGTTCGTGCTCAGTCGCGCTATAAATAAATTTAACAATATCGAGGAAATATTTTGGGAGAAATCTTGTTAGTATTCATGCAATATCTTATCTTTGCGCACTTTTTACTGCAAATACTCTAACACAAGATAAAAACATGTATTGGACACTCGAATTGGCCTCGAAGCTTGAGGACGCTCCCTGGCCCGCAACAAAAGACGAGCTCATAGACTACGCTATGCGCAGCGGCTCCCCCATGGAAGTAATCGAAAACCTTCAGGAAATCGAAGACGAAGGCGACACTTACGAATCCATCGAAGACATCTGGCCCGACTACCCCTCCAAAGAAGACTTCCTCTTCAACGAGGATGAATATTAAAATAAAAGGCGATAAAAATCGCTGAAAATCACACTGAAACACAAGATGTTGGGGACAACAACAATCCTCAGCATCTTCTTTTTTGTCCCTATATAGCTTTGTTTTTGTCCCCATTTTTATTACCTTTGCACAAAATATTCCTAATTTTTGGATAGTAAAACTTATGGGTAGACCGAAAGCAAGCAAACTAACTGGCAAGTTCTATTTAAGGACTGACCGCAACCCTGACAAGAATGGGAAATACGCCATCTATATTGACTATAATATAGGTGCAAAACACGCTCGCACTGATACAGAGGTATGGGTTGAGGAAAAATATTGGGATGCAACCAAAAAGGAGGTCAATACTAAACATCCTCAGCACAAACGCCTCAATGGGCAGTTGGAAAAGAAAAGGCGTGATATTGATGAGGCTATCTATGAATATTCTCAACGAGGGAGATTGACTATTGAAATACTTCGCTCTTTGGTTCAAGGCCGTACCATACAAGGCAAGAGCAAAGAGGATGACTTTTTTACCTATGCTGAGAAAGTGATAAACGATGAGTATAGGATGGAAAAGATTGGTGTTTCTGTAAGAGATAACGCCTTATGTGGTTTTTCTATGTTCAGAAAGTTTCTGAGAGAACACATTGGGGAAGACTCATTATATATAGGTGAGCTTTCTGATGAATTGGTAAAAGAGTATATCAAGTGGAGGCAAGGAAACGGAAACACCAATGCCACTATAAATAAGGCAATAACACCGATTCTGAAAGCAGCAAAAAGAGCAGTCTATGATAATTTGTTGCCTAACTCCATTGTGGGTAGCATTACGGATTGTTATTTGCCAGTGAAGCCAAGAGTCGGCGATGATATAGAGGATACCACAGTGCATTATCTGACACAAGAGCAGATGAAGAAGTTGTTGGATATATATGATAAAGTGAAATACCCTCGCACAAGAGACTTTATTGATATGTTCTTGTTGTCGTTCAACGCATGGGGATTGCGAATAAGCGATTTGATTACATTGGAATGGAGAAATATTGACTTTGAAAAGAAAGAGATAAATAAGATTATTGTCAAGAATAACAAGCCCCACAGAATCGATCTCAACGATGACGCACTCACAATACTTCAAAGATGGAAAGAGCGAACAGGCGGAAGAAGGTTTGTTTTCGGCCTATTGGCTGATGACTTTGATTTGAGTGATATGTCAGAGTTAAAGAGAATGAGACTCAATAAGAACAGAGCCATATTAACTTCGTTAAAAACCATTGGCGATAAGATTGGACTTGATTTTAATCTCACTATGCACGTAGCAAGACATACATTTGCAGTATGGGCATTAAATGCAGGGGTTGATGTGCATAAGATAAGTGTGATGATGGCTCATTCAAGCGTGTTGACGACAGAAGCCACATACGCCAAGTTCATGCCCAAGTCATTGGAGGAGGAAGTGCACAATAAGTTAAACTTCAAGATGCTCTAAAAAGCGCAACTGTAAAATATTTTACACACGCAATAGATTTAACTCTTTTAACATTTATAATTTGAAAGTGTTAAATTTTTGTCATACCTTTGTATTGAAGTTAAGCATCTAACTTCCCTCACGTTGAGGTCTGAGGCAAATAATTTATTGCCGAAGGAGGTGTCCAACCTTTACCATTTTAAGGTGGCATCTTATATAAAACGATGCGGTACCCACTAGGAGGAGGGTTCAAAAATGGAAACTAATATTAATAGTTGTGGCACGCCCACAGTTGCAGGTTCAAACCTTATCATTATCAGCAAGGATATTCTTGAAAATATCCTAATGCAATTGAAGGAGCTTAACGAGAGAGTCGCTACAATGCTCCCTACAACATCCAATCCTGAAATCTTTACCAACAAATCTATCAAGGAACTGTTAGGCATCCAAGATAAACTGTTGAAGAAGTATCGTGATGACGGCTTATTGCCATATCGTCAGATTGGGGATAAATATTGGTACACCCGAGAGGATATAGAAGTGTTGCTATCCAACTCTTACAACGAGGCGTATGCCTACGCAAGCTAAGAACGAATAATATAGCATATAATTATCACAATTCTATTTTATTTATAATTTTAATGTTTCATATTGTGGCATTTGCTACAATTCGGGAATGCCATGCTAAAATATATATTATGGTTGTAGATTCTATGAATGATTCAGAACTTATTGCTGAGGTTCTAAAGGATTGGTATGATAACGCCATCCATTTTTACAGTAAAAAAATGAGTGCGAAAGCCTCTAAATACAGGAGGGCAGTAATGACATCTGACCGCAATAGACCTATATTCTTTGAAAAGATTGAGTATATCTCCCATCGCAATAATCGCTTTGTTGTAGTTCCTTACTCTATCAATCGTTCAGATTTTAAGAAAAGAGGGCTTGCTTTTATCAGTTATTCAACAGTCTTTTACAGAGGAAGCAACAAACTCTTGCAGATATCCCACGATGTTAGCAATCCGCATGAATATCATATCACTTTGTTCTGCCATCATTGCATTAAGAGATACTGTGAGAGGTTCTTAAATTGCCCAATGAAGGTAAATGACAATCTTTATATTGAACTACTGAAGAGAAATTCGGTGTTGTTCTCTACCGAAGTGGCAACCCCAAATGCAGGAAAGGCATTGTACGCAGTTTCTGATGACGGTATATTCATTGGTAAAAAAGTCAACTCGCAAGGCATTCTAATTAAGACATATATATCCCGAGCAGAGTATTTTGAAAATCAAGAACAATTTGCCGACAGTGTATTAAGAAGAATAATAGAATATAAACAAGCAAATTATGTACTTGATTATACTGGATTGGCAGGGTAAACACTATGGTTGTCCCTGCGATATACTTTCAGTATCATAATGTTGTAGTTGTTATGATATAATCATCATAGCACCAAGGGGTTAAAGCACCGTATTCCGCGTCTCAAAAATCCACCATTCCTATTATTAGTAAGGCGGCAACCAAGAGGCATACGAAAAAAATATTTTTTCAAAATTTTGAGAATTGCCTATTATAGCTACTTAATTTTCTAAACTACAAGATATTTATATAATAAAACGATAAAGAGATATGAATTATAAAAGACAATATCGCCAACTTGACGATGCGACAAAACAGAAAATTAGTCAATCATTGAAGAACAGAAGTAAGAGTATGAGCCATAAGGAAAACATTAGTAATGGCATGAAAGAGTATTGGAAGGGCGTTCCTAACAAGCCTAATGACGGTGGGAATGAGAATGTTTAACTAATTGTAATGTGATGGAAAGAAGATATAACATAAGCGTTTCATTAGAGGGATATACCGATAAGAACAGTATTAAGTGGCAGACAGTAAAATATAAGCAGTGGTCTCTTACGATTGATGAACTAACCAGATTGATTAAGTATGGATATTGCTTTTGCCATTGCTTCCATACTCGTTCTAATGCGTTTGGATTGAATGAGAAAACAGACACCAATTTCAGAGAGGCAAATATGGTGTTTGTTGATATTGATGACAGCATCATATCAATGAGTGATTTTATAACTAAATTATCATACAAACCCACAATCGCTTATACCACTCCAAACAACCATAGCGAGAAGTCAAATTACCTTTACCGATTCAGATTATGTTATATCGTTGAGAGTCCAATTAAAGACATTAACACATACAAAGGAGTGTATGAGGGTATAATGCATCACATCTCAAAGGATATTGAGGGTTTTGTATGTAAGGACAACTGCGGCCGTAGCCCCTCACAGCAATTCAGTGGTAATGGCAGTGGGAATTGCGAAGTGTATGTTTCCAATGTCATTTATAATAGTCAGGAGCTTGCTATATCAGTCATTGTGGGCACAAAACAAGCAAAATGCAACAAACTGCGCAATGCTGAGATTGTTGCAACTGACAACCAAATGTTGAGGGATTTAAGGGATATGAAGCCATTAGATTTTATCGCTAAGTATCGCAATACTTATTCATTATATGAAAGCACACCATTGGAGTATCATGATGGTTATGCAATTCTTCCCAAAGATTACACCATGATAAAGAGAGCATGGTATTGGGATAACTTTATCAAGAAGGATGGAACTGTAAATTACTTCAGCAAGCCCAAACGGCTGAGAGATGGGGATAAACGCAAAAAGAAACTTTATACCTCTGCATTGATACGCAAACAGATACTACCATCTGTATCGTTTGAGCATCTTCTTCTCAATTTAGTGTGGGATCGGGAACAGTATTATGACAATTCAGACAATGAACTAAATAACAACAGACTGATTGATATTTGCAGAAGGGTTATAGCCACTCCATTAGAAGAAATCAAACTGAAAAGGTATCGCCCTAAAGATTACGAAGTAGATAAAGAGTATTGTAGAGAACATGGCATAACGCCCAACGAAATGAAGAATAGAGTGAGAAAACATCTTAAAGACATGGAGATAGGTGAATCTTATGATTGCTCCATGTCAGTAGCGGAAAATTTGATTATGTTGAAAAAATTGGGAGTAAAAGTTGGTAAGAGTAGGCTCTATGAGTGGTGCAGAGAAAATGGGATTGAAACTAACCCCAAACGGACACAACACGCAGAGCAAAATACTGATTACGTGGATTTAAAAGTATGTACCGCGCAATACTATGTTTGCAGTTCAATAGAGCAGAAGAAAGTATTAAAAGAAAAAATTTACTCGTTTTCAGCAGCTTGACTATCTTGTTTCTTACGGCCTCTATTGCCTGACTTTTGAAGAAGCACACCCTTTCTAATGATGCATTTTGAATTTGAATATGGCTTATCAGCAGATAGGCCATAATTTCTTAATGCCCCATACCCAATACCCAACTCTTGAGGGGTATAGTATTCAAATAGATTGGCGATAGAACCATAGTAATGATGTTCACCATTGCTTAATTCAAGATGTATTACAGTTCGTTCTTTTTCAGTTGCCATGATTTATTTAATTAAAGCGCAAAGATAACCACAAAATTACACATACCAAATAAATGTCATCAATTTAAGATTCTTTAGCTCGCAAAAGTTGCATGTATTTAATTATTGTCATATCTTTGCATTGTCAAACAGAAACAATAATATAACACCACAACAATATGAATGCTCTTACAATCAGCACCAACAACATCGTGAACAACATCGCAAAGGTACTCACAAAATCAGAGTGCATTGATACACCAACAGCAATCAGCAAGGGACTGATACTTGAAACTCTTAAAAAGCGTATGATGCGTGGAGAGGTGGTAAGGTTCTGTTATCAGAAACTCAATGGCGAAATCAGAACAGCAGTTGGGACACTCCAAACACAAGCAGTAGAAGCAAATATAGCAGGCACTGGCATTCCCAAAAGATTCTATGGAATGTTTGCCTATATTGACCTTGAGAAAATGGCGTGGAGAGGTTTTAAGGAAGAAAGGATAATTGGTATTGTGGATTGAGAGAAACTAAGAAGCACATAGCGGGAGGTCATATCGGCCTCCTTTTCATATTACACAATTTCAAAATATGTCATATATTTAAGATTCTTTAGCTATGAAAATTTGTTGCATTTATTGAATATATGTAACTTTGTAGTGCAATTAAAACTCAATGATATGACAACGACAAACGACATAATAAGCAACGCACTTTCAATCCTCAAAGGACATGACTTCTATTGGATGATGGATGATTACGCTTACACAAATGGCACAATGAAAAGTGCAGAGGCTAATATGCGTTATTTCGTTAAAACTATCAAGGAGCTTCCCACAGACCTCTACGAGTTAATGAGATCATTGTGGATGGCAGAATACAACTACTGTGGTTGTTTTCGCCCAGGGTGGACTTCTGAAGAAGCACCCAAATACAAAGAGGAAATTGAAAGACTGAGGGCTGAAGTGGAAAACTATATAACACCAATGCCTATGGTTGCTTAATCAGATTCCATTTCAGATGTATATAGCTTTCTTCTTTTTTTTTATATTATTCTGAAATGGAACATTCACTAATTCATAGAACTGAATATAATCTCAAAATCAGATACTTGATATAAACGTGACAATAATATCAATCACTAACATTAAAAATCTACGAAAATGAGCGTCAGAAACAGTCATACGACAGCAGATTACCTTGATTGGAATACCATGCTCAACCTCATCAGAAAACTGTACAGAGATGGAGATTACAGAATGTCTTTATTCATTGGTGCAGGTTGTTTCTTTGGTTTGCGTGTGAGTGATTTGAGAAAACTCACATGGGGTATGTTGTTGCAGGATGATAAGTTTGTTGTCAATGAACAGAAAACGAGTAAGAGGCGTGTTGTTAAAATCAACTCAGATTTTCAGAAGCATATCAAACAGTGTTATGAGGCACTGAATATTCAAGATATGGATGAGGCTTGTTTCCTATCTCGCAAAAATGCAGTGATGACTACACAGCGTATCAATGTCAGATTAAAAGAGATTAAGAGGCGTTATAATGTGAAGATTGACAATTTCTCTTGCCACAGTCTGCGCAAGGCTTTTGGCCGTAAAGTTTTTGAATCGTCAGGAGAAAACGCACAGATGGCACTTGTAAAACTCTCAGAACTATTCAACCATTCAAGCGTGGCAATTACTAAAATCTATCTTGGATTACGAGAAAAAGAGTTGCTTGAGACCTATGATCTGTTAGATTTTTAAGTAGCAGCTATTAAATAATCGCCACAATAAGAGCGTATTTCCAAAGAAAATTGCTATCTTTGCATCGTGATTCCCAAAGGAGTCACGGACATATTGAAGAAGCGTTTTCGCATCATCTATCGGTTAAAGCCTAGGAAACTATAACCAATGAGATAAGGATGATGATGGAAGTACGCTCCTTTTGGCTTGCATTTCATAACAAATGAGATACGGTCAAAGTGGAGTTTGCTACCCTTATCAGTATCTCATACCCTTCCTAGGCGGTAAACCGATTGATAAGTGGAAAGTGGCTCCACTTCTTTTATGTGTTTACCAATCATTCACTATCAAAAGCATCGCAGAGCCATAGATGCAGAGGTACAAGCTTATGGCATTAATAAATTGTCCAGAGTGTGGACATCAGATGTCTGACACTGCAGAAAAATGCCCCAACTGTGGGTATAGAATAAATGTATCACACTCTCATCCCCCTAAATACATCTTTGCGATTATATTGTTAGTGGGTATAGTGATTTTGTCATTTGCCATTGGGTTGATCATGAATTTTAGTCTGGATACAATCTGTTATGGCGATGATGATTTTATTATTGGTCTAAGTGTTTTCATAATTACTGTGATTGCGTTATTGGCTGGTGGCTGGTTCTTTAAGAAACGTAACAGATTTGCATTGACTTCAGCAATTGTTGTATCAATTGTTTTTACAGTAGGATTGTTGATTATGATTCTTTCGTTAGGTATGGAGAGTAAAGGTCAGCGATATTTAAGAAGAAATGGCGAATACGTGGGGAACCGAACTGAAAATGCTATTCCTAACAAGAATAATGCTACGACAACTAACTCAGATGTTCAATTAGGAAATGGTGTAGCGAATGAAGAATCAGCGCCTGTTGGCACTTATCAAGTAACTGATAAAGCTGGCAATAAATGGCTTATTAGTGTCAATGAGGATGAAACAATCGTCATTGAAGGAACCGATAATAGTGCCTATTATGGCTCATGGCATCTTTATAAGGGTAAAATTGAAACATCCTTTACTTCTGACGGTTACATTTACCCACCGTTAATCTTCCCAAATTCTGAATCAACAGATGGAATGTATCTTGTAATTGACTTAAAAGAAGATTACATCTATGCATCCAATTCTGCGAAATCCAAAAATCCAAGAAAAAGACTTCCGATTTCTAAGGTCAAATAAAACTATAATGGTGTGTGGTTCAGGCAAACGATGTTTGCCGAAATCACGCACCTTAACACCATAAGAGAAATGAGGAAATATATCAATTTTTTGCTTTGTCTTTGTCTAGTTCTCGTTACTGCTTGCAACTCAAAGCATACAAATAACTCAACCAAAACAGAAAACTCCACAGATGCCACAGAACTTTATAAAAAAGGCGTTGAAGCCCTTGGCAAGCAAGATTACGAACAAGCAATGATACTATTCATAAAAGCTTCTGATATGGGAAATGCGGAGGCTATGAACGATTTGGGCGTAATGTACTCAGAGGGTATTGGAGTAACACAAGATTATCTTAAAGCGTTTGAATGGTATAACAAAGCTGCTCAATTAGGTTTACCAGTTGCACAAGCAAGCCTAGGCATTTGCTATCAGTTTGGAGAAGGAACAGATATAGACTTACAGAAGGCTATTGAATGGTATAATAAAAGTGCTGAACAAGGAGATGCAAGGGCGCAGTATAATCTTGGTAATTGCTACTTCTTTGGTGACGGTGTTGTTAAGGATTACAAGACTGCAAACAAATGGTATCTGAAATCAGCAGAACAAGGATATGCAATGGCGCAATACTGTATTGGAATGTCTTATTACTTTGGAGATGGAATCAATCAAGATTATAAAGAAGCTGTAAAATGGTTTAATCTTTCGGCAGAACAAGGATATGACAAAGCACAATATAGCTTAGGACTATGCTATTCCAAAGGTAGAGGCGTAAAGCAAGATACCAATATGGCATTGAAATATTATACTCTTGCGGCTAAACAAGGAAATGAAAAAGCCATTAAAGCATTAGAATGACAATATTCACAAAAAGACATAAGTGA
The DNA here is from genome assembly GCA_900548975.1 of uncultured Porphyromonadaceae bacterium. Classification (GTDB taxonomy): domain Bacteria; phylum Bacteroidota; class Bacteroidia; order Bacteroidales; family Muribaculaceae; genus CAG-873. Next base: position 85,291 of record URMS01000005.1, read on the forward strand.
ATATTGTCATATCAGCGTAATCCACTGAAATATCGCAATATATCTCATATTTGAAGGTCGTTGAGGTCAGAAATGACTTTTACGACTTTCATTTTTATATATGTTTGCTCGTTTTTGAATGTTCAGATTGTGATTTGATTATCATAATTTCATTAACTTTGCAGTGTAAAAATCACAACAATGAATCCAAAAGTTGAAAGCATCAAACGACTGATAGCGGAAACGAATATTAGTCAGACGGAATTAGCGAAACGCAGTGGCATTGCGTTTGGTACTCTCAATCGTATCTTAAATGGGAAGCAACCACTTCAACCTAATACGGCTAAGAAGATTGCAGATGCTCTTGGATTACACCTAATAGACCTTATGGATGATGAGGTGGCAATACCTCAACAGAACTACAATATACAAGGGTATCTTGAGTATAATGGAGAGATAACAAAGATAACTTCATTAAAGCAGCTTGAAAAGTGGCTCTCTGACCTCAAAGAAGAAAATGAGATACCACAGCAAGCGAAACTCATTATCAAGCAAAACGAGGCGAACAAACGCAATATCAAGAAAAACAATCCTAACCAATCATATCATTTCAACATAGAAGATTTTGAGTTTGTTGATACCTACGATGCGACTTTATTAGATTGCTGGGCGTGGAAAACAGCAGACGATGAAAAGGATGGCGTAAGATTGGATTTGGGAAATCAGTGTAGTGGCTATGAGTTTGACTTTATGGGAGAGCATTTCTTCACAAATGAATCTCTTTACCTATGCGGACAATTCTCACAAGAGCCAACAGAAGAACTGAAACGTATACAATATCAACTTCTCTATGAGAAAAACGGTTATACTGCAAAGAAAAAGATTAAAAACGCTCATAGAGATTTGATTAGAAGCGATTGGGATGAGGTTGCACCCCATTGGATGATGTATGTATGTTGGCAGAAGTGCTTGCATAATCAGCGATTTGCAGAATTGCTTAAATCCATACCTCGTGATGCCATATTGCTTGAAAACTCCACTACCATTCACGAAGGGACAAGTGTATTATGGGGAGCTAAGAACAAGGAAATTGAAGAAGCACGAAGCATTGTGGCAAGAGCAGCTGAACTTCAATATCTAAAACAGTGCAGAAAGAATGGTATCAGACCCAATAAAGCCGATGCGGAACAACGAGCCACAGAAGCGAGAAACAGTATTCATTATATAGGCCAATATAGTGGAGGTAAGAACTACATGGGTAAAATCCTTAAACGTTGCCAACTCGCTCTATTGGATGGCACGACACCCCAAATTGATACCGATCTGTTGAGGTCAAAGAAAATATATCTGTTTGGGAAATTACTAACATTTGAAAACGAATAATGAAAATTATGAATAAAGTTCAATTAATGACAATCCTAGTTGTGTTAGCTTGCATCTATGCGATTCTAACAATCAAATTGGATATATTTTGGCATATCGGTACAAGTAGTAATGCAGATAACATTAATGAAATTATACTTAATCTTTCATATAGTATCTTAGCAGCTGTAATTTTCTATATCTTTATTGATGTTATACCATTCCATACTAAAAGGAAAAAAGTTAGGCAAGTCCTTTCAACCATGCTAAGTGGTATAAAATCTGACATTAGAGATGCAAAGAATGCGATTTATCTTCCACCATTTACAAACGTGGCAAAAACACAGAATGATTTTGTCTCAGATTTTGAAAATAAAGACATGATGGATGCTTATTGTTTGGGGATATATGGGTTTAAGAATCTGAGGGAATTTTTCAATCACAATAAAGTTCAGATCAGAAACTCTATTCACAATGTCTTGAGCTATTCGGAATTTCTTACTGATATAGAAATAATGATATTAGCAGACATCAATTCTTCCAAGTATATCAATGAGCATTTCTTTGTAAAAGACTTTGATAATATTGAGGAACATCCTGATTTATATACTAACCAAAAGGAAATCGGGGAAAGCATCTTCCACATATCAGAATTAATTAGTAAGATATGAGAAATACTATGATTTGCACTCTAATCATTCAAACTATTTCTATTGAAGAAATATTCCCACAGAGGAGGAATATTGAATAGTGTTTTGCAGTTATTTACAGTCCAATATTTGACCCCATATTTCATTTATTTAAACATATAATATTATATACCAATGCATTATTTTCGATTCAACGAGGACGAGTATTGATATAAAATCCGCCCGATTTTAAGACTCGAATAACTTATAAACAAGCGATTGGCAAGCATCAAAATAAACTTGTCAATCGCTTTTTATTGCCTTTTATGTAAATAGTATATTGCTGATGGTCAGGTGGTCGTGATAAATGCTTATAATAGTATTCGCATTTGTTTGTCAAAAAACACCATCATTTTCCAAGGTTTGTGAGTTGTGGGAGGTGGCTCTCACAAGACAGTATAATGGCATAATTGTGATGGTTTTTGTCAAACTATAAAAATACATGAAAGATTTTCATAGTTTTACAGGGCATTGTCTATCGTGCTATCAAAATCTGCCCCTTTGATATATCCGCTTTTCTGTTTGTTCAGTTTTATTTCAGTTAAAAGACCTGATTGAACCAACTCCGAAAGGTCTTTCTTTGCCGTCGGCTGTGAAATTAACATTCTGCCGGCAATATCTTTGGCAGTAACTATCAAGTCGGGGTCTTTTATAAACAGGTGCAGAATTGAGGCCTGACGTCTTGTAATACCTCCAATTTTTAGCAATTGTACTTCATCTTTTTTCTGAGCGGTCTTGCGTTCGATATATGCCTTAAGCTCGTCGAAAGCTTTTTCAAGAGCAATTAAATGATATGTAATAAAGTATCCGATATCATTATTATCGGCTTCTGACTGAAGGAATGTTTTCTCGTATAAAGCCTTTGACTTATATATGATTCTTGATATCGAAAGGTACTTGATAAGCCAATAACCTTCTTTCAGAAGATACCAATAGAAAATGGCTCTGGCTGTACGACCATTACCGTCAACGAATGGATGGAGGAAAGAAATAAAATAGTGCAGTATAGTTCCTTTGATTATCGGGTGGATGAAAATTGTCAGGTCATTGGAATTGGCAAATTGGCAAAACCAATCAATAGCTGCCGGTATTTCTGTGAATGATGGTGGTATATGAACAATCTCATTGGTGACAGCGTTTGCCACGACCACATTATCGTTCTGCCGGAATCGTCCGGTATCTTCCGGATTATCCATTGTGTTGTAAGTCATCAATGAATGTATGTGAAGAAGAAATTCGGGGGTCATTGCCTGGCCAAGATTTTCAGAGAGGAACTGGATGGTTTGGTAATTGTTGTAAATCATCCATTGAGACTTGTCCTTTGGTGTAACCTTATTTCGAAGCATTTCCTTTGCCACCTTTCGAGTAGTCGAAGCCCCTTCCATTTGGCTTGATGAAATGGCTTCGTCAATCACAGAATTCATCAAATATATTTTTCGGCTATCGTGTGGGATAAGAGACTCACTACCCCAAGATCCTCCAAATTGCATGTCAAAATTATGGCATAGTCTGGCCATAGAATTTGTCATGCTGAAATGAATTCGGTAATTTGGATCCACTGTGATTTGGCTGCTCAAACGTAATTGTTTTAGTGCGCTCCACACATCTTCAGGAGTATCAAAACCTTTGAGTTTCTTGTATTTTACTTTACTCCAGTAAGGGTATTCTTCTTGAAATTTACGAATTTCCTCCATGGATTCCAGAGTGAGAACTTCAGAAACTGATTTTGTGGCAGCGATATATTTCGGAGGTTGCTCTATCATACTTTCATACTATCATTTGTCTGCAAAATTAGCGAGACTATGAAAATCTTGCAAATATTTTTATAGATTTCGATAGTTAACATTTCTGCCATTGCCTAAGAGGTTGTTTAATAACATATGTGAATGCACAGGTTGGTGTATTTTTGCTTAAATTGCACATTGTGAAGAGGGAGCATAGCGGTTGCTATGTGACCGATGAGCAATGGGCAAGTTAACAAAAAGACACCAAGATTGTACTAATGTTAACAGACGGCCTCAATCAGACAGACCCAATAAACACCATTATTATGAAAACAAAGGCTTCGCCTCCAAAAATTCAGATTGTCTTTATCTCTGACTTTTTGGCCTGTGAATTCACATATGTTATTAAACAACCTCTAAAAGAGTTCACAGATAAACAGCGGAAGCTGCTGCGAATAACAATGAACGCCATGCCTTCGGGTTTTAAAACGAAGTTCGACGGATATTTTCTCACTGCATTAGCTGAAACGCCAAACGAGATTCTGAAATGCGCGATGTATCTGTTCCTCGGCTATCTCGTGCAACCTAATACGTTAGTTTCGCGAGTCGGAACTTCGCGAACGTCGGTCGTAGAATGGTGCGCGTTCGGCGAAGCCGAAAGTTACCGACCGCAATTCGCCCGGTCATGCGGAGGCGGTGGCTCCTCTTCTGACTTGCCCTGGGGTCGCAATCCGGATGAAGATGACCGCCGCTTCGCCTACCGCTGCATGATGCAAGCCCACAAAATGATGAAATCCTCTCAGTCCAAACGTAGTATGAATGGAAGAAGATGAAAGTTATTACGTTTCTTATGATAGATATATTCGCCGCTCACTTCAATATCTTGAATGATGCAATGGTGCCATCATTATATATTAATCGCTCAATATAAAAACCTTTGCAAGGAGACTCGGATAATTGTCGGTCATCAAGAGAAAAGTATTGTACTGATTTTACAATCTTATCATCTGTCACTGGGCTTTCTATGCCTGAAGAATTACGGATGTGCCCGAAGACCCAATCAAGACGTTCCGTGGTATAGCTCTGGATGCATGTTACTTCATGAGTCCAGCCTTCTTCTATGTCCAATCTGGTAATCGCACCCCGGGCGTTCAATTCATCTATAAAATCTGATGCTGTTTCAACGCTCATAATCCGGTCTGATGTTCCAATTACTGTATATATGGGAGTCGTTGCCACATTGTCAGCATCACACTTTGACGGATTGCCGGCGACAGGCATGGCGGCGGTGAACAGACGAGGATATGCAGACAGCATACTCCATGTTCCGGTTCCACCCATCGAACCGCCAAAAATATAGATGTCGGTATTGTCTAACGATTCTGAGAGGACGTGCCTGTCAATCAAAGCCTTCAGGACTCCAAGCATCGGACCGCCCCACGATTTGTCAGAAGGACATTGAGGAACAAGATAGACTGCATTGAGTTGTTTAAAGTCAAGATAGTTGGCGATGCTGTCAATACCGGCTTCTTTCATTTGGGTATCATTGTCGTTTCCTTTGCTTGAACCGCCATGCAGGTAAATCACAAGTACCTGATTGCCCATGCCGCTTGTATGCGCGACTCTGTATGGCAATTCAATTCCTGCTGCCACAATTTTTTCTGCTTCAAAAATCAAACTATTCTCTGATTTACCTTCAGCTGCGCAGAAAAGGATGCCGATTAACGACATCCAGATCCGGAAGATTTTTCCAGCGTTCATGTTATTATCTATCTGCGATTTCTATGATTCTTTCGTTTGCCGTCGCCCTTACCCATTCTGTCCAGGAGCTTCTTTTCAAGCTTATAAGCCTTGTCAATTTGCTGTTCGGAAAGGAAACCGCTGTAAATGTGATAGTATTTTTTTCGCAGGTCGAGAATTTTCTGGCTGCGATCAAGGCGCTGCTCGGTGGTCAGCCCCTTACGTGGGCCAAGTGCCCAGATTTCGCGCTGGTACTGACAATATGTTTCCACATATTTATTGGTGGTTGATTCGTCAAGCGCAAGTTCATGTGCGATGTACTGTGCCTGCTTAGTAGCCAGTTCTTCACGCGACAATCGTGGACTGCTATTGTTCTGTGCTACTGCTGTTGCCCCACTTGCCACAATCATGATGGCAATAAAGATAACTCGGAATAACTGTTTCATAATTCGCTCGTTACTGTATTTGGTTTAGAAAAAGATCCTCGTGGTATATTTCGACAAGATATTCCTGGTCGGCTTCGCTCAGATTGCCGAATGCAAGGTCTATCTGTGTCAACGGGTCATTGTGAACTGCCGACAGTGGCTTTATCATCAACAATAATGCGACACTTGCCGCTGCTGCGATCCCACCGATTGAACCCCATCGGAGAATCCGACGTTTACGCTTTGTTTGTCGGTCTTTATTCAGTGTCGCGAGGACTTTTGTCTCAATATCACCGAATGTCTCTGTCGGCATCGTGTATGGCATCCGTTTTCCAATATCGTTGAAATCAAATTTTTGAGCCATTATAATAATTTTTAAGCATTCATGTAACTGACTATCTTTTCCTTGGCAATATGATAGCTTGCCTTGACACTTGATGGAGTTGAACCGATTATGTTGGCAATCTCCTCATATTCCAGTTCGTCGTAATATCGCAGGTTGAATGTCAGTTGCTGTTTGGTCGGCAATGAAAGGATTGCGTTCTGCAGTTTCACAGCCTCGATATCCGTATAATTGACATATTCCTCATCTGCTATCGTTCTCGCCTCCGACGAATCGTTGTCTTCAAGGGAGATTATGTTATCACGCCGTTTGCCAATCAACCTGAGAGCCTCATTGGTGGCAATACGATAAATCCATACATTAAGAGAACTGTCGCCCTTGAATTTATCGATTGACCGAAATATCCGGATGAATGTTTCCTGTGTAGCATCCTGCGCATCAGAATGATGTATCACCAGACGCCGGATATGCCAATACACAGTTTCCCATTTTTCTTTCATCAGGATACGGAAACCTGATTCGGAATCACGCCGGATTGCATTGATTAATTCAGCATCGTCAGTCATGAGCTTGCGCCAGGCATAATATAGAATTTCTTTTTACCTTCAACGATTGACAGGATAGGAATATTTCTATCCAGAACAAAGGCGTCAAGTTCTGCCTCTGCCGCATCCTTGTTGAGCGATGTTATTTTCGCATATTGCTTGACGGTGAGCCGTTGATTGTTGTTCAGATAGGCTAAAGCCATTGCCAACCGTTCTTTTTGGCTGAATCTGTTGCTTACGTGCTTCGTAACAACATGGCGATGTACCGGAGTTGGGATGACCACAACACGTGCAGGATAATGAATGTGATGACGATGAGGACGGCGAGCGTCTGCCTGACTGCAACCGGCTATCATCAGAGTCGCGATTGCCATTATTTTTAGTTTTGAGCTGATGTTCATGCTTTCATTTGTTTTAGCGTTCTATTTATATGACCCAGCCAAACATCAGTCGTCAAAAATAGGTCTCAAAAATTTCCAAATTATAGATTGATTATACTTCCTCTTTATGACTTTAGAGGAATTCCCCATTCTCCTCCAAAACTGCAATATAGAGGCCAAAATGCCATCGCATTTCATGGTTTTTTAGTGCAAAATACACTTGTCTATCCTTGGCAATGTTCGTGTAATATACTGTTTATTAATAATTAATTCATTCTTTAACGAGGACGAGTATTAAGACTCGAATTTGCATATAACGTACTATTTGCCAGCCATATAAACAATTAGGATTTGTTTGTATGGCTGGTGTTTTATTGTCTCATATGGCAAAATTTGTTTGTATTAGTTCGTTATCAATATTGCTTTTTACTTACTGAATGATGAAATCGACTCAGCTTAAACGCGGTATTTTCTTTGGTGGCTGCATTATCCGCGGTCTGTCGTTTTTGCGGATACATTAATCGGCTGCTGATGAGCCGTGAGATTCGAAGATATCCACCATTTCACGGAACTTTTTTTCCTCGTCGGCTATCAGATCTTCAAACTCTTCGAAGTTGTCGGCTCCGCAGGGTATTTTAAGCGACAGGATGGCAATTTCTCCGCCATGCCCGTTGAGACTGCCGATATTGATGATCGATGTCTTGGATTCCGGTGAACCTACGGGATTTACAAGGGCTCCTTTATCGGAGCATGTGATGTGCATATAGGATATGAGCTGATGAAGATCGTCTCTCGAAATGCTATGGGCGGCAATGCGTTTATATTTCGCATCAAGGATTATTTTATCTTTTATGAAATCGGGATATCGCGGGTATCTGTTCTCTTTAAACAGCCATATTCTTCCAGTATCGACCTTGTTTCGAGGATGGGTATAACCGAAGTTCCCGATAAGGGTATAGACATATTCTTCCCAAAGCCATGCGCCGTCAAATAGGATTCCATATACTTTGTCGGCATCGCCGTTTCTCATCTGCTGACCTTTGAGTATCATCAGACAGAGGCGCTGCAATACTTTGTAGGCAGAAAAGTATGGGTGCGCCAGAGGCACCGCATTGCGTTCGATTACGTTTCGGATATCTGTCTTCCGGTAAGATGGCGTGACATTGACAATGGTATCCACATCCTGTTTTGTCGTGCAATCGGAGTACAATATATTCTGTCCGTAGGGCAGGCGGCGGATATATTCTATTGTATGTCGGACAAGTTGTGTGATATCGTTGTCGTAGCTGAATTCTCTGACAGTGTATGCCACATTCCCGACAAATGGCAGATTGCACCGAAGATGGCGGCTTACGTCGATTTTACCCCGGACACGGCTGTCGTTGTATTGGCTGACCGTATATTCCTTGTACAGGCCCTGACGTAATGCTTCGTGCAGAAGTCTGGGAAAAAGGAACGGAAGGATGTCGAGCGCCGAATCATGCCGGGAATTATGCTGCAGGTCCACTACATTGGGGAAGAAGACCTTTCGTAACATATGGTAGAGGAAATAATCGCCGGCATCATCTTTGCCGAATCTCGATCTGACCGACAACTGAAGACTGTCGATGCCTATAAAGCCAAGGATGTTGCCCGTGACAATTGCCGGACGGCGTCCCAGGTGCAGAGAGAAGACCGGAAGACTTCCGACACCGTCTTCCGACTTGTCGATTGTTGCGGGGAATACCAACAGCGACGGATTTCCGGCAATAAGGTCGCTTAGCGGAATGTCGGCTATCTTTTGTAGAGACGGAATCCACTCGGGATTGGCAGTGAGTGAACCATTGTTGTTATCCGTTGTGCGGATATGCTCAGATTCCGTCATATTGTTCCTTGAGATATTTCAGTTTTTGCCCGTTTTCGTCGATACCGCGCAGATATTCGGTCAGCAGAGGGGAGAGATGATATTCCCACAGCATGCCGAAAGGATCTTCGGAATCTTTATAGAGCGAATATTTGATGTAGTAGGCACCTCCGGTCATGTAGGCTTTGGAAAGACCGACTTCCGGCGACACGATAGCCTCATTAAGTCGTGACATCTTCTTTTTTAGTAAATCGAGAGTTTTTTGGTCCGGCATATTGCCCTCCCATGCCCCCGGGCTGTCGAGTATGCCCGCGCTTTCGGGTGCGCCGACTTCCCGGAATGCGAACCGACGCCGCATGGCGAAATCCATGCGGTCTACGCTACGGTCGATGTCGTTCATAGTGCCTATTACATATACATTTTCCGGTATAAAGAACCATCCGGTGCTGTCTTCGTCAACCTCGTTGTCGAACAGGGTAGGCTCCTCGATAAGATTGGCATACTGGGTGCGCACCTTGCCGGCGGAGCCGCGGTAGCCGGGGTCGATCGAAAAGAACAGCTCACCGAACACTTTGCTTATCTCGGCACGGTTTATTTCGTCGATTATGAATACGAAGTTTTTTCTCTTCACAGCATCGGTTGCAGTGGTAGCAGGTGAAGATTCGTCGGCGAAAGAGTCCTCATTAAGGGAATACATCGTATTGAGGACGGTCCAATATCCCGACTCATGGCATCCGCCAATGATATCGCGCATCGCAGTCGTGATATTGGTAATGCTATTAAGTTTTTGCTGTGTATCGTATACTGCGGCAATTTTTAATATGCGGGCCAGAGATATGGTATAGGTCTTGGAGCTGTTGCTCGTGCCGATAATGATGTTGTCCTGATTGGAAAGCATTACTTTCAGGGGTTTGCCTTTGCGTTGGACTATCGTGGTCACAGCCCCATTTTTAATGTTGTCTACAAGAGCCATATATCGCCGTTTGATGTTTCGCTCGGCGTTCAGCTGGGACGCTCCTTTTGCGCTGTCGGTCAGGTTTGTGAGTGCCTTTTCGCAAAACCGGCGGAATATGCCCGGGCGCAGTTCGAATCCGATATTTCCGTCCTCTCCGTTCCTGACCGGGCGCAATCCTTCGACAAAATCCGTATAGTCATAGTTCGGATGGAACTGGACGAATTCGGTTTCGGCGTCCATAGCTTTGGCAATTTCCTTGGCCAGGTATGTTTTGCCTGTTCCCGGCGCTCCGTGGAGTATGATGTTTCTGTTGCTTTCGAGGAGTTTGATATAGCTTTCCATAATTATATTCTTTTGCAGACTTGAGAAGAGAGGGGATGTCGTGTCGATTTTCCCGCATTTTTCAATGCCATATTCAGTGGAGACTTCCTTTATTGTGGCCCAGATGCTGCCGTCTTTCTGATGCCAGCTGATACCGTAATTGTCCACTCCCGCAGAATGGTCCGACGGATTGTGCCAGATCTAGCGGTCTACGATAATCCGGTGATTCCAGTCGCCGAGTTCGGACATCGATTTGTCGTTCGAGACACTTGTTACTTCGCCATATGCCACCAGCACGTTGTGGTATTTGAGTATTGCGATATCGCCCGGCCGCACTTTTTTGAACGGTCCTTTCTGCGATGTGCTGTCGTGCATGAAATGTCCGGAATATCTGATGCACCGTTCGAAATTCTCCGCCTCGTAATCTTCGCCGGGCCGGGCCACGCTGCATATGAAGAATTTTCTATCCATATAAAAATGTCAACTGAATATGGTTTAACGGCAAAGATAAGGCTTTTTTGTCCTATAATCGCAGAATGGCCAAATAAATACGATAAAAGACCAATTTTAGCCATGATTTTATGAAAACATTTCTGTTATTAAACAACCTCTTAAATTTGGTTCAGATAGGTTCACGGTATGCTTTTTACGCTTCGCCGACGGTAGCGCCGGTAAGGAATATGGCCGTCTATATCGCACTACGGGCTTGACTCTCGTTGCGACTGGCGATGAATCGGGAGTGCACGTGAGATAGGCGGATCTGGTTGCTGATCCGGTTGCTGACTGAGCGGAAAATCTTCTTATTTTACTACAAAGGTTTCGACGAGCTGGAGGTCGGCGCCTGTCGGTGCTTCTTCTCCCGGGGCCAGTGGCGTAAAAACAGTGAATTCGGTCGACTGCTTGCCATCGATTGCCGATGCGTTTTCGAGCAACCATTTGATGGTGGCCAAATGTGTCTGTTTATTTTTAAGGTATGTGTCGACAACTTTGTTGCACTGGTCGATGATTTTCTTGCTTTTGCTCAGTTCTTTGCCGTATTTTATCGATGCTATGCCCAGCGAGGGCAGCGAAAGGGCTACCGAAGCCTGCTGCACGCGCAGAGTGTTGACCATCGAATTGAGCTTCTGCAGGTTCTCGATTTCGCGCTTTATCTCGTTTGCCAGTTCCGGGATGCGTACTTCGAATGGTACGAAGTTGGCTCCGAGAGCAGCCTGAACGCCTGTGGCGTCGTGCACGGCATTGCGGCCGCCATTGTTGACCACCCGCGTGGCCTTGCACACGGCGCCCCGGGCATCCCTGAGATACCAGGTGTGAAATTCGTGCTTAGGCTGGCCTTCGTTGTTGTGCATAAGGGCGTCGACGCCGTTGTAGAGCTGGTACACTCTTTCGAAATATTGATTGACGTTGCTTACGGGCGTCGTCGGCGGGCGCTTCCATTTTTCGGGTGACGGGACGTCAGTCCAGTCGAATATACTGACTTCGGCATGCGATTTGACACTCGATGCCGGGCGGCTAAGTTCGCTTTGTGCTTTCGATAGTTTTGCGTTATATACTATGTATTTTCCCGATCCGTTGTCGCAAGGCATCCAGAATATGAGCTGCCGGCATCCGTTGATGGGCACGGTGAAGGTTGTGGGACCGTTCATTTCGTTGAGCATAAGTTCGGCCATCACTTCGCCGTCGGCTCCGATGAGGAGTCGCTGTTCGCGGTCGGTAAATGTGCCGGCGTCGAGCAGCCCGGCATCGGCGGGGCTTATGCAGGCCACGGTAAACGTTACCGAATTGTATGCGCCATAGGTATTGAATGCCGCTACGGACGAATCCTCGGCCTCACCGCCTGCCGCCAGCATCATCAGGCCGGCCATGCCTGCGAGAGAAGAGCCGACCATTGCTCCCCCCACCATGCCTCCGGCCACAAACGAAGAGCCCACGGCTGTGGCGCCTATGGCACCTGCTGCCGCGGCGTTGGGATCATCGCCGAGTACGCCGTGCTCAAGCGAGAAATGTACGCTTGTTTTCAGTAGGAATCCGTTGTTGATGCGTGTGCCGTCGCGCAGGGTCCAGTATTTTTTGATGTCAGATCCGTCGAAGCACTGGCTCTGAGTGCCGGATACAAAATGGAGATACGGCTTGGTGAGACGCAGCAGGTCGATATTGTCCGGGCAATCCGGCGTCGAGTGTGTGAACAGATCGTTGTCCACGATTTCGCCTCGATAGAGCACGATGTCGGCAACGCCTACAGTGCCGCCTCCCTTGCGGTTGTCGAAGGTGAGTTTGCGGCATTTGTCGATTTTTACCCAGTGTGTGGTCGGCATTGCCGTAGCCCGGACCGGAACAGTGTAGAGGATCTTGTCGTCGGCGAGTACGTTGATTTCACCGTCTTTTACGTTCGACAGTCCTACCGGGCCGGTGGTAAATGTGATGTAGTCGAACTGATTTCCCAGATCGAACGAGGCCGACGAATAGATGTGGTCGTGGAACACGCTTGCTCCCGAAGTGAAGAGCATGCCTTCGGAGTGCTTTACACCGCCCATCGAGAAGCCGATGTAGTCGCTTTCGCCGGTGAAGAGCATCTCGTCGCGCTCGAGGCCGCCGAGGATGGCGAACGGTTCGATATTGCTCATCAGCGGGCATACGTCGGGCAGTTTCGCCAGTGCGGGGTCGGCGACAGCCGGTGCAGACTCTCCTGTTGTTTCAGGGCTCATGCCTTTGGGCCATGCCGTGATGTCGGCAAATCCGGCGTTGATGTCCCACTCCGACTGCTCGGAATGGAAGGACAGGCGGCTAACACCGGTCACATCGATCACCACCTTCTCGGCAGTGTCGAGCTGCCGTATTTCTTTCTGGTATATAGTGTAGCCGTCGCCCTGTATCGTTATGTAGCCCTGACCCTCGGCGGTATTTTTGTTGTTGTCGAGCGGACCGATGATGAAGCTCAGTTTCTCGTACTGCTTGTTGAGATTGAACATCACGCCGCCGAAGTGGCCTCCCGAAATCTGCATTCTCATGCTCATGGCTATTCCGTTGTGGTATTTATGGCCATTTATTTTCAGGGTTTTGTATTTTCCGGTGGGCGATATGAGCAGTACATTGTTGTTGTGATAGTACGGACTCAGTTCTGTCACAAGCAATGTTTTGTTTTTGGCCGGGGCCTGGTTCAACGCCGGTTTCTGAGCCTTTTCGGCTGCAGTCCAAAGCATAGGCTGCCCTATGCCAAGATAGATTTCACCCGAAAGGATGTCGAAAGTCACCTCCTGTGCGCCGGCGACATCGATTTCGTACGGCCGTGGTATATCGAAATCGTAGAATTTGTCGTCGACCTTTTTCTTGCCGTCGACACGCACGGTAACTATCGACGGGTCGCTGCCTACCGAGCTATTGTCCATCGGGCCCATCATAAATGTGAGCTTGCTGTATTTGCCTCCAAGCCTGAATGTTACCTTGCCGGTCTTTTCGGGCGCGATCAGATAGCCGCCGCCACGGCCCAGCGAGAAGCCGGATGTGGCCGAATAGTCTCCCATCATCTTCAGTTTCTTCCCTTTCACCACCGATGTGTAGGCAACATCGTTGCTGCGGGAGCATGAAGTCAGTGGAGTCGCTGCTTCGGCGGCAAATGCCGAAAGAAGCAGGCATGAAATTATGATAATGATTTCTGCGAAAGATTTCATGGATATTTCCGGTTATTAGAGTGAGAGATATGATTGATTTGCAATGAGTGCCCAAAGATACGTATTTCTTTCTATAAATCAAAACTTTGCGCGTCTGAGATTCACACAAGATGGACGGTTGTTTTTTTTGATGTGTGTTTTTACTTTCTTAATGGAGCGGAGTCTAATTTATGAAGGTGAACTACAGAATTATTAAACACCGTCGAAAAAGAATATGAGAAAGATATTTTTTATCCTGATTATGGCTGTCGGCCTGTGTGGTGGCTATGCCTCGGCCGGAGAGCGTCATGACGGCCACCGCGGGCACAGCGCCTACGAGCAGCGGGGGCGGCATCACCGCTCGCCTTATTTCGTTATCGACAACAAGGTTTTCTATGACGGGCGCCGCATCGACGGCGCATCGACATCGGGCTTTTCAATACTGCGCGACGGATATGCCAAGGACACCTGGGCGGTATACTATTGCGGTGTCAAAATCGACGGTGCATCAAGTGGTTCGTTCAGTGTATTGGGTTATGGCTATGCCAGGGACACGTGGAATGTATACTACAATGGCGTGAAGATAGCCGGAGCCTCTGCCGGCAGTTTCTCTGTACTATCCGACTGGTATGCCCGCGACACATGGAACGTGTACTACGACGGAGAGAAGATTCCCGGTGCATCGCCCGACAGTTTCCGAGTGCTTCGCGACGGCTATGCCTGCGATACATGGAACGTATATTTCGATGCGGCCAAAATTCAGGGAGCCTCGCCCGACAGTTTCAAGGTGCTACGCGACGGCTACGCCCGCGACACCTGGAACACATATTATTACGGCCATAAAATCGACTGAACAGTCCGCTGCAGGGCCTCAGGAGAGGGAGTATGGACGGAGGTTCGCCGAATATTTTTCTTCAATGCGTTTGGTCTCGGGATGGCTCCTCTCCAGTCCCATGATGAGAGTGTCTCCAAAGTGGAAGAGCTTGCCCGAGAGTTCTCTGAAATTTGTGTTGACAAATTCTTCCGGCGACTGATGTTCGGGAATCACTTTGTAGAATATGTAATACCGGTCGATCAGGCGGATAAACGACTCTCTGAAAACCTTTCGAGCTCTGTTCCGGAAGTTTTCCTGTTCGGCACTATTGTCCTTTCCATAGAGGGCGATAAGATAGAGAAAGTTGATGTCGTAGTGCGATAAAATCAATGTATCGCGGTCGAAGAGCCGGTTTTCAAATTGTATGATCCGGTGCTGTAACAGCGGTTGCCCGTCTTTATCGACATCGTGTGGCTCGAGATTGTCCGATGTATAGGAATAAGGCTCGGGGCTATTGTCTTTTTTGATTTTGGCCGATATGAAGAAGTTTGGCGTTATGTTATATCCTTCGGTGAGAGTGTCGCGATAAGGCAGATAGCCACGGCGTCGCTTTTCTTCATCCGTACCTTTGCCGTAGGCTATGTCGAGTGTCAGCTGTATGACATTCTTCGCATAGGTGAATTGTTTGTAGATCGATTCGCTGCCGATTGCCGACCCCGCCTTATAGTACTTGCTGTCGGCGATATGATATACCTTGCTGTCCGGATTGACAAGCGCTTCGTACGGGTAGATATGGTCTATTATTTTGCCGTCTTTCTGAGTCTTGAATCCGGCGGGGACTTTTTCTCCCAGCAGAGTGTCGATTATCGACTCAAATACTGACTCGAAGTTTTGTGCGATCAAGAAGTCTTCGGCTTTTCCGGAAGAGTGTATTCGGTCGGAGTTCTCAAAGAATGAATAGCATAGCGACCACAGCTTGAGAGCCGTGTCGCTGAAGTACTTGTATTTTATCTGGCGCAGCCTGGTCTTGCCGAATCCGTTCAGGTAATGTTCGAACCGGCTGCCTCGGATGGTTTCGTAGTTACAGTTTATATCTGCGCTGAAGCCATACTGCCTGTTGATATATTCGAGTATCGAGAAAAATATCACCAATAGTTCTTCATCGAAATCGATCTGTTTCTTTTTATTGATCGGATTCAGATATATCGGGGTTTTCTTTTGTCTTATAGGCGTCTGATGTGATATCGTTTTATTCCAGTTTACCCGGTTGTAGCCCCTGTGTATATTCTTGATTTCGAACATTACATAGTCTTTGTTTTCGCGGGCAAAGCGGAGCAGCGACAGTATGGTGTCTATAATGGTGCCGTTCTTGGTTCGGGCTGTGGAGTCTACATCGGATATTGTATGGCGGCTTACTATGGATGTGTCGTTGTTTTTATAGAATATGTTTATCGCCCTGTAGATCCATATCGAAAACATCTGGAGAAACGATCTGTCCGCTCCTTCGAGTTGCGAGTTTTCAAAATCCAGCAGATCCGTCGGGCTGTACCGGTTGAGAACCAGGCCTTTCCCGGTGGTATCATTTATATCATTCTTGTCTTTGGTAAGAACGACTTTCGGCAGGAAGAAGATGCAGTCGTTTATTTCGGGATTGAAGCAATAGCCCACATAGGGAGGGCGGATTTCCCGTTTTTTGTTCGGGAAATCCAACAGTCGCGGAGGCAGAATCTGTTTCAGCTTATCCTCCTCATAAGGATATCCTTCAATTACTATCCTCATTATCCTCTACGCCGGTTGTATTTTCGGATCCTACGGTTTTCTTAGAGTCGGAACGTACTTCCGGTGTTACTCCCAGATTTTTTATAAAGGCGTCGACAAGTGCATTGTCTACCATTTTGAAGCGTGGCGTAAAGTCCTTGAACGAGTGTTGCTCTTTGTGGGCGCTGTCGGGATTTCCGTCGGCGGAAAAATAGAAGACAGATGTTCCGTCTTCGCTAAAATCCTTGTATACATCGTTCCACAGATAGAAAATTACCTTCGACACGAAGTCGTTTGCTGTAATAGTCCGGTTGCCGTTGCGAGGTTTTACAAACCAGAAACCAAGCTGCTTGTCTTCGGACCGTGTTATGCCGAAAATCCGTTTGTTTACTTCTTCGAGGAAGTTGCCCCAGTCATATCGGTACGCATCTGTCTCGATGGTCCGTTTCACTATCTCTTTCCTGTCATTTTCCGGTTTTGTTTCAATCGGCATGTATACCCAATCCCAGCGACGCTTAAATGCGGAATCAATCGGGAACAGCGACTGATCGGAAGTATTCATGGTAGCGAGGATGTGAAGATTGGGAGGCAGCTGCATCCGGCGTCCTGTCCTGACATCGGCATCGGCGATACCGACAGCCGAGAATGCCTTGCACAGGTATTGCTGCAGATCGCTGTCGGGTGTTGTCCGGTATGTGGAATAGCCGTCGGAATCACGGTCGAGTAGTTGAAATATGTCTCCGAATATCTGGGCACAGTTTCCTCTGTTGATTTCCTCGATTACCAGATAGACCGGCCGGCGCAGATTGCTCCAGGCCCGGACATAGGCATTGACGAATGCCTGCGGAGTGAATTCATAGGTAATCTCGCCATTATTGCGGTATTCTTCTCTTTCTTTCAGAAGAGATGTAAGAATCGATTTGAAGTATGTCTCATTGTTCCATCCGAAGAAGTCGACGATGAGTTTGTTTGCGCTGATTAAATTTTTTTCTTTGACTGCCGGCAGTATGCTTTCGGCATTTTCAAAGATAAAATCTACCTGAGCTGATACACCTGTTACTGTTTTCGCCTTTTCGATCAGTTCGTCGGCTCCGGTTATGCGGGCAGTCATTTCCTTTTTGACGGGTTTGTAGCAGCCTACGAACGAGGCATAATCCGTCTCCGGATGGAAGGTGATGCGGATAACATCGTCTTCATTGCCGTATACTGTTTTCAGATTGTGGGATTTGCCCACGCCCGGTGCTCCGAAGAAAATCTGCTGTAACGCGGTCCGGGTATTTTTCCTGTCGGGTGACGGATGTCGGACAAAAGGCCACCGGTATCTGTCGATGTCGATATTTACAGGTTCCCTGAATGCGGCAAGGCCTGCGCTTTCTCCGGCGAAGGGATAGCACAGGTCGGGAGTTATGAGCCATTCGGCTGTATAATCGTCGGGATAGAACCATCCGGCGTAGAAATCGCCACTGTCGGTCTTGAGGATGAATACATACAGTGGCCTGGCAGATTCATTGTAGTCGCTGCGGGGGAAATCGCTGTATTCCGATTTCCATATGTTGATTCGCTTGTATTTGTTTTGCTCGCGTATGCAGTTCGAGGTATCGCGTCTTTGCGATATCACAACAGTCTGAGGCGGCAGATCCAGTGAGAGACTGTGCACCGGCGCTTCCCATTTATATCCGGAGCCGAGAGGTTGTCCCGGCCCAAAAAATGAATTCAGGTCGGCATCCGGAATTTTACCTTTGGGTAGGTCGATATATGTCTGGCTGCCGCCTCCGTCACTATTGATCTGGTCGGTAATAGCCCTGAACTCATTTTGAGTTAAACGTCTGAACAACCAACTGACTGCCTTCATTTCTGTATGTATATCAAATATTCGGTCAGATAAGGATCTTTTTTGCTGTTATTGCTTTTGAAGCGTTTGTATCTTATCCGGTGGATTTTTATGGCACCAAATATAGCTAAAAATTTTTGTAATTCTTCTATCGGAAGAAGGCCGTCTTCACTATAGCTTATAAAAATATGCCTTGCATGAATATTATTGATAATCTGAGTGAAGGAGTCTCTGATTTTGAGTTTGGAGCAAAAATTTGAGTAGCGGTCGCGCCAGGGCCGCAATCCGCTTTCGCCGATGGCCTCGGGATTGTCTTCGCGGGCCAGTGTCTCCAGGATATGGTAGTTGGCCGCGTACTGCCTCTTGATATAGGGCGGATCTATGTAGCATACATCGGCGGTGAGGGTTTCGGCGAGAGTTTCGGCATAGCCGCACAATACCCGGTGGCCGATATTGTCGTTATTCTCTATCGCACATGGCTTCAGCTCGATGGGCGTACAGGCCCGCTGTACGAAATGCGACAGATAGTGCCCGTATGTGCCGGCTATGTTTGCAATATCGTTGCTGTCCAGAATCAGAGTATGTAGCAGCAGCGAGTGTTCTATCGAGTCGGTCCGGCCGGCTTCATGCCATTCTTTTATCTTGGCTCTTATTGCGTCGATTTTCTTCGCGTTTTCAGCCGTGTAGTACATTCGCGGCTTCGATGCGTTCGCGGGCTGCCCTTCAGGCGAAAATTCGGTGTAGAAATAGCCGCATATTCCCTGCAGGCTGTTAAGATAATCCAGCACTTTGGGGTAATTGTCGGTGGAATCGGTCTGTAACCCCGGGATTAGGCCTACAAGACCGTTAAAAGAGGGTGGGGCGTCTAAGAGCAGATTGACTCTCAGATGATGCAGGGAATAGGTCATGACGTCGGAAGCTGTCACACGGAAACCTTTCCTTCTCAAAGCAAGTGAAAAATTTCCGGTGCCGGCCATCAGATCTATAATAGTTTCGGCGTCAGGAACTTCCTGTCGGATCAGGTCAATTATAGTATTTGCGAGTTTCTCTTTCGACCCTATATATCGATATCCCATTTTTTCTCCGGAATGTTTAATAGTCTTTTAAATGGGACTAATGGTTCTGCTTCACTTATTGTGGTCATTATTCGCTTAAAACTTTGGCTGTTTAAGCGAAATAATTTCATAATCAGTGTCTCTAAATATAAATCTTTCTTTGGCGGGAGGCTTATTGACTTGCCCCTGTAGATGGCCCTGACAATTTTTTCTATCTCAGCCACATATTCCCGGTCGGCTTTTGTGAAATCGTGATAATCGGGCACCGGAAGACTCCCCACCATCTCCTGCGAGAGATAAGGATGCGAGCACCAGTTGGATGAGCCGAATTTCTTGATTATGTAATATGTCGTAACCCTGCTGTTAAGGATGGCTATGAAGAACTCCGGCGATAAATCGGGCGGACAGTCGGCCGTCTGTTTCAGTATATACACGACCTGATTGACTATATGCTCTTTATAGTCTAAGACCGCTGTTATTCCTACACCGGTCTTTCGGACTAATATTTTGGGCCCGAGATAAAAGGCAAGGTCTTTATAGTTTATTCCGTCTTTGCCTGTCTCTATGGTGTGTCGCGATGAATAAGAATACCGCGAAAGATCTTCGCCGCTTAAAAACGGAAGATGGCTGCCGTCGGGACGGACGGTGTCGGATATGATAGTTTCTTTGACCGCTTTAGCTACATCGAAGCTATGCCCGCAGTGGCAGCATTTGTGCGGGCTGTTTTTCTTCAAGGGCATCGGTTGCCATTTGCGGCAGCCCGGACACTGTATGATTGTCCCTTTTTTTGATAATTCTACTCCCCGGGCGGATTTCAGGAAAGAATGTAGTCTGGGACGCGATTCCAGTTGTGAGATCAGCGAGACATCATCGGGCGACACATCGGTCGAGAAGTTATAGGAGTCACGGATAAAGTCGTCCTGGCTGCATCGGTGTAGAAACCGTTGCTCTGTTTTATCGAATGAATTCTTGTTTGCCAGGATCTCCTTGCTGACAACATTGGGGTAGTGGACACACTCGATATGGTTGTTCGGAGAATAGCCTTTGATGCCGACTATAACCGACACGGACGTATTTACGCTGTCAAAGAAAAATTCGCCTATTCGGCCAATAAATTTTATGGAAGTGGTGTCGAGCAATAGCTTTCTCACCGGCGTATGCTCTTTCCTGAAAATCGAATCGGGCAGAATGAACGCATATACTCCGCCGTCGGGAAGCAGACTCAGGCTTTTTTCAATAAACAGGTCATAGATATCATATTGCCCGGATGCGGTGCGGAATTTCGAAATCGCATCTATGTCAAGAGATATTTTGGCCCCCCATGGCGGGTTGCTTATAATACAGTCGAAGCCTTTTATGCCGCATTCTTTTTTTATCGCAGACCAGCCGTCTTGCGTATCGGAAGAAATAACCGGATGTAATGCGTCGGTATTGAAAAGACGATTGTTTTTACCGAGCCGGACAGATGTTCTTCTTAGAGCTTGCTCATCGATATCTACACCGATATAAAAATCTTCTGGATTTTTGCGTATGGCATTTACCGCAATGAGAAGTTCTCCGTCTCCGACCGCCGGATCCAGCACCGAAACAGGCCTGTCGGCCGGCAGATATAGGGACAGCTTCGACGCAACATACATGGCAAGGGTGGCCGGGCTGTAAAACGAGCCCAGCTGCTTTTTCTGCCTTTTGAGTTCTGTTGCTTCCATACTTGCCTGACTGATGGGGGGCGATCTAATGCAAAGGTACGAATAATTTCTGATATGGAGTCTGGGCCCGTAACCGCAGGGGCTGCACCTCCGGGCCTCAAAACAGCCGGCCGACATTCCGATTTGGATGCGATGCGTGATTGTTTTATATTTGTATTGTCGTTTCTATAAATGAATACAGGTAGCTTCCTCTCGCTTTTGCCTGTATGAGGACTTGCAAATAAACACCGGATTATGATAGAAGAGATTTTAAGGCACAACCGACAGTTTGTCGACGAAAAAGGATACGAGCGTTTTCTTACCTCCAAATATCCCGACAAGAAGATTGCCATAGTCACCTGCATGGATACGCGCCTTGTGGAGCTGCTTCCGGCGGCTCTGGGGCTGCGTAACGGCGATGTAAAGATTATCAAGAATGCCGGCGGGGTGATAACCAACCCGTTCGATTCCACCATGCGCTCGCTCCTTATAGCGGTCTACGAGCTTGGCGTGGAGGAGATAATGGTCATAGGGCACACCGAGTGCGGCGTACAGGGCATGAATGCCGCCGAGATGCTGCGTCTGATGAAAGAACGCGGTGTGCCCGAGAGCAATATATCGCTCATGCGCCACTGCGGTATCGACCTCGACAAGTGGTTGCACGGCTTCGACGAGGTGACGCAGTCGGTGGCCGAGACTGTCGACCTGATCCGCAACCATCCTCTCATGACCACCGATATCCGCGTTGCCGGCTACGTTATCGACTCGGTCACCGGCGAGCTGCGACCCATCTGACAGCCCGGAATCTATAAAAATGTTAAACAGGCGTGATGTTTGAGTATATCTTGTCTGTACCCTGTCCGTTTTACCTCTCAATGTTTTCACGGTTGCATCCATGTTTGCCGCGATCGCTCTCACCGCATCGTCAACCCCGATTTCAACGCAAACAACGGCAACGGCTGGAGCGGCACCTTCTTTACCGCCGCAAGTGCCGGTGTGGCTGAGTTCTGGAACGAGACCTTCGACAAGTATCAGGACCTCGCCGACATGCCCGCGGGCAAATACCGCCTCGAGGTGCAGGGCTTCTGCCGCTACTGCTATCAGGCCGAATCGCGTGCCGCCCACGACACCGGCACCGAGCAGCTGCTGGCAAGCTACTACATGAATACGGCCGAAAACCCCTTCATGTCGCTCTACGACACCACGCTTCTGGGGGTGCCCGACAATGTGGGCCAGTCGAACACAGCCTTCAACGTCAACGGCGACTGGTGCTGTTTCGACAACTTCCGCCTTTACTACAAAGGCGCGCAGTCGGGTGTTGAAAATGTGATTTTCAACCGCCCCGACGGCCCCGTCAACGTCTACACCGTTGCCGGTGTCCTCATCCGCGAAGCCGTATACCCAGCCGAAGCCACCGCAGGCCTCGCCCCCCGGCATCTACATTGTCAACAACCGCCAAGTCCACATCCTCTGATCCCCCCACCATCAAAACGAGCGGAGCGCCCCACCGGCCGCCCCGCTCGTTTGCTTTGTGTGCTTCCTATCATTAAACCCACCCTCGTATTATTGAGAAACGAGGAGACTCGCGGTACACATAATTTTTTAGAGTGATTATTGTCTACGAATCAGATCTCGCGTGGTTGCGAAATGAGGGAGACCCTCGGTGAGCGGGTCGTGGGACATTCGCGCAGGGTGGAGCGAAGCGAGACCCTGCGATTCGTCGCCCCCACAAAAAGAGAAACCCGCGTGAGCGGGTTGCGAGACAACGGCCATGGAGGCGGGGTCCATGGCCGTTGTCGGTATTGCAGAAGATGCGTTAGCGGATGATTATCTTTTCGATGCGGCTGCCTTGCCGGATGACATAGACGCCCGGATTCAGGCCGTCGATGCTGTCGGCTACTCTTACGCCGGTGAGATTATATACTTCGACGGGCATATCGGCATTGATATCGTCGCCCGGAATCTTGCCGATGCCGGTTACATCGCCGTTCACGTTATAGAAGTCTTTCCAGAAGTCGGCCGTCTTGTAGAGGGATACTGCCTCTGTCGGGACGCAGAGGCGACATGTCGATTTGTCGACAGCGCCCAGGGCATTTGCTCCCACTTCGGGAGGCGTTGTGCTCCGGCAATAGATATCGCTTACACCGCCGAGGTCCATAAATGCATTGTTGCCAAGCTTACGTACGTCGGGGCCGAACTCTATTATGCTCACAGGCCGGTTCCGGAAAGGTGTATCGACTGCCGCTCTGGCCATAGTGCCATAGCCGGTAATTTCGGCCGCATCACAGCAGACCCTTGTCGAAGCATCGTTCGATGTATTGAGCGCGAAAGCACCGTTTTCGATTGTCCTGATTCCTTTTCCTATGCGGATTTCTTTCAGGTCATAGCATTCGGCGAAGCATCCGTTCGACAGCATTTCCACATTATCGGGAATGTCGACCGATTCGATGGCGGTATTCCAGAATAATGAATCGGGAATAATACGGACCGTCTCGCCTATTACGAGATTCTTAAACCTGGGACAGTTCCTGAAAGCCGGCCCGATATAATCGTCACCGGCATACTCGCCGCTGTTT
This sequence comes from uncultured Porphyromonadaceae bacterium, assembly GCA_900548975.1. Taxonomy (GTDB): domain Bacteria; phylum Bacteroidota; class Bacteroidia; order Bacteroidales; family Muribaculaceae; genus CAG-873. The sequence continues at coordinate 108,963 of URMS01000005.1, forward strand.
GCCTGTTCGGCATTATAGTACACGGCCTCCAGATTGCCGCAGTTATTAAATACAGTATTTGCAATCTTTGTGATAGAGGCGGGTATTGTCACCGATTTTAAATTGTCGCACGAATAAAAAGCGTTTCGTCCGATTTCCGTGACCTTATATTGCAGTCCGTCGTGTTCCACATATTCCGGCACGACGAAATCTATCGGCTCGGAGGCTGTGATTCCGGTGATGGCCGTGGTGAGATTATTGGTGTCGTATGTGAATGTCAGCTGATAGTCAGCACCGTCGATCGTGTCATAGGTCTCGATTTTGCTGAATAAATTCCACGGCGCCGTAGCCTTTATCTTGTCTAATGCCGCTTTCTTCACATAGAGTGTCGGAGTGTTGTAGTCAATGAAATTATTGTCGAGGATAGCGACAGGTTCATCCGCGTCATAATATATTTTTTCAAGATTATTGCAGCTGGCGAACATATGTCCTTCCGTTGAGCAGATGGACCCCGGTATAGAGACTGAGATGAGGTCCTTGCAGCTGATAAATGCCATTATACCAACCGTCGTTACCGACCCCGGTATTGTGACAGACGTCAGACCACTCATGCCAAAGGCAAAATCATCGATGGTAGATACTGAATCAGGTATTGATATTGACCTCAGACTGCTACAATTTTGAAAAGCCGATGATCCGATAATTTTTACCGAATTGGGAATTGTTACCGATGCCAGATTGCGGCAGCCGTAAAAGACACTTGGGCCAATCGCTGTGACCGGACCGGGAATCATTACGGAGGTAAGATTGCCGCAGCCATAGAAAGCCATGTCGCTGATTGCGGTGACTGAAGCGGGGATTTCGTAGCTTGTATTCTTTTTTCCGGCCGGATAAAAGGCCAACAATGTCATATCTTTGCTGAAGACGATGCCGTCGATTGAAACATAGTTGGGGTTATCATCCTCAACATAAAGATACTCTAAATTTTCACACCCATGCAAACCGGAAAATTCATTAAGAGAATTCGGTACAGTAATCGAGGTTAAACCGCTGCATCCGCCCAAAGCGTTAAAGCCTATCGATGCTACGGACTTTCCAATCGTTAATGAGGTCAGACTGCTGCACGCGGCAAATGCACCCCCGCCAATCTCTGTGACTGAATCGGGAATCGTTAAAGATGTCAGACTGCTACAGCCATTAAAGGCCGACATTCCAATCTTAGATACAGAATTGGGTATGGTTACCGATCTTAGTTCGCTACAGCCGTAAAATGTTGAAGAGGGAATCTCTGTGAGGGATTCGGAGAGTGAGACCGAGGACAGAGCGCTGCAAGCGGAAAAAGCTTCCGAACCTATCGATGTAATAGAATCAGGCAGAGTCAATGATGTCAGGGCACTACAGCCGTAATAAGCATCTCTGCCTATCGAAGTCACAGATTCGGGGATGACTACCGAAGTCAGATTGCCGCTTCCGTAGAATGCAAAATGGTAGATATACGTGACCGAAGCGGGTATCTCATATGTTGAATCGGTTTTGGCCGCGGGATATTGATAGAGTATGGTTTTCTCTTTGTTGAAAAACACTCCGTCGGCCGAGCTATAGTTCGGATTATCTTTATCGACATCGATAGCAGACAGACCGGTGCATGAATAAAAGGCAAACTCGCCAATTGTTGTGACTGAACTTGAGATGTCTATAGAAGTGAGGCTATTACACCTCTCAAAGGCATATCTGTCGATTGAAGTTAATGTATGTGGGAATGTAATACTGCGCATAGTACATCTATTAAAAGAACTCGATCCGATGCCGACTACCGTATAGAATTTATCCATATAGACGACACTGCTCGGTATTGTCACATTGTCGGCATAGCTTACCCAGCCTGTTACTTTACAAGTGCGCTGAGTTTCATCGACAATTTCATATTTTAGTTCAGATCCACTGTAGGAAAAAGAAAAGGTCTGCGTCCATGCCGATAATGCCGACAGCAGACAGATAAATAGGATTAGCGTTTTTTTCATAGTTTATAGCATTAGTGTGCGCCAAAAGTCATGAAAGTGCTCTTATATTATTTAGATTCAGGTTGTTAGAGACAAGAGTTCTTTTAATCCCGCATTGACTGCGCAAAAGTATGCAAACCTTTTTATTTCAAAAATTTAAATTTGGTTCAAGTTGGTTCACACCATGATTTTTATGCTCCGAGGCTCATAGAGTCCGGATATAAGAGCGCCATATTTAGCCCCAGCCTTTTCTCGCGACCCGCTCCCGCGGGTCTGTGTGAGGGGTGGGGGCTCCGCACGCAGGGTCTCGCTTCGCTCCACCCTGCGCTATTGTCCGGGCACCCGCTCGCCGCGGGTGCTTTCTCTCGACATGTCATTCATCTCATTGTCGCGCTATTGTCCAGACACCCGCTCGCCGCGGGTGCTTCCTCTCGACATGTCATTCATCACATTGTCGCGCTATTGTCCGGCCACCCGCTGGCCGCGGGTGCTTCTTCTCGACGCGTTATTTTTTTGTGGGGTCGTCGGGGGCGGCCGGGCGGGTGGAGGCGGGGGAATCGGGGGCGGCGGGATCCTGGAAGAAGGGATAGGGGACGCCAAAGATGTCGTCGATCTTGCGGCCAGGGCTGAGATAGCCGTCGACGATGGTGTCGCGACCCGAAGGATTCTCGAATGTATACAGCATGAAGTACCGCAGCATGGCGGCTACGTGCTCGAAGACAAGGTCCTGTATACCTTCATATGGGAACCATCCCGAGGTAGCCGTAAAGCAGTAGATCTGGAAGGGAATGCCGGCAGCCGTCTGCGGAAGCGTCGACACGAAGCAGTCGCTGGTGTGCGATATATTGGGATTGGCGTCGAGCCACATTTTCATGTAGGCACGGAAAAGGCCTAGATTGGTGTCGATGGTGCCGTTGACAAGCCCTTCGGGATTATCGACATCGGCCACCTTGCCGGCGGCGCGCTGTGCCAGTTTGCGGGTTATGTAGTCGTCCATCATCGGCACCTTGCGTATCATATCGAGCATCTGCGGAGTGGCGGGCAACACACTGTCGGCATCGATCATGAAGCAGCGGCGTATGCGGCGCGTATGGCTCTGCTGCATGGTGCGGTAGTTGGTAAATCCGGCGCTGATGAGATTATATGGAGGCAGAGTGGTGGTGGTCTTGTCCCAGTTGAGCACCTTCACGGCAATGAGCGACACTTCCTGCACCGTGCCGTTGGCATTTGTGCCGGGAACCTCTATCCAGTCGCCAACATGGAGGCTGTCGTTCTCCGACAGCTGCACCCCGGCCACCACGCCCAGAATATTATCCTTGAAAATCAGCATCAGTACGGCCGAAAAAGCGCCCAGGCCGGCCAGAAGCGAGCCCGGCGAACGGTCCACCACAATGGCGATGGCTATGATAAGCGCTATCACCCACAGCACTATCTTGGCGAGCTGAGCAAGGCCGTTGAGAGGCAGCTTGCGCTTGTTGGCGCGTGCGTCGATATGCTGCCACAGGGCGTTGAGCAGTGCGGTCAGAGCGACAGTCATGACGAACACGATGTACACACACGTTATCTTGGTGAAAATGCCCGACAGCGCATTGTGATTGGACAGGGTGAACTGTATGAGTATCAGGAAGACCAGCGGCGGAATAATGCGGCATACCTTGTGGAAAAAGCGCTGGGCTGTAAGCGCCTTGTAGGTGTCGGAGCTCCAGTGTCTGGCCACCGCCTGCACCGCATGGAGCACAAGCCACTGCACTATATAGCCCACCACGAGCGACAGGCCGAGCACCACCGCCGCATAGAGGAAGGTAACGACGGTCGTATTGTTGTCGAGACCGAATACGCCGAGTATCCAGTCGACAATATCCATGATAAAACGCGCTATGGCGGCCGATATGCCGTCGCGGTCGCCGATGAAGTGAGTGATATCTATCGGCGGCCGGACGGTAGAGGCAAGAAGCAGCAAGGGTTTGACAGTAAACATACTATATTCGGATTAGACAACGCCGGTCGCCCGACGCCGGTTATACGACAGAAATTTGCCGGAATGTTCAGCGGCTCACTACGGTACCGGGCAGTATGTCGGGAGCCGTAGCCGACGGGATAGCCTTTATCATAGTGCCGTCGGTGGTGTAGAAAAGATCCATGTCGGCCTGTCCGGCAGTCTCGACCTCGATAACATAGAACTCGTCGGTAGTCTGCTTGTAGTAGCTGATGTCGTCGACAGTCCATGTGCCGTACTCGCCTTTGGCAAAAGCGGCGTTGACGGCATTATCGGGAACAAGGAAGAAATCGCGGCCGAAATCCTTCTCGGTCATGGCCCAGGTAGCCTTGGCATCGAACCATATGTCGTAGCCGACTCCGTTCTTGTCGAACTCGGCCACACGATAGGCGCCTTCGGTCTCCCATTTCACGTTTTTCGCATCGGGTTCTATCTGTTTGAGAGCCTGCACAAAAGCGGCCGGGACAGGAGCGTTGGCATTCTTGTTGTCATCATCGTCGCTGCACGACTGGAGCACACTCGCCGATACCGACAGGACCAGTGCAAGAGCGAAAATAGTTTTTATCCTTCTCATAAAAAATTGAATTTTAAATTATTACAGCAGTATGATAATAACGTCACAATCCCCGAAAAGGTTCTGAGAAAGCCACCGGCGGCACGAAGCATATTGTCCCCATAAAAAAATTTATTTTTTTCAAACAGCCGTTGAGTGCAAAAAAACGATTTCGCGTATTAAATGTGTATAACCAACAAAATACATCATGAAAAAACTCTACTCAACCATCGTCCTCAGCTTATTTGCCGCCCTGGGAGCCACAGCCCAGGTGAATATCGGCGAAACCGCCTACACTTCGCTTCAGGAAGCCGTTAATGCAGCTACCGACGGCCAGACCATCACCATCACATCCGATGTAAACATCGAAGGTCGCGTGACCGTAAGCAGCAAGACACTTACTATTGCCGCCGAAAACAATGCCAAAATAGTTGTTGCAAAAAACTTCTCTCAAGCCCGCCTTCTCTTTAACTCCAGCGCAAACGTCACTCTCGAGAATGTTACCATCGATTGCGGTAACTTCGCCACAACTGCCAACGTAATTGAGATTAATGCAAACGCCGCCGGAGCTACTCTCAAGAACGTTACTATCCAGAACGCCAACCAAACAGCAAACCGCATAATACTTGTCAAAAAACCGACAGTTATCGAAAACATCGTATTCGAGAACTGCACCATTGCAGATGGTGCATATCCGGTTGTTGCAGGCGCAAACGGTCTGACTGTCAAAGGCTCGGGTGAGTATGAAGTTATGGTCCAGAACAACTACACCTTCACCACCGACAACTTTACCGGTAAAATCGGCATCATCCTTGAAAACTGGACTTCCCGCAAGGTCGTTAATTCCGGCAACGTAGCCAACTTCGAGCTTGTCAACGCCCCCGAAGGCTACACCCTCGTGCAGGATGGCGAAGGCGTAAGCACCTCTTTGGTCAAGAATATCGTAACCAACGAGACTACCGGTGAATCCTTCACTTCCTTTGCAGCAGCATACGACGCAGCTTCCGCTAACGATGTACTTGTTCTCCTCGAAGATATCACTCTGGCTGCACGTCAGGACATTAAAAAAGCCATTACCCTCAAGGGTGCCAACCCCGAAGTAAAAATCATCCGCAATTTCACCAATGCCATTCTCTTCAATCAGTCGAGCGGTTGCCCTATGATTCTTGAGAATCTTGTTGTCGACGCCAACAACAAGGGTAATAACAAGAATGAATTGGAAGTAGGAAACGCCAATCTTACACTTAACAATGTGAAAATAATCAATAGCGTGACTACCCAGTCGCTCATATGGGTCAAAGGCAGCAGAACACTTAACATCAACAATGTAACAGTTGAGAATTGTGCCGGCACCATAGGATTCGCGTCCAACGGTCATTTGAATATCAACGGTGACAATAGTCTCAATCCCATCGTATTCGCTTCGGCACTGACAGTTCCTGCCGATGGCTCACTGACAAACGAACAGCCTATCGTACTAAATTTCGCAAGCGATTACACTCCGGCCGCAGGCAATGTTGTTGTAACAAACTGCACCGACGCAGCAAAATTCGACCTCGTTGCCGCCGACTGGCATCTTGAGGCTAAAGACGGCAATCTGGTACTCGCCGAGGGCGAAACCACAGGCATCGATGCTATCGTAGCCGACGAAAACGCTCCTGTCGAATACTACAATCTCCAGGGCATCCGCGTGGCCGAGCCCTCGAACGGCATCTTCATCCGCCGTCAGGGCAACAAAACCACCAAAGTAGCTTTTTAAGCTATTAAGCTGACAGGCTGACAGGCCTCGTTGAGGCCCCGCATATAACGAACCCCGGGCGATCGCGTCCGGGGTTCTTTTGTACCCTTACAAAAACCACGCATCATAGAGGCGCCACCGCCTAACCGCCAAACGGATGTTCAATATATACACAGGCTATGGTTTGAGCTCCTCTGGAGCGACTACCATAGGTCGCCCACGCAAAAAACATTGCAACCGCAATAGCGGTTAAGCGCGGTGCGCTTTCCTCGGTTTTGGTCTTCAGCTCGACAGGCCCGGAGAGACCTATCTGCCTGTCTGCCTAATAGCCTAAAGATTTGTAAAATCGGGAAGAATTATTTACCTTTGGGCCAATTATTTAAAGTAGTAGAACACGCAGGCTATGACTATAAACGAATTTTACAATCAGCTGCTGACCATCACCGGCAACAGAGACAAAACTGTCGAAGATCGTATCGACAATGCTCTTGAATTGAACGAGCAAGTAAGACCTGACGACGAAGTCATGGCAGCCCGCTTCGACAGCATAGCCTACGGAGTTGTCGCTTCCATGCTCGACAAGGAGAACATCTGTCATACCTACGATGTGGAGATGATGCAGGCTCTTACTCTCCAGGCCGAGGCTATGATCCGGGGGAAGACAGAACGGTCGTTAAAGGATTTCCGCAAAGGAGTCGACACCCTTATCGCCGATGGACATGTGCCTTTCGACACACTTATAATGACAGTCGGCCGCATAGTGAAGGCGCTCCGCTCGACGGTCTTCAACCATGACCGCTACGGCATTCTCGATGCCTTCATACGCCGGGCGGCAAAAGCCGCCGACGCGGGAGAGGAATATGACCGGGAAGCGGTTGCCGACATGGCGCGGGAGCTGTACCGGCTTGACAATCTGCTTTCCATACATGGGGCTGACGACGAGGCCATACTGAAATTCATCTCCGAAGACGAGCTTCTGAAAATCAGGGAGAACCCTCAGGAGGGATACCTGAAGAAAGACAGGATCGAATACTCCCGCCGGTGGGAGGAGGTATATTACGATGTCGAGGACGAACTTGACGAAATGTTTTCGGAGACACCCCGCCACATGGGATTCTGCTTTGAATACTGGCAGGCCAAAGCCGACCTGCTGGCCCGGAAATACCGAATCCTGTGGCGCAATCCGCATCAGATGAATCCCGACGTTATGTTTGACTGAACGATAACCTTTTACTCAACCCATGACCATGAAAGACGAAGAATTGCCCGACTATGGGCCACGCGACATAGACGACGATTATTTCCAAGAGATCTACAGAGCCGACCGTGTTCTGGCACGTGCTCAAAAGGGCGATCGGGAGGCTATGTACGAAATGGGCCTGCGCTTCTATTTCGGCGAAGGACGCCAGGAAAATTACCGTCTGGCACTCAGATATCTTCTCACACCAGCCGAAGAGGGCAACGCCTGCGCCCAGTACTACGTAGGCCGCATCTATGAGACAGGCGAGGCGACGAAAGAGAAGGAATATAAAGGAGTGGCACAGGACCCGGCCGAAGCCGCAAGATGGTTCGCCCGAGCCGCAGCCCTCGGCCACGAAGAGGCCGCCAAGGCCCTCGAGCGGCTCCGAGGCACGTAACCCCAGGACAATTCTCAGGCATAAACTATCTACATAAAAGGTTCTCGCAACCCGCTCGCCGCGGGTTTGGCACTGGAGGGGGGAACGCCGCACGCAGGGTCTCGCTCCGCTCCACCCTGCGCTATTGTCCGGGCACCCGCTCGCCGCGGGTGCGTTCTTACACATGCGCCGGATCACAAAAACCTCCGCCGGAGGCCTATACGACGAGAGGTGTATATTTCAACGCCCCCACTTAACCTCCTAATGTCTTAACATCCTAACATCATCCATTCCTAACCTCCTAATTCCCTAACCTCCTAATATCTTAAGGAGTGGTGGCCGGGAGCGAGGACGGTGGGATTGGGGGAGGCAAGGGTGGCTTTGACACCTGCCGGTATGTCGACTTCGAGAGCGATGGTGCCCTCGTCGGTCCGTTCCCATGCTACAGCGATGAGGCCGAAAGGCGTCTCCTTCGAAGCCCTCACATAGTCTATGCCGTCGACCGTCTGTGGTGCTATCGTCACTTCCGCATAACCCGGAGCCGTCGGCACTATGCCGGCAAGCGCACGGTAGAACCATGTGCCCAGACTGTTGTAACAGTTGTGTATGCGGCTGCGCTCGCCATTCCAGTGCTCCCATGTGGTGGTGGCTCCATTGTCGAGCATATACAGGAAGCCGGGATAGTCGCGTTTCTTAAGCATATCGTACATAAACTGCGCCTCTCCGCTGGCGGTAGCCCACTCGGTAATGACTGGCAGCCCCATCAGACCGGTTGCGAGATGTCCGCCGAAACGCTCAGCGGTAACACGCTTCAATGTCTGCTCTACCGCCGACATGCAGTCGGCCGGAGTTACGCCGGCCAGCATGGGATAGACAAGATCTATCTGTGTGCCGGTGCCGTAGCTGCAGCTTTCGCGGTCGTAGAATTTCTGATGTATAAGCCGACGCAGTGCCACCGCCTCGGCGCTGTATGCAGTGGCATCGTCGGGCCGGCCGAGGGTTTCGGCTATCTGCGCCATCGTATCGTAGCACACAGCTATATAGCAGTTAGTTACCAGGCCCACCGACTGCGGGTCGGTCTGGTCGATGCCGGCAGGAGTGGCCCAGTCGCCCAGGAACCATCCGCGGTAATCCGTTTCGGGCCAGGGTGTAAGCAGACCGTCGACGGTATACTCCTTCACATACTGCAACCACTGCTGCATATTCGGGTAGAAGCGCTCGAGCAGACGCCTGTCGCCATAGTTGAGATAGGTCTGCCACGAGGCGGTGATTATGAAGCCGCCCCAGTACGGGCCGCCGCCGGCCGTGTAGGGGTTGGGAGCCGTATTGGGCATGCTGCCGCCCGGGCGCTGGCAGTCGGCCCAGGCCTGCATCCAGTTGATATAGGTGGGCGCCATGTTGAAAAGCGTCTGTACGAAAGGTGTCGACGCATTTCCGTCGCCACCGTAGCCGAGGCGCTCTATCTGCGGGCAATCGACCATATATCCGCCCAGGGTGAGACACTTCATAGTGTAAGCCATCATATTGTAGATGGCGTTGAGGTCGGAGTCGGAACATTCGAACGATGCATCGCCAGAATAATCGGTATGTATGAGGCATGCCTCGATATCGCCGGTCGCCGGAGCCGATGCAATACCCGACAGTTTGAGATAGCGATAGGCCTTATAGTTGAACTTATTGAGGAACTTCTCTTCATTTTTGCCCGCACCGATATAGAAATCCTCATAGAGGCCGTCGCGGAAATTGCCCTCGTCGTCGAGAAAATCGCAATAGCTTATGCGCACTCTCTGTCCGGGCTTGAGGCCGGTGAAAGCGATGTCGGTCCAGCCGGTGAAATTCGTACCCATATCATATATCCAGGCCGAATCGCCTGCGGCTACTACCGAGACCGGATGAAAACGCCGCTGTATGCGGTTGAGTTCGGCCATCTGCGGGCTTACTGCATGAGCCGGCACCGCGCCTACAGTAGCATTCTTCCAATCAAGGCTTTCGAGCACATCGGGCGACACAGTCACTGCCCTGCGGGCATCGACGGTCTCGCCGCCGAACTGGTGCGGCCACCATGAACCGAAAGAACTGTAGCCGCTCTCGGCAGCCTGCCAGGTGCTGTCGGAAACAAGAGCCGTATGCCACTCGCCATCGGAGAGGATCTCGAGCTGTGCGCGCACGTAGGGTCCTCCCGCTACACCACCGGGAAAACTTTCGTGAAACCATCCTCGGCCGAGCCACAGCACAATATCGTTTGCCCCATCTTCGAGCAGCGGCGTAATATCGTATGTCACCGCCAGCGAACGCTTGCTGTACTGCGACACTGCCGGTGTCAGAACTGCGTCGGACACAGGGTGCCCATTGACATAAGCCTCATGATAGCCAAGCGAATTAACGTGAAGCATAGCCTTTTCGCCACCGTGCCACTCGAACCTCTTGCGAAGAAGAGGCGAATTGTCCTTGTCGGCATCGGCGGCTTTGCCGATATATGAGCCCGACCAGTCGGAGGGCGCGAGCAGACCGATACCGAAGCAAGCAGGCTCGCTCCATGACGATACTTTTCCGTCCTTATTCCATACACGCACCATCCAATAGGCGATATCTTTAGATTTCAGCGGCTCACCATCATAAGCCACAAAAGGCGACAACGGAGCCGAAACTTTGCCGGTATTCCACAGATCGGCGTCGCCTTCGTTCAGGAGACCAGGCGACGAAGCTACAAGAATCTGATATGCTGTCTGAGCCTCACCCTGCTCCGAGCCGGCATCTATAGTCCAGCTGAAATGCGGCGTTGCGCTGTCGATGGCCGTGGGGTCGACCAGCGACTCACATTTGAGATTTACTACGGCAACGGGTGAGTTTTTTGCCGATGTAAGCATGAAAGCGGCACCTGCCAGAACTATGGCAGCACCTGCTATATATAGTTTTTTCATATAGTAAACTGGTAAGAACCCGATTCAAGATGTTTTGGTTCTCCATCGCCGATGAAAAGAGTGGCGGTAGAGTTGGCCGGAACTGTTACAGAGTATACCACACGTCCGTTACTACGTGTCCACTCCGAACGTATAATGCCATAGGGAGAACGGTACGATGCCTTCACATAGTCAAGACCATCGACAAAATGCGGTTTCAGCAGGACATTACGGAATCCCGGATTTTCCGGGTCGACATTTATTCCGGCGAGAGCCTTATACATCCAGGCCCCGATTTCGCCGTACATTATGTGATTCTGCGAATATCCGGCAGCGAGACCGTTGTAGTCCCAGTTCTCGAAAAGCGTTGTGGCACCCTGGCGCAGCCAGTTGCCCCACGACGGATAGTCCTGCTGGGTAATCATACGGAATGCGCGGTCGGCGAAGCCGGCATCGGTAAGAGCGTTCATAACCGTTTTACACCCCATAATACCGAAGTCGAGATGATCCTTGTCGTCGGCGACACGGCGGTCGAGCACTGCGGCCACTTTGTCGCGGCAGTCGTCGGGCACCACACCCCAGTAAAGCGGCATTGCCTGCTCGGTCTGAAGGCCTTTGGAATATACGCCGGTTTCGCGGTCGAGAAATTTGTCGTTGATGGCACGGCGCACCATTTCGGCCTTTTCCTTATAGTACCTGTAATCATCTTCCTTACCAAGCACGCGCGCGGCTTTCGACACGATATCGGCGTTTTTGAAGTTGTAGATCGATGCAGTGAGTTCTTTGTCGGCCACGGCGCGGTGCGTCACCCAGTCACCAAGACAGGCGTCGGGAACGAGGCCGTCAGGGTATTTTGCGAGCCAGAAATCGGTATGGCGCTTCATGCACTCGTAGTTGTCGGCAAGGGGAGTGGTATCGCCATAATATTCATACAAGGCCCAGGGGATGATGGTCATGGAGCACGTCCAGTCGACAAGGTCGCCGAGGCCCCAGCCTCCCGACGGAATGATACAGTGCAGCCGGCCCTGGTCGAACATATCGTCGCGATGGTCTGCCATCCATTTTTCATAGAGGGTCATGCCGTCGTAGTTGTAGAGTGCCGTTTCGACGGCCAGGTGCGCGTCGCCGGTCCAGCCGTTTTTCTCGCGCTGGGGGCAATCGGTAGGATATCCCACCAGATTGGAGAGATAAGAAACATTGGTGGCACGCCACAGGCGGTTGACCAGCGAGTCGGAAGTCTCGAAAGTACCGATAGCCGGAAGATCGGTATGGATAAAATGCGATGTAAGATTGTCGGCGTCAAGCTCGAGCGGACGGTCGGATATAACCTCGACATACTGGAAGCCCTTGTAGTTGAAGCGCGGTGTAAAGGTGTCGGTCTTGCCGTCGAGCACCAGCACATCGGTGTGGAATATCTCGTCGGCATCGTAGCGGTTGTGGTAGAACTGCAGCTGGTTGTCGTCCCATATCCGCTTGCCGCGCGAATCGAGCTGCTCGCCATGATGCAGTTTCACACGTGTGCCGGCTTCGCCTTTAGCGGAGAATGTGGTGACACCGGCCCAGTTCTGGCCGAAGTCATAGAGCCAGGTCGTATCGTTGAGGTGTTGCACCGACACCGGACGGCGCGAGTCGGTGATGCGTATTGGGTGCATGGCCTGCGACACGATATTATCCGACGGAGCGGTGGCAAGGACCGTTGCCGGGCGCCATGCCGAGTCGTCGAAGCCGGGAGTGTCCCAACCGGCCATATCCTTGCGGAAGTCATAGTTCTCGGCCACATAGATGGCATTGAATGTCACTGGACTGTCGGCGGTGCGGAACGATTCGTCCGAGGCGAAGGTCTCAACCCTGCCGTCGGTATAGCGCACGCGGATATACAGGCAGAACGACGGCCTGGCTCGCCATGGGGCGTTGTGGAAATTCCACACGGCTTCGGGCTGATGGTTGTACCAGCCGTTGCCAAGCATCACACCCACTGTATTGTCGCCTTGATGCAGCATCGGAGTGATGTCGTGGGTCACATAAAGCAGCCTTTTGTCGAAATTGGTGAAAGCCGGGTCGAGGAAATGGTCGCCTGCCTTCGTACCGTTGACCGACAGCTCGCAGAGGCCGGCTGCGGCGATATATGCCCGTGCCGACTCAACCGGCCCGGACAATCGGATATTACGGCGGAAACACGAGGTGGAACGGTCGTCGATGCTCTTGCCGTCGGATATAAACTTTCCTTTAAGATTCTCGGGACTAAGAATGCCGGTTTCGAACGACGATATGACCGGCCGGGACTTACGGCCGTCTTTGTCCCATACGGTGACGCTCCAGTAATAGCGGGTAAATGGCTCGAGGGGACGGCCGGCGTAGACCGCTGTCATGGCGGGGCCGGTCTTTTTCAGGCGCCAGAGTACCTTGCGGTTGTCGGCAAGGGCGGCGGAGTCGCGGTCCACACCCACCATATATGCTGTCTGGACAGCGCCCTGACGACTGTCGTCGATATGCCATGACAGGCGGGGAGCACGGCGGTCGATACCGAGAGGATGTTCCAGATATTCGCAACGGAGCCCGGCGGGATTGCACTGTGCAGCCGCCACAATAGCGCCGCCAAGAGCGGCGAATAAAATAGCAAGCCTATATTTTATAGTTTTCATGATACAAGTGAATGTTGCCCAAATTTGCGAAAAAAGGACTTTTTAACTGTTCTGTTTTTTGCCAAAGCTGTCCTCAGACATATTTCGATAAACTTTTTGGCATAAACTTGCATACAGAACCATCTGAGGGGACATGGCGTTATAAATGGACAGGGAGGTTTTCGCCGCCACCGCCCCGGTGCACGAAAAGCTGAAAAATGTGCCTGGCGCCCGCACCCTGACGGCGCCCGGAATTAAAAACCGGAATTCAATGTCTGCAAACGTAACTTTTCTCGAGAACTCGGGCTTTATGGTAGAATTTCCCCGCATAATCCTCGTGTTCGACTATATGGCCGATCCGGCCCACAAAGTAAAAAAAGCTCTTGAGCATCATCCCGACAAACCTGTGATTTTCTTTGTGACACACAACCACAGCGACCATTTCAATACCGATATATTCAACCTCGGCCAGAGCCACAGGCGCCTTTACGTGCTGTCGAACGACATACCCACCCGCGAGATACACGACGATATGCCCATCGACTGGATGAGCGCGGGCGATATCATCGAGAATCTTCCCGAAGGAATAAAGGTAGAGGCATTCGGAAGCACCGATGCCGGTGTAAGCTATCTGGTGACCATGGCCGACGGCTTCAGGATATTCCATGCCGGCGACCTCAACAACTGGCACTGGGATCAGGAAAACACCGAGCGCGAAATACATAAGGCCCACGAAGATTTCACCGTCATTGTCGATCGCATAGCGGCAGCGTGCCCGGCTGTCGATGTGGCTTTCTTCCCTGTCGACACGCGACTTGGCGCTAACTGCGCCGCAGGAGCCGAGCAGTTTCTTGCCACAGTCAAAGTTGCCGACTTCTTCCCCATGCACTTCAAGGGCCGCTACGAAACCGCCTGCGATTTCGCCGCATACCATCTGCCCGACGCAGTACGGACACGCACAAACATGTACTGTCTGCACAATCCTGGCGAAAGCGTGGAAATCTGAAATAGCCTGTAGTATCCCTCGCGAATGGAGCCTGCACAAGGCCCCATTTCTTTTTTTGAACGTTTTTGGCAATGATGAAGACACCTCTAAATATCTAACAAAAGTAATTTCGCAGTGTTTTTTTAATCACTGCAATATGAAAAAGTATTTAAGTCTGATTGCCACAGCCGCACTGCTGTCGGCATGCTCCGAAGCGCCTACGGTAAGCTCGCCCGACGGCACTATCAAAGTCGACGTAAGTCGCGACGGCTCGTCGCTGAGCTATGCCGTGACCGTAGGCGGCGATACGCTGATTGCGCCCTCGCACCTGGGCTTCGTCGCCGAAGGTCTCACTCCGGCCGCCGATGCCAAAATGACAGTGAAGCATTCCTCGTTCGACCAGACATGGACTCAGCCATGGGGCGAAAACAAGGAAATACGCAACCACTACAACGAAGTGGCCGTGACACTTACCGATGCCGCTCTTGAATATACGGTGCGTGTACGCGCCTTCGACGACGGCGTGGCATTCCGCTACGAGTGGAATCTGGCCTCGAGCGACTCGGTGGTGGTCCGCGACGAGCTTACCGAGTTCGCTTTCGCACGCCCCGCCATGAGCTGGGCCATACCGGCCAATTTCGACACCTACGAGCTGGAATACCGCAACGTGGCCATCAACGATGTTACCGACGCCAACACACCCTTTACCTTCGAAGTGGATTCTGCAGGCATATTCGGCTCTATCCACGAAGCCGCGCTCTACGATTATCCCGAAATGACCCTCGTGCGCACCGCGGGCCGTACCCTCAAGGCAAATCTCGCTCCGCTGCCCGACGGCGTGAAGGCCTATCTGCCCTCGGCCTTCGCCACACCCTGGCGCAGCATACAGCTGGGTAAATCGGCATGCGACCTCATTAACTCGGGCCTTATCCTCAACCTCAACGAACCCTCGAAAATCGCCGATACTTCGTGGATAAAACCTCAGAAGTATGTGGGCATATGGTGGGGCATGCACCTGGGCACCATGACATGGACCATGGGCCCGCGCCACGGCGCCACAACTGAAAACGCCATCAGATATATCGACTTCGCCGCCGAGAACAATCTTCAGGGCGTGCTCTTCGAAGGATGGAACGAAGGCTGGGACACCTGGGGCGGCAAACAGCACTTCAACTATGCCAAGGCATATGCCGACTTCGATATCGACTCTATCGCCGCTTACGCAACTTCCAAAGGCATAGAGCTGTGGGCCCACAACGAGACAGGCGGCAACATACCCGAATACGAGGCCGCCATGGACAGCACCTTCGCCTACTACAAATCGCTGGGCATACACACCCTCAAGACCGGATATGCCGGCGGGTATGTCGGCGGCCAGTACCATCACTCCCAGTACGGCGTGAAGCACTATCAGCTTGTGGTGGAGACCGCCGCTAAATACCAGCTGATGGTCGACGCCCACGAGCCAATCAAGGAAACAGGCATACGCCGTACCTGGCCCAACATGATGACACGCGAAGGCGCCCGCGGCATGGAGTGGAACGCATGGTCTGCCGGCAACACGCCCGAATACCTGTGCACACTGCCATTCGTGCGCCTGCTCTCGGGCCCGATGGACTACACTCCGGGCATCTTCGACATCAACTATGAGCGCGCCAAGGCCGACCCCGGACGCATAGAATGGAACGGCCGCAACGACTACTGCAAGATCAACACCACCGTCGCACGCCAGATAGCCAACTGGGTGATCATCTACTCGCCCCTGCAGATGGCCGCCGATCTTATCGAGAACTACGAGGGACAGCCCGCGTTCCAGTTCTTCCGCGACTTCAACGCCGACTGCGACTGGTCGCAGGCCCTCCAGGGCGAAATCGGCAAATATATAGCCGTGGTACGCCGCGCCGGCGACAACTACTACCTCGGCGCAGGCACCGACAGCGAAGCCCGCACACTCACCGTGCCTCTGTCGTTCCTCGGCGAGGGCACATACACTGCCACTGTCTATGCCGACGACCCGGCCGACGCCACCAAGGTGGTGATAAGCTCGCGCGATGTCACAGCGGCCGATACTCTCACCGTAGAGATGGCAGCCGCCGGCGGTCAGGCCGTGACATTCCTGCCCGGGCGATAAGCGAGAGGTCCTGACACACGAAACCCGGGTAAATCACACCAACCGAAGTGAATTACCCGGGTTTTTACTATTCTGTCGGATCACTCGGCCATGAGCGAGTCGGCCAGGGCGCCGATGGCAGGGAGGTCGGAGGTATGGAGGCGGCTGTTGAGGGTGAGGACAGGGGCGACTACGGTCATGCTCTTCATGCGCGACAGCGTGTCGGCCATGAGGCGTGCGGCCTGCGGTGCCCACGAGCCGTTCTCTACCAGAGCCACACGACGGCCGCACAGACGTTTGCTTTCGATGTGATGCAGAAAACTGCACATGGCCGGGAAAAGACCGCCGTCGTAGGTAACGGAGCACAGCACCATATGGCTCAGACGGAAAGCCTCGGCCACGGCATACGATACGTCGTGGCGGCACAGATCGAGAAGCGTCACCTCGCCGGCACCGCGTTCCTGAAGCACCGCGGCTATGCGGCGTGCGGCCTCGGCAGTGCCGCCGTATATCGACGCATAGGCCACAAGAACACCGCGGGTCTCGGGCTCATAGCGGCTCCATTTGTCGTAGAGCTGCCAGTAACGGGGCAGATCGCTTGTAAGCACCGGGCCGTGCAGAGGAGCCACGATGCCGAAACTGCATCCGGCAAGTTTCTTCATCACAGCCTGCACGCTCGGCCCGAAGCGGCCTACGATATTGGTATAGTAGCGGCGCGCCTCGGCGTCCCAGGCCTCGGTCGCGCCCGACATGGCGAATGAGCCGAAAGCATCGGCCGAAAAGAGTACGCCGGCGGTCTCGTCGAGGGTCATCATCACCTCGGGCCAGTGTACCATGGGAGCGGTTACGAAGCGGAGAGTATGCGAGCCGAGGCAGAGAGTGTCGCCGTCGGCTACGATGTTGCAGCGCGAGGTAAAGTCCACGCCCTCGAAGAAATTGGTCAGCATCGCAGCCGCCTTGGCCGTACAGACAAGAGAGACATCGGGATAGCGGTCGATAAAGGCGCGTATGCTGCCGGAATGATCGGGCTCCATATGCTGCACAATCAGATAGGCCGGCCGTCGTCCGGCGCGGGCTACGGCGTCGGCAACCGATGCGAGCCAGTCGGAGCAGCGCCGTATGTCCACGGCATCGACAATGGCAATACTGTCGTCGGCAATGAAATATGAATTATACGAAATACCCTCGTGCACTGGGTATTGTCCTTCGAACAAATCGATGTTATCGTCTTCTACACCTATGAAAGTGATATCTTCGGTAAGCTTATGCATGGCTATGTAATTCGATTTACGACTGCAAAGTTACTTAAAAAGATGTTAAGGGTAAAAACGATAATAGTGCAGGCGATGTTATTTCTTTGCATAACCAAAAAGCAATACTACTATGGATTGTAACTGTAATAAAGAAAAACGCTCCTACCACTTCAATGTCACCGAAGTAGTGGACGGCAAAATCGAAGAGGTGATGAGTTTCAACTTCGGCGGCCACCACGATCTTGGCAAAATGGCCGAAACCGTAGCCACCAAGGGCGACATTACCGACAAACACGCCAAAGAACTTGTGCTCGGCATCCGCCTGCTCCACCATGTGCTCAAAAAATGTGCCGATGACAGCCCTATTTTCTCCGATTTCTACCCTGTATTCGAAGAATTCAAGAAGGCCGTCAAAGAGCATTACAAAGACTGACGTTCAACCCTAAAAAACATGGCGACCCCGCTGCAAAGCCCGGGCCGCCATGTTTTTTTATATCTCCGCCGCATTATAGATGCGTGCAGGGAGCAAGAAATAGAGGATCCTATCTGGCGTTGGGATGGAGCTTTTGTGTACGTCACTTTCAAACGACCGGTGAAATCCTCTTCTGATATGTCACAGGTAAACACAAGGGGCGATGTCGCTCAAAATGTCGCTCAAAATGTCGCCCAAAATGTCGCCCAAAATGTCGCCCAAAATGTCGCCCAAAACTTAGATGGACGGATTATCCAAATAATAAAGTCAAATCCCTGTGTCAAACGCGAAGACATAGCGAATCAGCTATCAGTCAACAAGAAAACAATTGAGCGCCATCTACGGAATCTTGGCATAAAGTGGGAAGGCCATGCGAAAACTGGGCATTGGATCATACCTTCGTCTTAAGATTGCAGTAACCTCCATACTTTAAGTCGGATTTGCGTATTATGACCATCTTACCAAGAGCGAGAAGCCGCTGAGCCGATTTTTTTGGATATGAGGGGATTTTTAGCTAAGTTTGCAGACGCTTTTGCGCATACCGTAGTATTAACCAATTCATCGTAATTTTGGACATAGATCCGTTACCGGCCACAGAGCCGCTTATATCAAGTTTTAATCTCCTCATGGACATTGCCGTAGCTACTCCTGCTTTCGGAGCCGGACAGATTGCGGCCCTTGTCGTAGCCCTGATATGCCTGTTTTTCTCGGGCTTTGTCAGCGGCAGCGAGATTTCCTATTTTTCACTTACCGAGGCCCAATGCGAGGAACTCGACGAGTCGCCCAAAGGTGCTGCTATCCGCCGCCTGCTGTCGAATCCGCAGCGGCTGCTGGCCACCATCCTCATAGCCAACAATCTGGTCAACGTCACCATCGTCGTGCTGTGCAATTTCGCCCTCGGTCCTGTCTTCGAGGGCATGAGCCCTGTGCTGAGTTTTGTGCTCCAGACAGTTATCCTCACATTCCTCATACTGCTTTTCGGCGAGATTCTGCCCAAGCTCTACGCCAACAACTACCCGCTGACGTGGGCGAGATTCGCTCTGCCGGGCCTTACATTCGCCTATCGCCTGCTCGGCGCACCGGCCCGGCTGCTTATGAAGTCGGGCACGATAGTCAACCGCGTGGTCAGCAAGCAGGCCCACGACATAAGCACCGACGAACTGTCGCGTGCCCTCGAAATAACCGAAGGCGCCAGCGGCGACGACAAGGAGATGCTCGAAGGCATCCTGAAATTCGGCGACACCACAGCCTCGGAGATCATGACACCGCGCGTCGATATCACCGATCTCGACATGAGTCTCACTTTCGACGAGGTGATGAAAGTGGTCCTCGACAGCGGTTACTCGCGTCTGCCGGCCTACGAGGGCAATCAGGACCAGATAAAGGGCATCCTCTACTCGCGCGACCTGCTGCCATACATAGGCAAGGAGCCGCCGGCCGACTTCCGCTGGCAGACCCTGCTCCGAAAGGCATACTTCGTGCCCGAATCGCGCATGATCGACGATCTGCTCGAAGACTTCCGCAAACTGAAGCTGCACATGGCCATTGTGGTCGACGAATTCGGCGGCACACAGGGCATAGTAACCCTCGAAGACGTACTCGAGGAAATAGTGGGCGACATCGACGACGAATACGACGAACCCGAGCATACCTTCAAGCGCCTGCGCGACAACACATTCGTTTTCGAGGGACGCACCCCGCTCACCGACTTCTTCCGAATCACCGACCTCGATGAAGCCGACTATAAGGAGGTGACCGAAGACTCCGAGACTCTGGCAGGCATGCTGCTCAACATCAAGGGCGACTTCCCCAAGGACAAAGAACCGCTTGTCTACGGCCGCTGCCGTTTTCTCATTCTCGAAATAAGCGACCACCGCATCGCCGAGGTGCGCGTCATGGTCATGCCCGAAGAACAGGCATGAGGCCCCTCACAGCCATACTCGCCGCCATCGCCGCCATCGCCGCGGGCTCCTGCAACCGTAGCGCCGACACCCCCATACCACGCCGCACAGCCTATCCGCGAATCGAGGCCTATGCCGATTCGACCGCGACGGCACACATCGGGCCGCTGGCATTCGACATCGCCGCGCAGGCCGATACCGCCATGCCGCGCCCGGGCTGGCTCGACATAGCCTATCCGCGCTACCGCGCCACCATCCACATAGCCGTAAGGCACCTCGGCAGCGGCGAAGAACTCGCCGACGCCATCGACAACCGTGTACAGCGCATGAGTCTGAACCTGGGCGACCGCACTGCCGTGGCTTCCGACTTCGAGAACAGCGCCGGCTTCAGCTGCCACACCGTCACGAGCCTCGACGGAGGCCCGACGCCCGTACAGTTCATGGCCTACAGCGCCGACGGCTACCTGCTGAGCGGAGCCGCCGCCATATCGGGAGCCGCCGGTCCAGCCGACTCCATAGCCCCGACAGTACAGGCGCTCGCCCGCGACGCCGAGACAATCCTCAAAAGCCTTCGACGGGAATGACGCCCTTTCTCACCATCGGCACCATCGACATATATCTGTATCCGGTCGCACCGGGCACTGAGCCGAGGCAACTCCGCGAACGGGCTGCCGTAGCCGCCATGATAGAGGCGGTATTCGGCCCCGGCACATCGCTCGCACACACCGACACCGGAGCGCCCGTGCTCCCGGGACGTCCCGAGACAATATCGGTGAGCCACTCGCGCACCACAGCTGCCATCGCCATCGACCGCGCCGGAGGCCATCCCGGCATCGACATAGAGGATGCACGCCCGCAACTGATGCGGGTGGCCGGACGGGTGCTGTCGGCCCGCGAGCTCGACGCATACGGAGCCTCGGCCGACACCCTTGCCGAAGCCTGGACCCTGAAGGAAGCCGCCTACAAGTGCGCCGGTGTGACCGGCCTCGACTTCCGCCGCGACATCGTGCTCCCAGAACCCGGCGCAGGCTTCATGACAGCGGCCGGAATGCGGCTCGACATACTCTATAGCGGCACTGTCGGAAGCGAACACCTCGCGCTTGTCTATCGGAAATAGATGTCGGCCAAGGTCTCGACGGCAGCATGGTCGACACGGCGGCTACCGTCGGCCTCTATTGCCACAAGCTGCCGCACCGGATAGAAATCTGGATTTTGGGAGCTCTGGAAGTCGGTGGAGCTTTCCGAGGCGTCGCCCTCGGCGCCGGCGGCATCCTCGACGGCCTCGTCGGAGTATTCGATAGCCTTGAGCAGGTCGCTGCCATTGACCATATCTATTGCCAGATTTTCGGGGTTGACCCTTATCTGCGGGTCGCCGTCGTAGGCCGACGGATTGTTAAGGCATTGAGCGACAGCACTTGCTACATAATCGGTAAATTCCTTGCGTTTCATATTTCTTGTTTTGGTGTATATATGCTATAACATTCTGAAAATATGTTTTTCACCATTTTCCGAAAAAAACAATCAAAAAAAGCGAAAAAAACGATCGCATTATCGGGGAAAAATACATATCTTTGGAGCGAATTAAACAACCTCTAAAACACTATCTGACACCATGATTATCGGAATTCCCAAGGAAATCAAAAACAACGAAAACCGCGTGGGCATGACCCCTGCGGGTGTCCGTGAGCTTGTAGGCCACGGCCATACAGTCTATGTGCAGCACACTGCCGGCGACGGCAGCGGCTTCGCCGACAGCGAATATACCGCCGCCGGCGCCGTTATCCTTCCCACTATAGAAGATGTCTACGCAGCAGCCGAAATGATCATCAAGGTCAAAGAACCCATCGAGCCCGAATACAAGCTCGTGAAGAAAGGCCAGTTGCTGTTCACCTATTTCCACTTCGCCAGCGACCGCGAGCTCACCGAAGCCATGCTCGCGTCGGGCGCCACATGTATCGCCTATGAGACCGTGGTCGGCCGCCAGGGCGGTCTGCCTCTGCTCATACCAATGAGCGAGGTCGCCGGCCGCATGTCGGTGCAGGAAGGCGCACGCTTCCTCGAGAAACCTCAGGGAGGCCGCGGCATACTGCTTGGCGGCGTGCCGGGCGTCAAACCCGCCAAAGTACTCGTGCTGGGCGCCGGTGTGGTAGGCCGCAACGCAGCCCTGATGGCCGCCGGCCTCGGCGCCGACGTCACCATCACCGATATATCGCTGCCCACACTGCGCCACGTGGCCGAAGTGATGCCTCGCAACGTGAAGACCCTCTACTCCTCGCGCCACAACATCGAGGCCGAGCTTCCCACCACCGACCTGGTGATAGGCTCCGTGCTCATACCCGGCGCCAAGGCTCCACATCTTGTCACTGCCGACATGCTGAAAATGATGCGTCCCGGCACGGTGATGGTCGACGTGGCCATCGACCAGGGCGGATGCTTCGAGACTTCGCACCCCACCACACACTCCGACCCGGTGTACACCGTCGACGGCGTGGTGCACTATGCCGTGGCCAACATTCCCGGCGCCGTGCCCTTCACCTCGACGCTCGCACTTACAAACGCCACACTGCCATACGCCATCCTTCTGGCCGACAAAGGCTGGAAAGACGCATGCAAGGCCGAACCGGGTCTTATTCCCGGCGTCAACATCGTCGACGGCAAGATCGTGTTCAAAGCCGTAGCCGAGGCCTGGGATCTTCCCTACACTCCGCTTGAACTATAACGGGGTCCCGGTAGTTTATATGTCAGGATAAGAGGAGACCCTCTTATCCTGACCTTGTACTCCGAGACTATTAAAAATCTAACCCTTGTCTATTTGATGAAACTATCGCACCGCTTCACCTCGCTCTGCCTTACTCTGGCTGCAGCACTCTGTGCATGGGCCGACGCCCCCGCCGGATACTACACCTCTCTCAACGGTAAAAAAGACGGCGAACTCAAAACCGCCATCTGCAACATCGTAAGCAAATTCACCCGTGTCAGCTCGTATTCCGACCTGCCCCGCTACTTCCAGACGACCGACGTATATCCCGACTCAAGAAGGTGGTGGGACATGTACTCCGACATTCCGCTCTACGCGCCTTCGTTCAGCGGCCTCAACCGCGAGCATTCCTTCCCCAAGAGCTGGTGGGGCGGCCTGACCAATGTCGGCGCATACGTCGACCTCAACCATCTCTACCCGTCGGAGATGAAAGCCAACACGGCCAAGAGCAACTACCCCCTCGGCGAGGTCAACCGACAGTCTTCAGTCAAATTCGACAACGGCATATGCGCCGTAGGATATCCCGTGGCCGGACAGGGCGGCGGCGCGGCGTTTGTATTCGAGCCCGATGACCAGTACAAGGGCGACTTCGCCCGCACATATTTCTACATGGTCACCTGCTATCAGGATCTCACATGGAAGTACACCTACATGGTGAGTCAGAATCTCTACCCGACTCTCAACCAGTGGTCCGTCAACCTGCTCATGAAGTGGCACCGCGATGACCCCGTGAGCCAGAAGGAACGCGACCGCAACGATGCCGTCTACGGCTTCCAGAACAACCGCAACCCCTTCATCGACATGCCCGAGCTGGCCGAATATCTCTGGGGAACCAAGACCGGCGAGACATTCAGCCCCGGCGAGGTGGTGATACCTCCACAAGGCGACCCCGAGCTGCTCGCACCGTCGCGCGACATGGAGCTGCAGTTCGGTCAGGTGGCCATCGGCGGCAGTGCGTCATCCCTGCTGTTCGTGCATGGCCTCAACCTCAGCGGTAAAATCGGCGTGACCATCTATGCCAATACCAAAATAGGCCAGGACCGCACACACGCTGCAATGTTCAAGGCCGATGCCGCAAATATCGACGCCTCGGCCGTATGCTCCGACGACGGCACATGGCTGCGCATCAACTACACCCCGACCGAAATCGGCACGCACGAGACCACGCTGCTGCTGAGCTACGCCGGCGGCTCGCGCCCTGTGATACTGCGCGGCGAATGCCTGCCCGTGCCCGTACTCACGGCATGCACGGCTACCGATCCGTCGGACATCACCTCCGACAGCTACACCGCTAACTGGACATATCCCGAAAATGAGGTGATCGACTACTTCATCGTCACACGCACACGCTACATCGGCGCCCGTCAGATTACCGAAGAACTTCCGGCCGAAAGCAACTCGCTCGAAATCCTCGGCTTCGACGAATCCGAAAAAGAATCGTACTCTGTGCAGAGCGTACGCCTCGGACACCGCTCGCCGATGTCGAACATCGTATTCGTAGACCATTCGGGCATCAACGGCGTCGAGACCGAACAGCCGCTCATCATCTCCACATTCCCCGGCATGATGCGCATCAACTGCTCCGACACCCAGACCGGATGCCGCATATTCGACACCGCCGGCCGCCTCGTCCGCTTCGTCGACACAGTCGAAGACAACACCGACATCGACATGCCCTACGGCGTATACCTCGTAGTCACAGACCAGCATCCCACCCCCGTCAAAGTCGCCATCCGATAGGCCGACACGCCCCCAATCATACCAACAGCGTAGCCGCGACATCGCAGCTACGCTGTTCTGTTCAATGCCCTCGAAATATTTGTCTCGCAACCCGCTCCCGCGGGTTTTCATCTTTGTGGGGGGCGACGAAACGCAGGGTCTCGCTGCGCTCCACCCTGCGTGCGGAGCCCCCACCACCTCACACAGACCCGCGGGAGCGGGTCGCGAGACAAGACCGGGGCTAAACATGGCGGCAAACAAAAAAATGATGTATCGAGAGAAAGCACCCGCGGCGAGCGGAAACCCCAACAATAGCACAACAATGTGAAAAAATGACACATTGAGGGGAAGCACCCGCGGCGAGCGGGTGTCAGGACAATAGCGCAGGGTGGAGCGTAGCGAGACCATGCGTGCGGTACCCCCACCCCTCACACAGACCCGCGGGAGCGGGTCGCGAGAAAAGACCGGGGCTAAACATGGCGGCAAACAAAAAAATGATGTATCGAGAGAAAGCA
>URMS01000006.1 GCA_900548975.1 uncultured Porphyromonadaceae bacterium
TGTGCAATTTAAGCAAAAATACACCAACCTGTGGATTCACATATGTTATTAAACAACCTCTAAGAACAGTGGATTTCGGAGCGTATAGATGTAATCCATAATTCATCATTCATAATTGGCATTAGTCCATGACGTGGCCGGCGTTTTCGGCCAGGCGGATTATTTCGTCGTATTGTTCGGGCGAGAGGTCGAAGAAGTAGTAGTTCACCGGGTTCTGTGGCGCGCCGCGGTAGCGCACTTCGTAGTGCAGGTGCGGCCCTGTCGATTTGCCGGTGTTGCCTACTTCGCCAATAAGGTCGCCGCGGTGCACTGCCTGGCCCGGCCGCACGAGCATTTTAGAAAGATGGGCGAAGCGGGTGGTGTAGTTGTAGCCGTGCTTTATCTCTATCATATTGCCGTAGGCTCCCTGCCACGATGCCGCGGCCACGGTGCCGTCGGCGGTGGCGTAGACGGGTGTGCCCGGAGGTGCCGAGAAGTCCATGCCCTCGTGGAACTTGGTGGTGCCGTACACCGGGTCGACGCGCACGCCGTAGCCCGATGCCATGGTGCGCAGATACTTTTCGGGCACCGGCTGTATGGCGGGAGTATGCGCTATGCGGTCCTTCTGGCCCGATACTTCCGTGGCCAGAAAGTCGAACGACTGTATCTGCGAGTATATCATGCGGTCGAGCTGGTCGAGCTTATTCTCTACGGTGCCGACAAGATGCGAGTCGGACAGCGAATCGAGCCGGTCGAAATTGCGGCGCCGCTCCAGGCCTGCCAGACGCCGCGAACGGCCAAGCGGCTCGGCCTGCATCATCACGCGGTAGAAATTGTTGTCGCGTTCGGCTATATCCTCCATCACGGCAAGAGCCTCGTCGGCCTGACGGTTGAGTACCTCCAGGCGCGCCTCGAGCTGCTCGTTCTGCTGACGCAGCCGCCGCTCGCGCGGAAACTCCAGAAGGCTGAACAGCACCGCCACCAGGCCTATGACCACTGCCGCGACCCAACCGAACTGCTGCAGAAGCACCATGGCGCGCCGGCGCGCCGAGGGGAAGACGCGCTCATACTGCCCGGTGACAGCATTATATCGGTAAAAAGTTTTTTGGCTCACAAGGTTGAAAATTTGCGAAAGCGCGAAATTTCAAGTAATTTTGCGCCTCGATAGCGCAAAGATAGCAATTTTTTCGCACAACGATGCGTTTTCCGCACCTCAAGCAAAACGACATTTATATATTATATGCTTACCGCCAAAGAAATACGACAGTCTTTCAAAGACTTCTTCCAGTCGAAAGGGCACCGCATAGTACCTTCGGCTCCCATGGTAATAAAGGACGATCCAACCCTTATGTTTACCAATGCGGGAATGAACCAGTTCAAGGATATTATTTTAGGCAATGCCGTGCCCAAGTCGCGCCGCGTGGCCGACTCGCAGAAATGCCTCCGCGTCAGCGGCAAGCATAACGACCTCGAGGAAGTAGGACTCGATACCTACCACCACACCATGTTCGAGATGCTCGGCAACTGGTCGTTCGGCGACTACTTCAAGGCCGAGGCCATCGACATGGCATGGGAATACCTCGTGGATGTGCTCCATCTCGATCCCTCGCGCCTCTATGCCACCGTTTTCGAAGGCGCTCCCGACGAGGGTCTCGCCCGCGACGACGAAGCCGCCAACATATGGGCCAAGCACCTGCCGGCCGACCACATCCTCAACGGTAACAAACACGACAATTTCTGGGAAATGGGCGATACCGGTCCCTGCGGCCCCTGCTCCGAGATACATATCGATCTCCGCTCCGACGAGGAGCGTGCCGCCAAGCCCGGCGCCGAGCTTGTGAACCACGACCATCCGCAGGTGATCGAGATATGGAACCTGGTGTTCATGCAGTACAACCGCAAGGCCGACGGCTCGCTCGAACCGCTCCCCGCCAAGGTTATCGACACCGGTATGGGCTTCGAACGCCTCTGCATGGCGCTCCAGGGCAAGACATCGAACTACGATACCGACGTATTCACCCCCCTCATAACCAAAATCGCCGATCTCAGCGGTAAAAAGTACGGCGACGACAGCCATGTCGACGTGGCAATGCGTGTTATCGCCGACCACGTGCGCACCATAGCATTCTCCATCGCCGACTCCCAGCTGCCTTCCAACGCCAAGGCCGGCTATGTTATCCGCCGCATCCTGCGCCGTGCCGTCCGCTATGCCTACACCTTCCTCGAGCAGAAGAAGGCCTTCATGTACCGCCTTGTCGACACCCTCATCGAGAACATGGGCGAGGCATATCCCGAGCTCCCGGCACAGCGCGACCTCATCATCAAGGTGATAAAGGAAGAGGAGGACTCCTTCCTGCGCACTCTCGAAAACGGTATCCGTCTGCTCGACGACGCCGCCAAGGCCGCCAAGGCCGAGGGCAAGACCATGATATCGGGCAAGCAGGCATTTACCCTCTACGATACCTACGGATTCCCGCTCGATCTTACACTGCTCATCCTCAAGGACTACGGCATGACCATCGATCAGGCCGAGTTCGACAGCGAGATGGCTGCCCAGAAGGCGCGTGCACGCAGTGCTGCCGCTGTCGAGGCCGGCGACTGGATTATCCTTGCCGACGGCGAGGAGACATTCGTGGGCTACGACTCCACTGTGGCCGAGACCCGCATACTCCGCTATCGCCACGTGAAGCAGAAAAACCGCGAATTCTATCAGATAATTCTGGCCGAGACACCTTTCTACGCCGAGATGGGCGGTCAGGTGGGCGACCGCGGCACACTCACCGACATCGCCACCGGCGAGGTGATAAACGTCACCGACACCAAGCGCGAGACCGGTACTGCCGTGCATATCGTCGAGAAAATGCCCTCCAACCCCGAAGGCGCTTTCGTGGCCGCTATCGACAAGGAAGCCCGTGCGGCTGTGTCGCGCAACCACTCGGCCACACACCTTCTCCATCAGGCTCTCCGCGACGTGCTCGGCACACATGTGGAGCAGAAAGGCTCCTTTGTGTCGGCCGATGTGCTCCGTTTCGACTTCTCTCACTTCCAGAAGCTTACCCGCGAGGAAATCGAGGCCGTCGAGCGTCTGGCCAACAGCCGCGTGCGCGAGGCTCTGCCCCTCGACGAACACCGCTGCGTGCCTATCGCTAAGGCCCGCGAAATGGGTGCCATGGCACTCTTCGGCGAGAAATACGGCGATGAGGTGCGTGTGATCCGCTACGGCGACTCCATCGAGCTCTGCGGCGGCACTCATGTGGCCAATACAGGCAATATCGGCATGATAAAGATTACTTCCGAATCGAGCATCGCCGCCGGTATCCGCCGTATCGAGGCCATTACTGGTCCGGCTGTCGAGAATCTCGTATACGAAGTGCAGGGCGCCCTCCGCGCTATCGGCGAAATGTTCAACAATGCTCCCGACATCGTTGCGGCCCTCCGCAAGCAGGTTGAGGAGAATCAGGAACTGCGCAAGCAGGCCGAAGAATACTTCGCGGAGCGTGTCGACAATATGGCCAAAAAGCTTCTCGAGAACGCAACCTATAACGACCACGGCGTACGCATTGTCGAACTCAGCGGCGTGTGTGTGCCCGAAGTCGTGAAGGCTATGGCATTCCGTGTGCGCGAGCTTGCGCCCGAGAATACTGTCGTGATTGCTGCTACACACGATGCCGCCCGCAAGCCCCTGCTCACCGTCATGGTCGACAATAACATCACCGACACCTACAACGCCTCCAAGGTTGTCCGCGAGGCCGCCAAAAACATCAAAGGCGGTGGCGGCGGTCAGCCCGGCTTCGCCCAGGCCGGCGGCAAGGATGCCGAAGGTCTCGCATCGGCCATGCAGGCTCTGCGCGACGCATTCAAATAAGATTCCATCATAATACTATTATAAAAATCAGCGTGGCCCGTCGGTCGCGCTGTTTTTATTTGGTTGCGAACTCTGTAGGAGTGGTATTTGTTGCTTCTTTAATACCAAACTACTGAATTATGAGTTACAAAATTGAAGAAATCGAAGGCATAGGTCCCGTTTATGCCGAGAAACTGCGCGCCGCAGGCATTTCCACAACCGAAGAGCTGCTTGAGAAAGGCGCCACCCGCAAAGGTCGCGAGGCTATCGCCGAGGCAACCGAAATCAGCGAACGGCTGATACTGAAATGGACCAACCATGCCGACCTGTTCCGCATCAAGGGTGTGGCCGGCCAGTTCGCCGAACTCCTCGAAGCCGCAGGCGTCGACACTGTCAAGGAATTCCGTCACCGCGTGGCAGCCAATCTCTATCCGCGTCTGGTCGAGGTAAACGAACAGCGCAATCTCTGCAACCGCGTTCCCTCGGTCGCAGAACTCGAGAAGATGATCGAGCAGGCGAAAACCCTTGAGCCCGTCATCACCTACTGACTCTCTTAATCCCTGTCCAGCGGCACAAGCCGTATATCGGAAACCGTGAGGCCGGCAGCGTCGATACGCAGGCGCGCCGGCTTCAGTTTTTCGCGGTATGACAGCATGGTTCGGCTGCCGGCAATCTCGGTGTCGACTATCGAGCCGTCGAGTTTGGGCGAATACTTCACTATCATGCGCACCGTGAACGGCTTGTCGGTACCGACTGTATTCTCGATGGCATAGTTGCGGCCCTGCTGCGGCTCTCCGCCCTCCCGGAGCGACTTTTCTCTGACTGCATGCGTGCCCGCGGCGCTGTATTGTGCCCGCGCCTCCGCGCAGTCGAGAGTCCAGCGGCAGCCGTCCTGCACGCCGCGTTTCGCCTCAGGCAGCACTTCGATGTCGAGTTTGCCGTCGGCCGATGCGCCCGGGTCGACTGTGAACGTCAGCATGAACGATGCCGCGGGAAGGCCGACGGTTTCACCGGTGCCCACACTCACGGGCTTGCATGAAGCTGCCGGAATAAGTTCGTCCATCCACTTGGTGCCGATTCGGCCGTCGGGGAACCGTACGAGCTCGTGTATTACCAGCGGACCGCCCCAGCCCTTTACCCACATCCATCCGGCCATGATATAGCGGCCGTCGGACACTGCCGAGATAGTCGGCACGCACAGTCCGTTGTAGAAGTCGGTGCCTGCGGCCACCATGTCGGTATAGGCCGAGTCGGGAGCGGCAGACTGCTTGGACCACAGATTGGTGAATCCGCCTATTATGTAGTCGCGGTCGCCCCAGTTGAAGAAGAACGTGCAGTCGCCGCCGGTAGGAAAGTTCTCGTTGACGCAGCGCCACCGGCCGTCGACCGAGTCGGCTTCCCATGTGCCGCGGGCGCCATAGTTGGCGAGCATTTTCAGCCGGCCCTGAGGATCGGTGTAGATGCTCGGATTCTCGCAGGGATGGAACAGAAGACCTGTCTTTGTGAAGTGGATGCCGTCGTCGCTCACGGAGTACGACGAGCCTGCGGCTATGCCGTCGAGCTTTGTCCGGTCATAGGTGTCGGTGTGTCCGTTGCGGGCCAGGTCGCCGAACATCTGCGGCAGGGTGGTGCGCTCATAGGGGTAGAGGCGGGTGGTGTGGTAGCCGTAGCTTATACACAGCTTGCCGTCGGCCACAAATGGTGTGCCGGTGCCGAATGTTTCCCACTGTTCCTCGATGGGGACCGCGGCCTCGTGCTCTGTCCAGTGTATGAAATCGCGGGTGCTCAGATGCTCGAAGTAATGGCCGCCGCGGCCGAGCTTACTCTGGTGTCCGCGCCTGTCGTAGAGATAGAAAAGATGGTAGGTGCTGTCGTTGTAGAGGCTCACCACGTCGCCCACCCAGGCGTTGAAGCCGGCCGGAGTCCAGTATTGCACCGCTACATTGTCGCCCGGGGCATCGGACCGTGTGAATTCTGCGGCCGGGAAAGTGATTGAAGCTTCTCCGACAAAGTCCGGGTCTATCGTCCAGCTGCGCATTTTTGCGGTGTCGGGATAGCCGAAGGGGAAATCGTTGTCGATAAGGCGTCCGTCGACATACATGGTCCAGCGCGGGCCGCTGAAGTCGAGCGTTATGTCGTGTTCGCCGAAAGGCTCGTCGAGCATGGCCAAAGGTATGCCTACGGGCATGTTCGCCGTCGAGCCGTCGACGGGCGACACCAGCCGGATCTGCGCCTCAAGCACCGGTACAGAACCGTCGGGCATGGTGTGGGCCGGATAGTTCTGGCGGTCGCGGTCGAGCGGATTGTGCTGCCGGAGTGTTACCTCGAGAACACCGGGAATTTCGAGTATGCGCCGGTCGCGGGTCGGCTCGGTGAGCTTGGCCTTGAAGCTGATGGTGAAGCCCCTGGTGATATCGGCTACCGGCGGCAGAGAATCGGTGATTACGCTGTCGCCGAGATGCGACGCGGGCACTGTGCTGTCGGCCCTTTTCCAGTAATCGGACAGTAGAGATATGGTGGCCGGCTCCGCGGGAGCAGCATTACTACACGATACCGTTGCGACACATGCCGCACCGGCGGCCATAGCGGCTATGATTGTTCTTGTCACCAGTCGTTTTCGTTCCATTTGCTCAGGGTTATGTTGTGGAAACGCGCGTTCCCGTTTTTAAGGAAGAAAAATAATTTGTCGCCTTTTTTCTCGGGCAGACGGTTCACGATGCAGCGCCGGCCGTCGATATTCATGTCGATAAACTCGTCTTTCAGTATTATATCCACTTTCACGGTGCGGTCGAGGCCTTTTACGGTATTTATGCCGGTGTTGTATATGAAGGCACTCTCTTTGTTGGCGTTGAGTTCGATCTTGTAGCCGCGGTGGTCCTTGTCGTCGGCCCGCACGAAGATTCCGGCTTCGTCGTAATTGCCTTCGGGTTCGAACTCGAAGCTTATGCGGTAATCGACCGGAAGGCCCGACAGCGCGGCTGTTCCTGTGCCGTTGGAGGCGTGGATGGTTACTGCCCCGTCGGTGCCGACGCTTGCGGTGGCGTTGTCGCCCGCGGTTTCAAAAGCCGGCAGAGGGATGGAGCGCATGGGCGGAAGAGCCTCTTCGAGGAATTTGGTGCCGAGAGTGCCGTCGGGGTGCTGCACGGCCTCGCGCAGAAGCATGTTTCCGCCCCATATGGCGCCGTCGAAGTCCTTGCCGTCGCGGCGGCAGGGCATGTAGGCCACGGCTATGCGGCGGTTGTCCTTATAGGGCGCGGTTTTGTACACGCTTGCCCACTGCTCCACCAACGATTGCGTCGTCGGATACTGCCACGGCCCGAAAGGACTGCGCGACATCACATAGTATGTGTCGCCGCCGATGCTGTAGAGCAGATAGTACCGGTCGTTCCATTTGAAATAGTCGGAGCACTCCGGGGTGGCTACCTGTCCGGCGAGCGGCGAATCGATTTCTTTCCAGTTTTTCAGATCATCGGATACGAGGTGGCACAGATAGCCGCCGAAGCCTTCGATCACCGGATTTTTCTTGTAGCCCGAGATAAAGAGATGGTATGTGCCGTCATCGTCGCGGAACACCTTCGGATCGCGGAAATCGCGGCTCACACACTCCTCGGGCGGGAAATAGAACGGATTGGGCTGTTGCTTGACGAAGCTCTTGCCTCCGTCGTCGCTGACGGCGTAGCTCAGATGCTCGTGGGTGCCATTGTCATCGAGCACGCGGGTGGAGTAGAAAGCATAGAAACGACCTTTGTCGGCTATCACCGAGCCGGTGCATATCGACTTCTCCCATTCCTCGTCGATGCCTACGGCCACGGGGTAGTGCGTCCAGTTCACCAGATCTTCCGATGTGCTGAGTGCCCACTGGTGTCCGCCAAGACCGCCGAGGCCTGCGTGGTGCCCCTCGTCGAGAAGCCAGTAGATGTAGAATGTGCCGTCGTGGTACATCGGCATGCAGTCGCCTGTGAAAAGATGGCTTTCCGCAGGCTTGAAATACTGAAGAGCCGAGGTGCGCTGTATCTGCGGATTGTAGTCTTTTGCAACCTGTGCCGTGGCCCCGGTGGCGCAGAGCATGGCCGCAATCATCAGTTTTCTCATAGTGGTATAAGCAGGATCTGTCGTAGGTTTTGTGGCTGCAAATATACAGGGAATATTCTGTAAATGCAAACATAAATGTAATATTCTTCTTTGCATTTGCATTATCATATATTTTGCATTTAGTAGCCTTAATGTTTGGCACGAACAGGTATAATGTGTATTTTTGCATCCTGAAAACACCATCTGATATGGAAAACAGGCTGAATTATAAGATTATCTACGACAGGCTCAGGCACGATATCGAGAGCGGTGCCTATGCTCCCGGAGCGCTTCTGCCTACCGAAGCTGTGCTTTCGCAGAAATACAATGTGTCCAGGCCTACGGTTGCCCGGGCCTACAATATGCTACAGGACGATGGTCTTGTAACCAAAAAGAAAGGTATGGGCACCGTTGTCAACGCTGTCGGAGCCGCAGCTTCCAGGCCCGTG
This sequence comes from uncultured Porphyromonadaceae bacterium, assembly GCA_900548975.1. Classification (GTDB taxonomy): domain Bacteria; phylum Bacteroidota; class Bacteroidia; order Bacteroidales; family Muribaculaceae; genus CAG-873. The sequence goes on from URMS01000006.1 coordinate 8,344, forward strand.
TACGGCCTCTTGCTTCCGGGGGCCGGCGAGTCGGAGATATTCTCGATAATAAACGACAGGCTTCTTACCCTTTCGAAAGAAGAAAATTTCGACTGTATATGGGACGGCGCTACTGCCGGCAGCGCCAACATACGGCGTGAACTGATATCAGGCTGCTGTGCCGGATATATCGCCCGTAAGGTCGACGGCGTGTTTTTCGCTCCTCTCGAGCGCGTAGGCGATGCCGCACGGCTCAACCGCGAAATATGCGATATGCTCGACAGCGCCGGCATCCCTGTGGTGCTTATCGACAGAGATATATGCGATCTTCCCGGCCGTAGCGGCTACGATGTGGTGAGTCTCGACAATTTCAGCGCCGGATGCATCATGGCGCAGCATCTTCTCGAACGTAACTGCGACGATATACACTTCTTTTACCGGCCCGATTCAGCCGCTTCCGTAAAAGTGCGCCTTGCCGGTGTAAGAGAGACATTGCATGCCGCGGGGCTGCCTTTTCCCGATGCCAATATACATTGCGGCGATCCCGAAGCCCCCGATACCGTAGCAGCTATCGCGATTACAAAAGGCCGCACCGGCATAATATGTGCCAACGATTCCACCGCGGCCGTACTTATGTCTTCTCTCACCGGACCCGGCCGGGAAATATCGTCCGACCTGCTCATATGCGCTTTCGACGATATGAAGTATTCCCGCCATCTGCGGCATCCTCTCACCTCATTCCGCCAGCCGTGCACGGAGATCGCCGACACCTGTGTGGAACTGATGCAACGACGTATTGCCTCGCCGTCGGCACCTCCGCTGTCGGTGCTTCTGGAGGGAACTCTGATAGAACGTGAATCCACAACATTCAAATGACAGGCTTATGCACTACATTGGCATAGACATCGGCACCAGCTCTATCTGCGGGGTGGCATACAATCCGGAAACGGGAACAACAGATATTGTCAGCCGGCCGAACAGCGCATCGGTATCATCGTGCTGCTCCGATGAAAAACTTCAGGATCCCTCGGCCATAATGGCGTGTGTGCGCTCCATTGCCGACGAACTCATCGACGCTCATGCCGACGCCGTGTCCATAGGGCTTAGCGGGCAGATGCACGGCATACTTTACCTCGACAGCGACGGGAATGCCATCAGTCCTCTCTACACATGGCAGGACGGCCGCGGCAACCGTCCGCTGGAGTCGGACTCGAGCTATGCGGATTATCTTACATCCGTGTCGGGCTATCCGGTTGCTACGGGCTATGGACTTGTCACGCATTTCTATAACAGCAGAAACGGTCTTGTGCCGGACAATGCCCGGAGTCTGTGTTCCATAATGGACTATGCCGGTATGAGGCTCACAGGACGTCGCTCACCGCTCACCGATTATACCAACGGCGCTTCGCTCGGCTTTTTCGACAAGAGACGCCTGTGCTTCGACCACGAGGCGCTCGGCCGCGCCGGAATCGATGCCGCGATTCTCCCCGATCTTGCACCTTCGGCCACTCTGCTGGGGCAGTACCGGAATATTCCGGTATACTCGGCTATCGGCGACAACCAGGCGGCATTTATAGGTTCTGTGGCCGACCGCAGTTCGGCCGTACATGTGACTGTGGGTACGAGCAGCCAGATTTCTGTCTATACCCCCGAATATGTGGAGGTCGACACTCTCGATACGAGGCCGTTGCCGGGCGGTGGGTATATACTTGTAGGTGCAGAGCTCTGCGGCGGATATTCGTTTGCCATTCTCAAAAACTTTTTTGCCGAAACCGCACGGCTGATATGCGGGAAAGATATGTCCGACAGCGATATCTACGCTGCAATGATGTCGGTGCCCTATCTTGCCGACAGCGCGCTGAGTGTCGAGACTCTTTTCGACGGCACGCGTCAGGACCCCGGCAGGCGCGGAAGTGTCACCGGTATTTCATCGTCGAATTTCACACCGCAGGAACTAATCTGCGGCTTTGCCAGAGGCATATGTGATGCCCTCCATGCTTATTATCGTCTTTTGCCCCCTTCGCTTCAGGAAAACAAGACTCATATCGTGGCGTCGGGCAACGGTCTGCGCCGTAATCACCTCCCTCGGCAGGCTCTCGAAGATCGCTTCGGCCTACCCGTCATACTATCGGCATGTGCCGAGGAAGCCGCCCTCGGCGCCGCCCTGTCCATGCACTGACCACGCCCCTATCCGCACAAAAACGATTGTGTCCATAACTTGATGCAATCGTTTTTTTATTAGCTCTTGTTGTGGCGGTTTAATTTGTGAATAACAGTATTTTGTGTTAATGAGGACTGGCATTACAGCAGTTCTTGACAACTTCGGCATCCGAAATCAATTATTGATTACTATTGATATATTCTCGATTTACGCGATATACAAGTATCCCGCATAAGACAACGAAGATAATCGCTAATAGCCCGGCAAAACCTCTCATAAGCAATATATTTCTATAAGACAGTTGCTCCCTCCAAATCAACATAGCCAGCATGAGTGCTATAGTGATTGAGATGGCAACAACGGCACAGTATTTTATTTTTCTGTTTGCAGGTTTGTTGTATAGTTTATTTAGTTCGTCTCGCGGACCAATTTCAATCATTCCCATAAGGTATAAGTTTTTTATATCGTAATATTGTAATAATTAGCTTCTTATCTTTACTTTAGTAGTTTTCTGTTGTTACCGCTGTTTTCCAGTACGCTCATCTGATGAATGGCTATCTGATTCAGTTTCACAAGCCGCTCACTCTGCGTCATGCCTTGCTCGATGAAAACCGCGTTAAGGTTTTCCATATTTGACAGGCAGATAAGTTCGTTGATAGTGGCATAGTCGCGTATGTTCCCTTTGAGGTCGGGATTGGCTTCGCGCCATTGCTTTGCCGTTACCCCAAACATAGCCACATTCAACACATCGGCTTCATTGGCGTAGATGATGTTTGCCTGTGCGGGAGTAACCTGCGCCGGGACAAGGTTCTGCTTTATGGCATCGGTATGTATACGGTAGTTGATTTTCGACAGTTCACGTTTCGCAGACCAACCCAGCAACCGCTGTTCCTCAGTCTTCAACCGCTGAAATTCCTTGACAATGTAGAGTTCAAACTCAACAGAAATCCAGCTTGCGAATTTCAATGCAATATCTTTATGCGCATAAGTTCCACCATAACGCCCTGATTTAGCGATTATGCCAATGGCATTAGTCGCATCCGTCCATTTCTTTGGAGAGAGAGTAAATGCGTTCAGGCCGGCTTGTTGTCTAAACCCCTCGAATTCGGTGGGTTTAAAATTCGGATTGTAAAGCTGTTCCCAAATGCCTAAATACTCTATTGTGTTACGGTTGCGCAACCAGTTTGCAATCACAGCGTTAGGTTCATCGCTTTTATGCCTTGCCAAATCGGTCAACGATATATAATCGTTCCCATTGACGGCGATAATTGTTATATTGGTATTTTGAACTGTAATCTTTGCCATTGTTTCTGATATGGCGTATATGCCAATACACAAAGTTACACATTGTCTCTGACATTCAGCGTATTCACTTCATAAAAATCCATATCAACTGTTGTTATCCTCCGAAAAATAGATAATAGATCAGATAAAAAAAACTGGAGGCTGTGCGGTCCATAATGAACTGCACAGCCTCCTGAGACTTTTATATGGGAGGGGGATCAGCGGACGGCGACCTTGGCTACGGTGGTGCCGGCTTTGACTACATAGAGGCCCGGGACAACAGCGATTTCGGTGCGGGCGCTGCCGGTGGCGGAGGCTACGGTCTTGCCGTCGGGGGTATAGACGGCTATTTCCATACCGGCGGCGTTGCCGACGATGATGCAGCCCTCGCCTGCGGCGATGGTCACCGACGAAGTGCCGATGGCAGAAATCGACGAGGTTTCGGCCGAAGCGGCATCCGACAGAGCGGACTCGCCTTTGTCGTAGACTACCGATATCTGATAGCTGTGAACACCTGCGGGTACCTGGGTGTCGACGTAGGATGTTTCGGCGACGGGGCTTTCGTTCACGAGTGTTTTGTCGCGGTAGATGTTGTAGCCCAGAACGACGAGTTCTTCGGGTTTGGAGCTTGCGGGGATGAAGGTGATATCGTCGATCGACAGCATGTAGCAGTCGTTCGAAATGCAGCGTACCACGAAACGGAGCGCACCGGCGGGAAGGTCGACGGTGTATTCGGTCCAGTCGGCCGATATGCCGGAGAATGTTTCCAAAAGCACGAAATCATCGGTTTCCGTGCTGCCTGTGGAGTACAATATTTCAAATGACTCGGGATAGGAAGCTCTTTGTGAGCGTGCGAACAGCGATATTGTCTGAGCGCATCCGGGCAGTTCGGGCGATATCATCCAGTCATCGCACTGGGTGCCCTTTTCGTCGATGGGATATACCGATGCCATCATTTTCAACCCCGAATGGGCCGAGAAGCTTGCGGGATCTTTTCCGGTGGTATCGTAGACGAAGAACGACGAAGTGCTTGTGCCGGTCTGCTCTGCGAGACTGGCGTTTCTCAGACCGTCCTTATCGATGAGAATCCATTCGCCCATTCCCGTATATGTGCCGGCGGGATAGCTTTCGAAGTCTTCGGTCACGGGATTGCCGATGGCAGTGCTCAGGTCGGGAGCGGTCCACGACAGTTCTATCGATTTGCCGGCAGCCTGAGCTGTGAGGCCCGTAGCCTTGGGATAGATCGGGAAATCTACGGCGGTAGATGCGGAGATTCGGTTGTTGTCGGTGTTAAGGTCGGGTGCATATACGGCCACGGCCTCGAACTGGAGTTTCTCGGGCGATGCCACACCGGGCGTAAATTCGAATTCTATCGTGGCCGCAGCGTCGCTTGCGATAGCGGGGCCGCTCTTCTGCCCGATCATCTCGTCGTTGCAGAACAGCTGCACGGTGTAGTTTTCGGCGGTATTGGCGCCGAAATTCTCGACAGTGACGGCTACTACGGCCTTTTCGCCTGTTTTGACTTTGGCGGGTGCGCTGATGGCTGCCGCGATGATGTCGTGGGCCGGGCGGTCGAGAACGTTGATGTTGTCGATAGCCACGGCGGTGGTGCTTCCGGCTGTGGCGTCGAACATTATGCTCACTGTCTTGCCTTTATAAGCGTCCAGACTGCATGTGGCTTTCAACCAGCCGTCGAGGCCGCTTTCGTTCAGGGTAATGGTGCGGAGGTCGGTATAGCTTTCGTCGCTGCCGAAGTCCTTTACAAGAACCTTGAGGGTGGATGTGGAGCTCGATACCGCGTAGTAGTAGAACTGCAGAACGGGGCTTTCGGTGTCGCGGAGCGATATCTTGCCGGTGCAGAGTGTGGCCTCGTCGCCGCGGTAGCCGCCGATGAAGCCGATGCAGCCGCCGTCGTTGTCCTGCGACATCTCGCTGCTCAGCGACCATCCGGCATAAGTACCGTTTATGGTGTTGATAACATAGATGTATTCACCCAGATGTCCGCCGGGGAAAGAATCGGCATAGGGCAGAGTATAGTCGGGGCCTGCGAATATAATTTCGGTCTTGGCGAAATCTTCCGATTCACCGGCCGAGGTCTTGGCGTGCACGGCATATACTACCACGTCCTGCTTGCCGTCGGCCGCGATGGCCTGGTAGGTATACGATGTTTCACTGATGTTGTCGGCGACTTCGATCACATTGTTGTCGTCGTCCTGTGTGATGATATGGTAGGTGATGAGGTCGGGATTGATGGGGTTGCCGTCGACATCGCTTTCGGGCACATCCCACGATATTGTCACTTCGCCGGGAGTAGCTGTTTCCACTACATGAGCGGTTTTGGGTGCCTTGGGCACATTTACACCGATATATACACGCGCAGTGATAACCTTGCCGTCGCCGGCCTCGTTGACAGCATAGGCCGAGTAGGTGTGCGGGCCTTGCTCGACGCCTTCGTCGGTAAATGTGTATTCAGCGCCGGGAGTCGCATTGGCGAATTCCTTGATTACCTCGTTGTCGCGGCTTACTACCAGACGCGATATCGAAGTGAGATTGTCGCCCGATATTGCCTTGGCCGGAGCGGTGACGCTGATGTCGGCCTTGAGCTCGCCGCTCACATATGGGCTTACATTGAAAGCCGACGGAACATCGGGAACGTCGTTCGAGTAGCTTTCGGTTACGGAAATGTCGTCGACATAGAGATAGTATTTGTCGGCATCGCTTATGTCGTGTATGCCGAAGTAGTAGTCGCCGTCTTCCGATATGGAGGCGAAACCTTCGTAAAGGGCGGGAGTCTTGCCCGATATTACGGTGGGAGCGATAAGTTCTGTGGTCATACCGCCGATTGTAGCCGAATTGCCGAATTTCACTTCGAGTCGTTCGGGATCAGAATCGTTATGAGCCGAGGCATAGAATGCGAAGCGGTATGTCCAGCCTTTTTTAAGACGTACAGGAGGTGTAATCAGCCAGTCGTCCATCTGTGCCGACATGCTGTATCTCATTCGTACGCGCGATTCGTAGTATTCCCACTGTTTTCCGTCTTTATTTCCGTCGAGGATAGTGTAGGCGGCAAGCGCGTTTTCGGTATCGAAGCTCTCGGTATAAGGGACGGATGCCACACCGGTGACGAAGCTGCTCGACTCTACAGCTTCCGACAGAGCGCCGTTGCACTCGGCCGTTACGGTGTAGTGGTTGACGGTGAGCTCGCCGTCGGGCAGAGTTTCGGTAAATTCGGTGTTTTTGCTGCCCGACATCACGATCTGGTCGGCGGGATAGCGGCGTACGGTGTATGTCACGGCTTCGGGATCGAAATATCCGCCGTCCGACGATGCCGTGACAGCCTCCCAGCGCAGGGTCGCGCGGCCATTCTCGAAGATCAGTCCGGTTATGGTGACAGGTTTGGGTGTGACCATACCGACGAAAGTGCTTGTGGTTGCCTTGGGACTGTCGCCGTGTTCGTTGGAGAGACGCACGGTGAAGTCATAGTTGCCCGCTTTGGTCAGCGACACCGGTACCGAAACGTTTTCTTCCGGATTCGCATTTCCGTTTATCACCGAGGACTCGGGGCCTTCGATAATGAGGGTATATCCTACGGTTCCCGTCAGATCCCCTCCGGCAAAGGTAGTGGCCGGAACGGTGAAGGTAACCGTACCTTCGGTAGAGCCTTTCTCGAAATTCGCTTTCAGTGAATACGGCGTATTAGGAGCATTATCGTCGGCATCGGGTATGGGTATGTAGAGGCCTGCTATCTGCAGATCTGCAGGCAGCTCGTAGAGCAGGGTCGCTGCGCCGGTGGCGGGTTCGACTTCGTAGAGGCCGGCGTTTCCGGTCTCGGGAGCCGCTGTCCAGTAGAAGCGACCGGAGCGCTGGTCGATAACGGCCGATGCCATATAGAACGGTTTGACCCCGGTCTCGCCGACCGAAGTCATTTCACCGGTGTTCTTGTTCACGGTATAAAGTGTGCCCGACATGGTAATGGCGTAGAGAGTGCCGTCTTTGGCGACAGCGCAGGCATTCCATGCTTCGTCGAGGTTCTTGATGGCCTGACGTGAGGCATTGTCGGGGTTGAGGATGCCGAATACATAGCCCGTACCGGAATCGTTTTTGAAACAACCGTATATTTTTCCGGTGATGGCGTCGTAAGCCATGTCGGTGGATACGGCGCTTCCGTTGGCGTTTTTAAGGCCCTGGTACTCCCATGTTTCCGCATCGAATTTATAGATGGTGGTGAATGTGGTCCATCCGTAATCGAAGTAGCTGACCGAGTAGTATGTCGTGCCGTCGCATACACCGCCGCCGTTGGCGTTGAAATTCTCGTCGGTGGCTATGGTGGTTACCGAGGTGGTTTCGCCGTCGGTCGGCAGACTGATAAGAGAATAGGGACTCGACAGCGTGCAGCCGAAGACAGGGGCGCTCTCGGGAACGACAGGCGCCTTTTCGGGAGCAGTACGCACACGGAAGGTGTAGTCTGCGGCCGATTTCAGACCGGGGTCGGACGTGCGGCGCGATATTTCCGGCGGGGTCGATTCTTTGTCAGGCCGTTCGGTGGCCACTCTGCCGATGGCGCCGAGCGCATCCTGCACGCGCGACCTCTGGTCGGCAGGCAGGATTGCCACAACCGTCAGCGGCACAGCTACGGCCACAGACATGGCAATTTTGAGCAAATGTTTTTTCATAGGGAAATATTTAGATGGTGTTATGTGGAAATGATAGGCTGTCAGACCTTTTCGGAGCGGAGGGCGTCGGCATAATCGGCGATTTTTTTGAGTCGGCCGGGAATGGGAATGCCCTGGGGGCAGTGCGACACGCAGGCGCCGCATGCAATGCAGTGATCGGCCTGTCGCAGGCGCGGTATCGAGCGGTCGTAGTCGAAGAGGAAGCGCCGGCGTGAGCTGCGGTAGGCCGGGTCGCCGGTGTCGCGGGGCACGTTGCCTTCGTTGATGCACCGGTTGTAGTGGGCGAAAACGCCCGGTATGTCCACCCCGTAGGGGCATGGCATGCAGTATTTGCAGTCGGTGCAGGGTACATTGTCGTTTTGGAGTATCTCCAGTGCCATGCGTTGCAGGAATGCGTCTTCGTCGGCATCGAGCGGTTCGAGCGGCGAATATGTGCCGAGGTTTTCCTGCAGATGTTCCATATAGGTCATGCCCGACAGCACCGTGAGTATGCCTTCTTGAGTGCCGGCGTAGCGGAATGCCCATGTGGCGGCGGAATCGTCGGGGCGCCGCTCCTTCATTTTGGCGCTTACAGGTACCGGTACCGAGGCCAGGCGTCCGCCGAGCAGAGGCTCCATTATCACTACGGGTATGTTGCGGCGGTGAAGTTCGTTGTAGAGATATTCGGCGTCGGTGTTGCGGGGATTTATCTCTTTGGCGTGCTTCCAGTCGATATAGTTGAGCTGTATCTGCACGAAGTCCCAGTGGGCCTCGCCGCGGTCCATCATGGCCAGCAGATGGTCGAATACGGCCACGTCGCCGTGGTAGGAGAATCCGAGATTTCGTATTGTGCCTTTGGCTTTCTGTTCCTGCAGGTAGGCGAGGATGCCGTTGTCCTCGTAGCGGCCGCGGTAGGCGTCCATGCCTCCCATGCCTATGCCGTGGAGCAGCAGATAGTCGATATAGTCGGTTTTGAGATATCTGAGCGAATTTTCGAACATCTCCACCGACTTTTCCCGCGGCCATGTCGACTCGGCGAAATTCGACAGTTTTGTGGCGATATAGTACGAATCGCGCGGATGCCGGCTCAGTGCTATGCCCATGGCTTCCTCGGAGTGGCCCTTGCAGTAGGCCGGCGATGTGTCGAAGTAATTCACACCGTGTGCCAGAGCGTAGTCGGTAAGCTCGTTGACGGCGTCCTGGTCGATTTGGTCATCGTTCTCGTTGCCGGTCTTGAGCTTCATGGTCGGCAGGCGCATGCAGCCGTAGCCGAGTATGCTGACACTGTCGCCGGTGTTGTGGTTGATGCGGTGTGTCATTTCGCGCGGGCGTTCGGGCTTGTCGCTGTCGGGCGTGGTACGCACTCCGCAGGCGGCAAGCACGCCGGCTGCCGAGAATATGCCGGCGTTGCGCAGGAAGCGCCGCCGGCCTTGGTTCACTTGTTCGTTGCTCATATGGTGGTGTGTACTCTTATGCCCTCCACATGTATGGCGGCGGTGTTGGCGGAAATCTGTCCGGCAGTGCCCGAAGGGCAGTGGTATTCGCACGAGCCGCAGCCTATGCAGCGGCTTTCGTCGACGGCGGGGCGCATGTTGCCCTGTGGTGTTTTCACCATGGTGATGGCGCCTGCCGGGCAGTGGCGCGCACAGGTGCCGCAGTGCTGCCCGAAAGCGGCCGATATGCACAGGTCGGGGTTCACAACAGCCGTGCCTATCTTGATGGTGGCCTTGCGGTCGGTGTCGATGGGCTTAATGGCGCCTGCGGGGCATATATCGCTACATACGGTGCAGTCGGGACGGCAGTAACCTTCGGTAAAGACCATCACGGGCTGCATGAAATCGCCGAAGGCCGACGATGGTTTGAGTACGCCGTTGGGACAGCGGCTTATGCACAGCTGGCAGGCTGTACAGTGGCTGCGCAGGTGCGTCAGACTGACGGCGCCCGCGGGGACTGCCGGAGCAGCGTCTGCCACACGCTGTTTGGATTTGAGCGGAGCCAGTCCGCCGTCGGTGGCTTTGTCGGCTGCCTTCACAGCCAGAGAGCCGGCCACGATGGCGGTGCCCACAAGGAATGCACGGCGTGTGCCGTCGGGGGCATCGGCTTTCTTTGCCGCAGTTTTTCTCGGTTTGACCGAAAACGATATCGCATGCTGCGAGCATGCGCCTATGCAGTCCATACATGCCACACAGCGGCTGAGGTCGACCACATGGTTCTTTGTATCGATGCACTGAGCCTTGCAATGGCGGCCGCACGAGCCGCAGCGGTTACACAGATCTGTGTCGATATTGATGCGGATGAGTGAGTGGCGCGAGAGAAGGCCCAGGAGCGTACCGGCGGGGCACACCTTGTTGCAGTAGGCGCGACCTCCGGTCCAAGCCATGGCCGTGGTGACAACGAATGTTATCACAGCCACCGCCAGAACGCCGATGTTGAAGGCGGCCGCGGCCGGGTAGCTGTCGATGATGTAGTGGCCGTGTTCTGCCGCTGTATCTGCAGCCGCCGACATGCCCGAGCGCCACAGAGGTACGGCAAACTGCCCCACCATGCGGCCGAAAGCGCTGTATGGGTCGAGAATGCCGGCCAGAGAGGTGGCGATTACGCCGGCGAGGCCAAGCCCGAGAAGAATGGCGAATACCGCCAGAAAACTCATGCGAAGCCGTGTGGCCGCTTTCTCGAAACGGAATAGCCCGATACGCTTTTTCTTGCGGGAAGCGAAGACGTGGCGCAGGCGGCTGACAATATCCTGATATATACCCAGCGGACATATAACCGAGCAGTATACACGCCCGAAAAGCAACGTCAGAGCAGCCAATACTGCGATGGCAAGCACATTGAGCGCAAGCAGCGCGGGCACAAGCTGAAGTTTGGGCAGCCACGAGAAGTACTCGGCTACCATGCCTGTGAAATCAACAAAAACGAGAACGATGGCTGCCAGCGAAAGCACGGCAAGCACCACACGCAGGAGCTTCATCACGGCCGGAAGTTATAGCCTATGGTAAGAGCCACGTTGTTGTCGCGGTATTTGGCACCTTTTACTCCGTTAAGCATGTTGCACATGCCTATGGTGCCGCTAAGCTGGAGCACAAAACGGTCGAATTCGACGCCTGCGCCTATTTTCCACCCTATGTCGGCGCGGTTGAGACCGCCGTCGTGGCCATAGACACCGGTGCTTCCGCTTTCATTGACGCCCTGGGTCTTGAAGCTGTAATGCTCGCGGCCTATCACCCCGACCGAAAGCACCGGACCGGTGAATGCCGCCAGCGAGAACTGGCTGAAATCGATGCGGTAGCCTACCTGGAAGGGCATGCGGAAGCCGAAGCGGCGTATCGACGCTTTCGCATCTTCAGGGATGCCGTTGGTCTCATCGTAGGCAGTGGTGAAATCGATCCCCATGGTGTTGTAGTAGAGGCTGAGACCCGGTTCGAAGTACAGATTTTTCCACAGGGGAATATTGTATATGGCGCCGAGGTCGAAACCGGCACCGTTGTCGTAGAAAGGCACCGACATGCTTAATCCCGGAGCCAGTTGCGGATCCGATATCTTCATATTGGTGGGGCAGGAGATGTCGAGACCCAGGCGTATGCCCAGATAGGGGGCATTGTTATCGGATTCGAACGACACATCCTGTGCTGTCGCCGAAAAGGCGCAGGCAGCGAGAATGACGCCGATGATGAGAGCGATTTTTTTCATTGCTTGGAAATTGTGAAATGAAACGTCTGTGTATGGCCTCTGCCGGTGTTAAAAAGGCATTTTTGAGGCCGTGTAGGTTTGCAAAAATACTAAAAATGCCGATTTCGCCAAAACAGATGTCGCGAAAATTTTCGTGGTTAATGGATTTTTTATTATTTTTGGCGCGGCAATCCGTGGATTGCCTCTAATACTTCTCTTATTTACACAATTATGGACATGCTTGATCCCAACCTGATACCTGCCGGGCAGAATCAGGACCAACCAGTGAACGACGCAGCCGCCGAAGCCGCTGCAATCCCCGCCGAAGAGGCTGACACCCCACAGCCCCAAGCAGAGCTTGAGGTTGAAGAAATAATGACAGAAGGCGAAGAACTTGCCGAAGCCGAGAGCGCCGACACTCCCGAGAGTGTTCTGGCTGCTGCCGAAGCCCTGCTCGCGCTCGACGGTTCCGCTTTTTCCAACGACGATATCCGCCGTCTGCGTCAGCGGTTCGGCATGCTCCATAAGACAGAGGAAAGCGCCGAAGAGGAAGGCGCCGAGCCCAAGGCTCCCGAGGTCGATCCTGTGGCCGCACGCTTTGTCGAGGTCATAGAGCAGCTCAAGGCCCGTAAGGCCGAATGGACTGCCGCCGAAGAGGCGCGCCGTGCCGCCAACCTCGAGCGTAAGAACGCCATCATAGCCGAAATAATAGCTCTGGCCGAAGATACCGACAATGTAAACCGCACATTCCCCCGCTACCGCGAGCTGCAGGACGAATTCAACGCTATCGGCGATGTAGACCCCACCGAAGATACCGCCGTGTGGAAGCGCTTCCAGGAAGCACGCGAACGCTACTCCGACAATCTCAAGATAAACAAGGAATTGCGCGACTACGACTTCAAGAAAAACCTTGCCGACAAAGAAGTGCTCCTGGCCGAGGCCCGCGGTCTCGTTGCCGAGGAAGATGTGATAGCCGCCTACCGCCGTCTTCAGGATCTCCACAACAAATGGCGCCAGATAGGCCCGGTGGCCAAGGAGCTGCGCGACGAGATATGGAATAATTTCCGCGACGCATCGGCCGAAATCAACAAGCGCTATCAGGCTTTCTTCGAGGCCCGGAAGGCCCGTGAGACCGAGAACGAGGCCGCCAAAACCGCTCTGTGCGAGCGCCTCGAGGCCCTCGACTACACCGGTCTCAAGACTTTCGGCACATGGGAAGAAATGACCCGTATCATTATCGGGCTACAGGAAGAATGGCGCACCCTCGGCTATGCCTCCAAGAAGATGAACCGCTCGCTCTTCGCCCGTTTCCGCAAAGGCTGCGACGCTTTCTTTGCCGCCAAAGCCGAGTTCTACCGCAATACCCGCGACGAACTCGCCAATAACCTTGCCCACAAGCAGCGCCTCGCCGACGAGGCCGAAGCTCTGAAAGACAGCTCCGACTGGCGCACTGCCACCGACCGCTTCGTGGCCATGCAGAAAGAGTGGAAGACCATAGGCGCTATCCCCAAGAAATACTCCGACGCCCTGTGGAAACGCTTCACCGAGGCATGCGACTACTTCTTCGACCGCAAGAAGAAAGCCGGCTCGGGCACACGTCAGGTCGAAGCCGCCAATCTCAAGGCCAAGCGCGAAATCATAGGTCTGCTCGAGGCCCTTATGGCCGACGGCGTGGAGAAAGACGACGCCATCGCCCAGCTCAAGGAGCTGCAGAAGCGCTGGCAGGGCATAGGCCACGTGCCGTTCCGCGAGAAGGACAAGCTCTATGAGGCATACCGTTCGGCTGTCGATGCCGTGCGTGCGCACTTCGCCATAGCCGAAAGCCGTGCGCGCCGCGACCGCTTCGAGGCCTCCGTGCAGCAGCTCGAGGGCGACAACGACAAGCTCTACCGCGAACGCGAACGCCTGGTGCGCGCTCTCGAAGGCCGCAACAACGAGCTTCGCACCTATGAGAACAATCTCGGCTTCCTCCAGTCCAAGTCGAAATCGGGCGACTCGCTCGTGCGCGACATGAGCCGCCGCATAGAGCGCCTCAAGGCCGATATCGAAGAAATACGCGAGAAAATAAAACTCGTAGACGAAAAAATATCGTAACCATCTCATTTTCATTCCGGCGGGGATATGGCGGCTGTCATGTCCCCGCTTGAGTCACCCGGCAAATGCCCAGACAGAACCATATAATAGAGTCCGGTCGAGCTATCGCACTGCTGTTCAATGTAGGATGTGTGGTGGTGATCAACCTCGCATTCTGGCTTCTGATCAGCCGTGAGCCGTTATCTCTTTGCTCTCCGACATATCTGCGCGAGATGTGGGTTATGGTCAATGTCTGCGCCATCCCTGCGCTGGCCGTAACGCAGATGGGTCGTCACGAGCAGCGTACCATGCTGCTCGACAAGGTGGTGCGTTCTACTCTCATGACGGTGCTGGTACACTTCGTGTCGCTGTTGGCGCTCACGACATTCCTGCATCTCGACGACATGCGCATCCGCGATTACATATTTTTCTATTCGACCATGCTGGCCGGTCTGCTGCTCTTCAGGGTGGCCGGCGGCTATGCTCTGAAGACATACCGCCGCCACGGATACAACTTTACAAGAGTTGTGATAGTGGGCTGCGGATCGTCGGCCGAGCGCCTGGCATCGGCGATGCTCAACGACAGCGGCTACGGCTACAAGATCATGGGCTACTTCGACGACGGCGACATACCGAAATCCGGTATCGGCAAGGTGCGCCGCATGAGCGAGCTCGAAAGCTTTGTTGTGGAAAACGATGTCAACCAGATTTTTTTCACACTTTCCGGCAGCAACGAATGGCTCAAACATGTCATTAAGATTGCCGACGACCATTGCGTCGACTTCTATTATGTGCCTCAGATTCCGCGTACTCTCACACGCGGCTTCGAGCTGCACCGCGTGGGCCATATACCGGTGCTTACCATACGCCACAATCCCCTCAAAGGCTATTTCAACAGCTTTGTAAAGCGCTCTTTCGACCTTGTGGTGTCGTCGCTCTTCCTGTGCGTATATCCTCTGATCTATATTCCGGTGGCCATAGCCATCAAGATGAGTTCGCCCGGTCCGGTATATTTCAAGCAGGAGCGAACCGGCTATCTTGGCCGTCCGTTCTTGTGCCTTAAGTTCCGCACCATGAGGGTCAACAGCGATTCCGACAGCACCCAGGCTACCCGCCACGACCCCCGCAAGACGCGTCTGGGCGAATTCCTGCGGCACACCTCGCTCGACGAGCTGCCGCAGTTCATCAATGTGTGGCGGGGCGATATGTCGATTGTAGGACCACGGCCTCATATGCTGGCGCATACGGAGCAGTATACGGAGTTGATAGACAGATATATGCTTCGACATGCCGTAAAGCCGGGCATCACGGGCTGGGCGCAGGTCAACGGTTACCGCGGCCCCACCGACGAGCTGTGGAAGATGGAGCGCCGCGTGGAGTACGATGTGTGGTATATCGAAAACTGGTCGCTGCTGCTCGATATGAAGATAATGGTGCGCACGGTGATAAATGCCCTTCATTCCGACGAAAACGCTTTCTGAGCTATCGCTATGTTGACTATCTACAAGGCTTCGGCGGGCTCGGGCAAGACATTCACACTGGCTTTCGAATATGTCAAACTGCTGTTAGGGGTAAAACTTACCGACGGCACCGATACCTATGTGCTCAACAATCCGCGCTACACCGGTGCTCCCAGGCGCGTATGCCGCCATCGCGGCATCCTGGCCATCACTTTTACCAACGCCGCCACCGAGGAAATGAAGAGCCGAATAGTGCGTGAGCTCGCGCTGTTGGCCTCCGACGGCCGGTCGGACTACCGCGGGCGGCTGGTGGAGCTGTTCGGATGCACGCCGGACGAACTCCGTGCCGCGGCGGCGCAGGCGCTGTCGGAAATGCTCTACGACTACGGCAATTTCAATGTCAGCACCATCGACTCCTTCTTTCAGAGCGTGCTGCGCACATTTTCGCGCGAAATCGACCATCAGGGCGACTATGAGCTGAGCCTCAACCTCGACGACGTGGTGGCCCAGGCTGTGTCGCTGATGCTCGACGGCCTCAATTACGGCCGCGACAGCGGAATGGCGCGTCTCAACAGCTGGATACGCCGCTATGTAATGACGCGCCTCGACCAGGGCGGAAGCTATAATTTCTTCAACCGCGCCGGGCGCATGCTCGCATCGGTGTCGAAAGCTGTGTCCAAGGCTCTTGCCGACGAGACATATACCACCCGCGCTGCGGCATTCCGCCGCTATATCGCCGACCCGGCGCTGATACAGGAATTCGAGCGTCAGCTCGACAGCCGCATACAGGCGCTCATAGTCCCCGTCCGGATGGCGGCCGAGGCTTTCGTGGCTTACGCCGACGGCGCAGGCATTCCCTGCAATGTGTACTCGGCGCCCTTCCGCGCCCGCGTCGACAAGGCTGTCGCCGATGCGGGTTCGCTTACGGCGGCTGACTTCGGGCTTGCCATATTCCGCATGCTGTGCGACGAGCCTGTTATCGACAAATTCTATGTGAAGTCGCGTGTCAAGACCGTGAAGCATCTCGGCGGCGCGCTCGACCGCGCTTTCGAGCTCGCCTGCGCTTTTGCGCAGACCGCCGTGCCCGCTGTGGCAGAGGCGTCGGTGCTCGCCGCCATCAAGGCCTCGCTGCCCTTGCTGGCGTTCATAGGGCTTACCGAGAACTACATGCAGAAATTCCTGCGCGACAGCAACATGGTGCTCATCTCCGACACCGGCGAACTTCTAAAACGCATCATCAGCGATGCCGAGCTGCCGTTTATCTACGAGCGCCTCGGCATGAGGCTCGACAGCCTCCTTATCGACGAATTTCAGGACACATCGCACCTGCAGTGGCACAATCTGCGACCCCTGGTGGCCAACAGTATAGCCGAAGGCCACGACAGCCTCATTATCGGTGACGAGAAACAGGCCATATTCCGCTTCCGCAATTCCGACAGCGAACTGCTGGGGCACCTTGTGGGCATGCGCGATTTTCCCGACACACATACTCTCCGCGGCGACAAGCCGTCGGAAAACACCAACTACCGCAGCGCCGGGGCGATAGTGCGCTTCAACAACACTCTCTTCCGCCGTATAGCCGCCGGTCTCCGCGCCGGGTGCTACGGCAATGTGGTGCAGGCGGTGTCGGCACGTCATGCCGACACACCGGCCTATATCAGGCTCCAGCTTCTGGACGAGAAGACCATGGACCGCGACGGTATTTTCGAGCGTATGGCACAGGATATCAACCGTCAGCACGCCGCCGGCTACCACTGGCACGATATCCTCATACTGGTGCGCTCGCGCGATGACGCCAAGGCCATAGCCGAGTTCCTGATGTACCGGCATCCCGAGATAAAACTGCTGTCGAGCGAGGCCCTTCTGCTGTCGAGTTCGTCGGCGGTGCGCTCCATCATAGGCATGCTCAAGCTTGTGGAACGCTCCTACCGTGCACCCGCCGAGGTAGGGGAGCGACGCGACGTGCAGTATGCCTCGCGGTCGGACATCGAGATGATGATAAGCCGTTTCGCCTACTATCGCGGCGAAGGCTTCGATGCCTCGGGCGCTCTGGAGCTTGCCCTTGGCGAGGCAGCCGACGCCGGCGACTCGCTGCAGCGCGAGGTACTTGCCATCCGTGCCGAGAATCCCGCCAATCTGGTGGCGCTTATCGAGGCTGTCGTAGCCCACAAGATACCCGAGGCGCAGCGCCGGGCCGAATACGCCTATATTGCAGCCCTGCAGGATCTTGCCGTGAAGCACTGCGACGGCGCCGACCCCTCGCTGGCGTCGTTCCTGGCCGAGTACGACCGCAATTCGGGCGTGTGGGCCATCAAGGCGTCGTCGAAGCTCGACGCCGTCGAGATAATGACCGTGCACAAGTCGAAGGGCCTCGAACGCGCCTGTGTGCATATGCCCCTGGCCGGCTGGAAACTGCGCCGCAACACCGAGGATATATGGCTGCCGCTCGACAACGGGCTGCCGGGCTTCGATCCGGCCATTGTGCCGCCACTGCTCCGCATTACCACAAGCAAGAACAACGTGCTGCGTACTGCGTCCTCGTCGCCTTTCGCGGCCATCCTCGAACAGAACGAGCGCGACATCGAGTCCGACAACCTCAACCTTGCATACGTGGCCTATACGCGCGCCTCGCGCGAGCTGTCGGTGTACTGCAGCGAGTCCAATATCGGCAAATGGTTCGCCGACGCCATTTCCGCTCCCGATACCTCCGAGGAAACGGAGAATCCGTCGCTCATGCCCATATCGCAGTATTACGATCCGGCCACGAGGACCTTCGAGTACGGCGAGCCGACGGTATGCGAGGGCGGTACCGCAGAGGCCTATGAAAGCCCCGACGCGGGCGAATACCATGTGGTGTGCCGCGACGATGCCCGCGAGCTTACAGCCATCGACGATATTCTGGGCGAGGACCCCGACATCGGCGGAGAGGAGGACAAGGAAATAACCGACGGCGACCCCGCTTCATTTGCCGACAGCGCAATGGCCGAGGCCGCCCGGCGCGGACAGAATCTGCACGCCGTGCTGGCATCGGTGCGCACCCGCGACCGTCTTCCCGAGGCGGTGTCGCGTCTGGCCCTGCGCCTGGCTCTGCCCGACGCCGAAGCCCGTGGCTATCTCGCCGAACTCGAAGCTGCTTTCGATAGGGGAGGGGACCTCGTGGCCTCGTGGTTCCGCCCTGAGAACAAGGTCTTTGCCGAGCGTGCCATCTATCTGCCGGCCACTGGCGAGACCTTCCGCCCCGACCGTGTGGTGGTGACGCCCGACGGCCGCGTGACCGTGGTCGACTATAAATTCACCACCGAGGCCCGCGAGAGCCACCGTCGGCAGGTGGAACTCTATGTAAGCCTCATGAAGCGCCTGGGCCGCGAAAATGTAGAAGGATTCCTGTGGTATCCCTTGCTCGGATTGATAATAAATGTGTAACTTTGCCGTTTGATAATATGATGAAACACTACCTCACCTGTATTTTAGGCGCTGCGGCGATAGCTGCGGCGGCTACTCCTGCCGATGTTTCGGCATGCACAAGTCTGATAGCAGCCCCGGGCGCCACTGTCGACGGCAGCTCCATGATTACCTATGCGGCCGACAGCCATACCCTCTACGGCGAGCTTTACCGCCAGCCGGCCGCCGACCATGCCGCCGGCGCAATGCGTCCTGTGGTCGAATGGGATACCGGCCGCCATCTGGGCGAGATTCCCGAAGTGGCACACACATACGCTACCATAGGCAATATGAACGAGCACGGCCTCACCATAGCCGAAAGCACATGGGGCGGACGCGAGGAACTCGCCGGCAGCGGCCTCATCGACTACGGCTCGCTGATCTACATAACACTGCAGCGCGCCCGCACCGCCCGCGAGGCCATCGATGTCATGACCGGTCTGGTGCGCGACTACGGCTACGCGTCGTCGGGCGAGTCGTTCTCCATCGCCGATCCCTCCGAAGTATGGGTAATGGAACTTATCGGCAAGGGCAAGACCGATCCCGGTGCCGTGTGGGTGGCCCGTCGCGTTCCCGAAGGATATATAAGCGGACATGCCAACCATGCCCGCATTCACCGTTTCCCTCTCAAGGACAAGGAAACGCTCTATTCGCCCGATGTAATCGATTTCGCCCGCAAGCAGGGCTATTTCACCGGCAAGGACAAGGATTTCGATTTCTCGCGCGCATATGCCATTACCGATGCCGGCGCACTCCGCGGCTGTGATGCCCGCGTGTGGGCTTACTTCAATAAATTCGCTCCCGAAGGCTCGATGGATCAGTACATACCCTGGATCATGGAAGGCAAGGGCGAACCGATGCCTCTGTGGGTGAAGCCAGCGAAGGCTCTGAGCGCCAACGACCTCAAATGGATGATGCGCGACCACTTCGAGGGCACTCACCTCGACATGACCAAGGATATCGGCGCCGGTCCCTTCGATGTGCCGTACCGCTGGCGCCCGATGGGCTACACCGTCGACGGCCAGGAATACACCCACGAACGCGCCATCGCCACCCAGCAGACCGGCTTCTCGTTTGTAGCCGACATGAATCCTGCCCGCCACGACGCCATGAAAGGCATACTGTGGTTCGGTGTGGACGATGCCAATACCTGCGTATACGTGCCCGTGTTCAACAGCACCGACACCGTGCCCCGCGCCCTCGACAACCACGCCGACCTCTACACCCTGTCGTGGGACGCCATGTTCTGGGTGAATAACTACGTCGCCAACCAGGCCTATAACCGCTACTCGCAGATGATTCCCGACATACGTCGCGTGCAGGGCCAGCTCGAGAACGAGATGGACGCCGCCGTGGCCGATGCCTCGGCAGCAATAGCCGGCATGCCCTACGACAAGGCCCAGGCCGTGCTCCGCGACCTCACCGTAGCCCGCACCACCGACGCCACCGAGCGCTACCACAAGCTTGGCGACTATCTGCTTGTGAAATACCTCGACGGCAACATCAAGAAAGAAGAGGACGGCAAGTTCGCCCGCACGCCCGACGGCATGCCCGTGCAGCCAGTGTTCGGCGGCTACAACGAGCGCTATTTCCGCTCCATAGTCGAGGATGCCGGCGACCGCCTCAAGGTGGTGGAACCTCAGCAATAATACGAACTCATTAATACCGAAAGAATGAAAATAGAATCCGGAAAATATTTCGAAATAGCATATAAACTGTATCGTGTCAATCCCGACGGCTCGGAGACCCTCGTACACGAGGTTTCGGCCGAAGATCCCGACCGCGCCATCTACGGCATGACTCTGGGCTTTGTCGAAGCTCTTGAAGAGGCTGTCAAAGGTCAGGAAAAAGGGTTTAAATTCGATTTCTACGCCGAGCCCGACAAGGCTTTCGGACCCTATTCGGAGCAGGATATCTACACCGTACCCCGTCAGAACCTGCTTATCGACGGCAAATTCGATGAGAAGATGTTCACTCCCGGCAATCTGATACCACTGCAGACGCCCGACGGTTTCCGTGTCGACGGCCTGGTAGTGGAACTCAAGCCCGATGCCGTGGTGCTCGATCTCAATCATCCTCTCGCCAAGGACCGCGTGCATTTTGTAGGCGAAGTTACCGAAGTGCGCATGCCTACCCCCGAAGAACTCCAGCCGTCACACGGCTGTGGCGGTTGCGGAGGCGGCTGCTGCTCCGACGGCAGCTGTTCCGACGGCGGCTGCGGCGAGGGCGGTTGCTGCGGTGGATGCTGAAATGATATAAAAGACAGGAAGTTTGATAGCGGTACGTAACATACGCAAGACTTTCGGGTCGCTCGAAGTCCTCAAAGGCATCGATATCGACATTGAACCCGGACGCGTCACAGCCATAGTCGGCCCAAGCGGTGCAGGCAAGACTACGTTGCTGCAGATAGTGGGCACCCTGCTGTCGCCCGACAAGGGCGGCTCGGTGCTCTACGACGGCACCGAGGTGACGGCCATGGGCGACGGTGCCCTGTCGCGCTTCCGTAATCTCAATATCGGTTTCGTGTTCCAGTTCCACCGTCTGCTGCCCGAATTCACTCTATTGGAGAATGTGGCAATGCCGGCTCTGATAGCAGGCTGCAGGCGCGACGAAGCTTTCGACCGGGCCCGGCGCCTGCTCGAGCGTCTCGACCTCAAGGGGCGCGACGGGCACAGACCATCGGAGCTTTCGGGTGGCGAATGCCAGCGCGGAGCCGTGGCACGGGCGCTTGTCAACAAACCAAGGATAGTGCTCGCCGACGAGCCTTCGGGCAGTCTCGACTCGCAGAACCGAAGCCGGCTGCACCGCCTCTTCTTCGAGCTGCGCGACGAGATGGACGCCACTTTCGCCATCGTGACCCACGACGAAACTCTTGCCGCCGATGCCGATACCGTGATACATATGGCCGACGGACGCGTGGCATCCGTCATCAAATCTAATAAATCTCTCTAAACAACCAATCTGAAAATGAAATTTGTAAATTATCTCATTCTTGCCGTCGCAGCCCTTGCCTTCACGGCATGCAACAGCGAATCGGAACCCCAGACAACCTACATGGACATTGTCACCCTCGTTTCCTCCGACGATCAGGGTTCGGTTATGACTTTCAATGAAATCAACGATTCGCCACTGGTAACACTTACCACCACCCAGAAATTCTCGAAGGACAACATCGGTAAGCGTATTGTGGTCATGTACACTCCTGTCGGAACACAGGACCACGCCGTCAGCGGAAATGTCGACATCCTTTTTGCAAGTCTTACACTTGGCGCCGGCGCCGCACCCCTCCCTGCAGTGGCCGATACTCTCGACAACTGGGCAAGCGAACCCGTGGATGCCATGCAGGTATACCGCGCCGGCCAGTATATCAATATCGTAGCCACCCTCCAGACATCGACGAACCCCAAGAAGTTCCAGTGCTATGTCGACGAGACCACCGTCAACAGCGAATATCCCGAACTTCATATCGTATACCAGTCGGTGCCCGGCTACAATACACAGGCTACCAATTTCTTTGCCTCCTACAGCATCGAGAGTCTCTGGAACCGTCTTAATGTGAAGGGCCTCAAGGTGATGTTCGGCGAAGACTCGCAGGAGGAAGTGACAATAGAGAAAAACAATCAGAACTCATAAACCACGTATAATAGAGAAAAATTATGGATAAGAAACAGGAACTTAAAATAGAGCTGGCTCCCGAAATCGCCGGCGGTCACTATGCAAATCTCGCCCTCATAGCTCACAGTGGCAATGAATTCTTCCTCGACTTCATATGCGTAGCTCCCAACATGCCCCAGGCACGTGTGCAGAGCCGCATCGTCATGAGCCCCGAGAATGCCAAGACTCTGCTGTTCGCCCTCCGCGACAATATCGCCAAGTACGAGCAGACTTTCGGCGAAATCCAGCGCAAGGCTCCCGTAGCTCCCGCCGCTCCCAAGGGCGGTATCCCCAATCCGTTCGAAGCCTGACTTTACGGTCATGAAAGCCAATAATCTGGTGATATACAACTCGCTGTCGCGACAGAAAGAGGCTTTCGAACCGCTCAACGCCCCGCATGTGGGCATGTATGTGTGCGGTCCGACTGTATACGGTGACGGTCACCTGGGGCATGCACGCCCGGCTATCACGTTCGATATCGTATTCCGCTATCTCACCCATCTGGGCTACAAGGTGCGCTATGTGCGCAATATCACCGATGTGGGCCATCTGGAACACGATGCCGATGACGGCGAGGATAAAATAGCCAAGAAGGCACGCCTCGAGCAGCTCGAGCCCATGGAGGTGGTGCAGCACTACCTGCTCCGCTACCATCGCGCCATGGACGCCCTCGGAGTGCTTCCGCCCTCGATCGAGCCGCATGCTTCGGGACATATCATCGAGCAGATAGAGTACATCAAGACCATTCTCGACAGCGGTTATGCCTACGAGAGCGAAGGATCGGTGTACTTCGACGTGCCCAAGTTCAACCGCGACTACGGCTACGGCAAGCTGTCGGGACGCAATATCGACGAGCTACTCGCCACCACACGCGCCCTCGACGGTCAGGAGCAGAAACGCAATCCGGCCGATTTCGCCCTGTGGAAGAAGGCGGCTCCCGAGCATATCATGCACTGGCCGTCGCCCTGGAGCGAAGGCTTCCCCGGCTGGCACCTCGAGTGCTCGACAATGAGCGAGAAGTACCTCGGACGCCATTTCGACATTCACGGCGGCGGCATGGACCTCAAGTTCCCGCACCACGAATGCGAAATCGCACAGTCCGTGGCCCACAACGGCGAGCCCACAGTGCGCTACTGGATGCACAACAACATGATAACTATCAATGGCAAGAAGATGGGCAAATCGCTGGGCAACTTCATAACCCTCGATGAGTTCTTCACCGGCTCGCATCCGCTTCTGGAGCAGCCTTATTCGCCGATGACTATCCGTTTCTTCATCCTCCAGGCACACTACCGCGGCACTGTCGATTTCAGCAACGAGGCTCTGCAGAGCGCCGAGAAAGCGCTTGCCCGCATGAGCGACGGCTACCGCCGTCTGCAGGAGCTCAAGGCGTCGGAAACATCGACTCTCGAAGGCCTCGACCAACTCGAGAAACGCGCCTACGAGGCTCTCGACGACGATTTCAACACTCCGGTGCTCATCGGTGTGCTCTTCGACGCCGTGCGCATGGTCAACCAGGTCAACGACCACACGGCCACTGCCTCACAGGCCGACATCGACGCACTCAAGGCTTTCTTCGACACTTTCCTTATCGAGATTCTCGGCATTACCCCCGACGGCACTTCGGCCTCGGCCGGCGCCGATCTCAAACCCTACCACGACGCCGTCGACCTGCTCCTGCAGATACGCTCGGAAGCCAAGGCCAAAAAGGACTGGGCCACATCCGACCTTATCCGCAACCGCATGGCTGCCCTCGGCTTCACCGTCAAAGACACCAAGGACGGCGTAGAGTGGAGCCTCTGACCCCCTGACATACCCCCATACAGCAAAGTAGCTGCGGCCCCACCCAGGGCCGCAGCTACTTTGCTGTATAGTGATATGTGTTTTTGTCTTAGCGGAAGCCGTTTACGGCTGTGTACTGCTATCGGATGAGGAGCTTGGCGGAGGCGGGGCCGGTGGTGGCTATGTAGAGACCGGGGGCGAGTGGACCGGTGCTGCCTTTGCCTTCGAAGATTCTGATGCCCTGGAGATTGTAGACAGAGAAGGTCTTTTCGGCGTCGTCGCAGCGTATGCACAGGCCGTCTGCGCAGAGGCTGTGGGCGGTATTGTCGGTGACGGTGCTTATGCCGCTGATGTTGGGGTCGTAGCCGAGCTTACCGTGCAACTGCGTGTAGCGCTGTTCGATAAAATCGAGGACATTGTTGACGGCGATTTCGAACGAAGGTTCGTCGCGCGGATTCTCGTGCACCCGTTGGTCGAGTATGGGCCAGCGCATAAAGTTGAGCCGCTGCGCGTCCTTGAGGAGTTCGGCATGGTCTTTAATGAACTGTTGCAGGCTCTCGATGTTGAGTTTGCGGTCGTTGACAGCCATTGACCATATGCGCGATATGTCGTCGCGCGTGGCGGGATCGTCGATAAATATTCGACGCACCATGCGGCGTGTCACGCCACCGGCGTCGCTGCCGGCGGTAGTGAAGAGATAGGTGCTGTATTTTGTGCGGTCGCATACAGGATAGCAGCGCCAGTCGTTGTCGAATCCGAGATCGAAGTCCCACACCGGGCCGAAATAGAGCTTGGGATCGTTGCGTTTTTTATAGCAGTATATGCTCCAGCACTGGTCGTGATTGCCGCAAAGCTCGTTGGTGAGTATGTGCTTTACGAACGATTCCACGTCCAGAAGATTGCGGTAGCCTTTTTCAGGGTCGGTGAAATCGGTGGAATACAGCACATCCTCGATGTTGTTGAAATAGTTCTTTATATAGTTATATTGTTCTGTTGTGCCACCGTCATCGGGCGACTTTATGGTCACGGGCATGCCCTTGTTGGATGTAAACCATTCGCCGGCAGGTTCCTGGTCTGCATATCCGTCTATTTCGAGAAGATAGCCTCCCGTCAGGGCCTCGCCCGAGATGTCGGCGGTGTCCATTTCGTCGATGTCCACGCGGCCGGGGCGCACGTCGACCTGGTCGCCGAAGGTATACACGCCCTTGTATTCGCCGTTCAGCACTACTTCCACAAGTCTTACCCACGGATAGTATGTCATGCCGAAGCGGCGTGCTATCTCGAACGACACCACATTTCTCAAAAGCGATTTGTCGCCGTAGTTGTTGACCAGGGTCCATTTCTTGCCCTCGGCGGGGGCGTTGAGAGGACTTTGTTTTTTATCGAACTTGATTCTCCACGGTTTCTTGGGGAGAGAGCGCGAATAATTGCCGCGTTCCCTTACTCCGGCCGGCTTGTTGATGTCTACCTTGCCGTTTTCGTCGATAATTATGATATTCGATTTTATTTCGGTCTCCTTGTCGAACGGCTCCTGGCCGTCTTTGGTGTTTATCACCACCATCGGAAGGTTGGTGAAGCGGAATAGCCTCGAGTCATCGCCCTTGGCCTCATAGCCGTAGAATTCGAGTTCGGCGATGTTGCATCGGGCGTCGTGCGGCCCTATGTACCGCACATAGCGGAATGCCCTCGACACGTCGATATCGGCATAATCCATGCGGCCGATCACACCTTTCTCGGTAATCATGTATATAGGCACGGCATCGAGCCAGTCGGGCTGGTTGGCGCCCTGTATCACGCCGAGCACCACGCGGTTTTCGCCGTTGTATATGTCGTTGCGCGGCGACCAGCCTACGCGTGTTATCACATGTGCTGTTCCGAGATCGAGTCCCACCCAGGTATAGCTACGGTCGTGCGAGGCGTAGTAGGTCTGCAGGTCTCCGTCGAAGGCGTTCGGAGCGGCATCGACGGTGCAAGCCTGTTCGTAGTTCCATCCGGTGGAGCCGATGGGAGTGCCGGAGAGCTTTGTCTGGGCGCAGACTGCCGAAGCTACAAGTAGGAAGACTGCCGGCAGCAACTTTCTTTTCATAGTGTTTGTCATGGTGTGCTTATGTTAGGTGTACAAATATAGCGAGATTTCCCATAGAGAATGCCCCCGTGCGTGCCTGAGCAGCCCATGTATACCATTATGGCAGGTCTGAATACTTTTTTTCTTTTAGAAGTACCTCGGTAGCATACGGTGCGTTGAGTCCGGCCGTTAACTGAAAAAGGTTAAAATACTCGGATTTTTGTAGCATGTTTGGTTAATTGGTGATAAATTCCTATCTTTGTGTGCAATAAAGAACCAATCCTATTTTTTACATGAAACTTAAGGTTATTATCGCGGGGCTGGCACTTGGTGTCGCTCTGCTTCTGCCGTCGACCATGCAGGCCGAGGGTGTGGGCGTGGCCGTGATCAAGACCGACGGTAGCACACATCATGTCGAACTCGCCGCCATCGAGCGCATCGACATCGCTTCCGGGGCTCTTACCATCCGCCATGTTTCGGGCTCGAGCAGCGAGCACGCCTATGCCGACATCGAGCGCATGGATATCGGCGTGGCTCTGTCGGGTATCGCCGGCATCGTAGCCGACGGATCGGTAGCCGTATGGCCTACCTCGGTGCGTGAATCGGTAAATGTGTCGGGAGCTCCCGCCGGCACGCGTGTGACAGTGTACAACACCGCCGGCTTGGCTGTAGCTTCGGCTGTATGCGGCGACGGTGTGCTGTCGGTCAATCTGTCCACTCTGTCGGCAGGCGCATATATCGTTTCTGTAGGCAAGCAGTCAGTAAAAATTGTAAAACATTGAAAAAAACTAATCTATGAATAAAATATTTACTCAGATAAGCACTTTCGTACTGGCTGCCGTCGCATGCATGGGCGCCAACGCCCAGACCGAGGCCGACAATACGATGTATCTCATCAAAGGCGACCATGTGGTCGGCAAGTACAACGTCGAAGATGTCGACTACGTTAGCTTCAAACTTCCCGAAGGGGTTATAGAGGGTTCGCTGTGGATTACCATGGGCGAAGTCGGCAAAAACAATGTAAGCTACACTGTCAACACCCTTGAAAATACCACGGCCTACGCTCACGGTCTTATATCGTACTATCTGGCCAATTATTACGCCATGGATATGGAAGGCGATTATTTCGAGAACATCGCCCCCGAGTCTCAGCAAGTGATACTTCAGTCGTTGCTGAGCTATTACGGTTATGTAGGCATAGGCACCGACACCTACACCCATACCGACTGGGCCGACGACGGCACCGGCAGCCGTTTCGAAGTTACTCCCGGCAACAAATACTATGTCTGCGCCTGGGAAGTCGACCCCCAGACCCAGCGCCCTCTCGAGAGCTTTGCCTTCGAGGAAGTGAACACCGCAAAACCCGGTCAGAGCAACGCCACTCTCGATGTGACGTTCAAGCGCCAGAACGAGCAGGGTCTCGCTTTCGATATTCAGGGTTCCGACGATATTCTGTATGTCGTTACAGCATATGGTGTAAAATCAATTATGGATAGATTTGTCGAAGCCATGGGCATGGACTATCTGATGGGTACTTTCGGTGAGCGATGGACCATCGCCAGCCTTCAGGGCGACGGTGATATCCCCGGCATAGAGGCTGCCACATGGCCTGTCGACGGAGCCGGCGAATATGTGATGTATGTACGTGCTTACGATGCCAACGGCGATATGGTGGAAACATCGTGCACCGCTACCGCCGAAGAAGAGACATCTGCAGGACCTGAAATCAAGATATTCTCGCGCTCTAAAGGCGACGGCAAGGTAAGCGTGAATTTCGAGATAAGCCCCAGCAATGTATCTGAGGCCTATGTACGCCTTATGAAAGAGAACGATGTCGACGATGCCCTCAACGACGGCTGGGAATACTACGAACTCGCCTCCTCGAGCCAGGGCACCGATATTGTCGATATCATCAATACCACCGGAGAATACACATTCACAGCCGACGGTCTGAGCGACCAGGAATGGTATAGCCTCCTTATCTATGCCCGCGATAACGATGGAGCACGCTCTACGCTTCGCCTCAACTTCGCCACTTTCGATTCCGAGTGGTCCGAGCAGGGTCCGTACCATGCGCCTTCTGCAAAGGTAATCGCTCCCGCAAAGAGCCGACGCCCTGTGTTAAACCGTGTTACGCGATAAAAAAGACGGCGAAAAACACCGAAATTTTGTCGGGTAAGAAAAAATCGCTATCTTTGCAGCCGGTTTCGTAATCTCTGGCAGTACATGCAGACTGCGAATATTGCGAATAATGTTAACATTATAAATCGATTAGTACAATGGATTTAATTAAAGTTGCCGAAGAAGCATTTGCCACCGGCAAGCAGCACCCCGAGTTCGCTCCCGGCGACACCATCACTGTCGCATACCGTATCAAAGAAGGTAACAAAGAGCGTATCCAGCAGTACCGCGGTGTTGTAATCCGCATTTCGGGAGAAGGCGTCAAGAAGCGTTTCACCGTTCGCAAGATGAGCGACAACATCGGTGTAGAGCGTATCTTCCCCATCGAATCGCCCTTTATCGATTCGATCACCGTCAACAAATACGGTAAAGTACGCCGTGCCAAACTTTACTATCTGCGCAAGCTCACCGGCAAGAAAGCCCGCATCAAAGAGCGTCGCGTAGCTGTGAAGAAATAATTCTTCCCCGACACAAGACAGAAAAGCGTCCCGCCGCCTATGGCCCGGGGCGCTTTTTCTGTCAGACACATCACAATGGCAAGGTGAGAAAAAAGTTGGAAATCGGGTAAAAATAACTTATCTTTGCCAATGCAAACATAAAGACACACTACAGCAACTAACATAACTTACCAATCTATATTTATCAATTATGTCTAAAGTAACTGTTGTTGGCGCCGGTAATGTAGGTGCCACATGCGCAAATGTACTGGTTACCAATCAGGTGGCCGACGAAGTGGTTCTTCTCGACATCAAGGAAGGCGTATCCGAAGGCAAGGCCATGGATATCATGCAGACCGCCAACATTCTCGGTCTGAACACCCGCCTCACCGGTGTGACCAACGACTATGCCAAGACTGAAGGCAGCGACGTGGTTGTAATCACTTCTGGCATCCCCCGCAAGCCCGGTATGACTCGCGAAGAACTCATCGGTGTCAACGCCGGTATCGTTAAATCGGTCACCGACAATGTTCTCGCCCACTCGCCCAACGCTATCATCGTGTGCGTGAGCAACCCCATGGACACCATGACCTACCTCATCCACCGCGAAACCAAGCTGCCCCGCAACCGCATCATCGGTATGGGTGGTGCTCTCGACAGTGCCCGCTTCAAATATTTCCTGAGCATGGCTCTGGGTGCAAACCCCAACGAAATCGAAGGCATCGTTATCGGCGGCCACGGCGACACAACCATGATTCCCCTCAAGCGCTACGCCGCATACCGCGGCATCCCCGCTTCAACCCTCATGCCCGCTGAACAGCTCGACAAGGTAGCCGCCGACACAATGGTGGGCGGTGCAACCCTTACAAAGCTTCTCGGCACCTCGGCATGGTATGCTCCCGGTGCTGCAGCAGCACAGGTGGTTGCAGCCGTTCTCGGCGACCAGAAGCGTCTCATCTCGTGCTCGGCTCTGCTCGAAGGTGAATATGGCGAAAAAGATCTCTGCATCGGCGTTCCCTGCATTCTGGGCCGCAATGGTATCGAGAAAATCGTTGAATTCGACCTCAACGAAGAGGAAAAGGCTCTCTTTGCCGCTTCCGCAGCCGCTGTTCACAAAACAAACGCCGCACTCAACTAATCGGACATAAAAACCGTTTACATAACACGCGGGACGCTCTGCATCCCGCGTGTTTCATAATAGCAAACCGTAACATGAAGAAAACAGCAATGATTTTCGCTTCGGCAGCACTCATGGTCCTTGGTGCCTGCAGCACGAAGCAGTCCGAACAGACCGCCCCCTCCGAAGAGGGTGCCGACGCTCCCGCAAGCGAGTATGCCGTTCCGGCCGGAGTCGGAGGCAAGGTCATAGAGCTTACCGATGCCGCCGAATATGCTCCCGGTGTGAAGGTGTCGCAGCTTACCATTCTCGATTTCAACGCCGTGTGGTGCGGTCCGTGCCGCGCGCTCACTCCCGTGCTCGACGAACTGGCCACAATGTACGAAGGCCGCGTGACTTTCGTGTCGGTCGATGTCGACAAATTCGGCGAACTGTTCGAGGCATATAAGCTCGGCGAGAATATACCCGCCGTCCTCTTCCTCTATCCCGACGGAACTACCAAGAGTTACGTGGGCACAGGCGATCTTCTTCCCGCCAATAAATTCCAGGCTCTTATCGACGAGGCCCTGAAATAATGAAAGAGAGAATTTCAGCCCGTCTGGGGATAGCACGGCTCAACGACATGCAGGAAGCCATGTCAGCGCTTCGTGTGCCGGCGCGTGTGCTGCTGCTTGCCCCCACCGGCAGCGGCAAGACCCTTGCGTTCGCCATCCCATTCCTGCGCTCGCTGCCCGAACCGGGCCATGGTCTCGGCGGCCTTGTGATAGCGCCTACCCGCGAGCTGGTGCTCCAGACGGCCGAGGTTCTCCGTGTTCTGGCAGCCCCCGAGCGCAAGACAGTTGCGCTCTACGGCGGCCACAGCGTGCAGGAGGAGGTGGCGAGCCTCGGCGGTAATCCCGACATAGCCGTGGCTACGCCTGGCCGCCTGCTCGACCATCTTCGCCGCGGACATATGAGTGTGCACGGCGTGCGCGCTCTGGTGCTCGACGAGTACGACAAGTCGCTCGAACTCGGCTTTCACGACGATATGCGCGCCATCGTGGGCCGGCTCAAAAATGTGCGCACCACCATCCTCACATCGGCCACGCAGGGGGCCGGGCTGCCCGATTTTATCGACGCTGCCGGCTTCACCACCGTCGACTTTTCGGCCGAGGGAAAGCCGAGCATCGAGGTGCTGCGCGTAAGTTCGGAGGCACCCGACAAGATAGACACTCTCGATGCGCTGCTGCGTGCCCTGCAGCCACGCAAGACCATCGTGTTTGTGAACCACCGCGATGCCGCCGAGCGCGTGTACGGCCATCTTGACAAGGCCGGATTCCCTGTGGCGCTGTATCACGGCGGCATGGAGCAGAGTATGCGCGAGCAGGCTCTGGCCCTTTTCGAGAACGGCTCGGCGACCGTGATGGTGGCTACCGACCTGGCCGCCCGCGGGCTCGACATCGACAGTGTCGATGCCGTGGTGCACTACCACCTGCCGCCCACGCCCGAAAACTGGACCCACCGCAACGGCCGCACCGCCCGCATGGGCGCCGACGGTCGCGCCTACGTCATAGTGTCGGGCGCCGACCGCGTGCCCGATTATATCGCTTTCGACGGCGATTTCGATCCCCGCGACCACGCTTCCGATGCCGTACTCGGGCCCGCTCTGCGTACCCTCTATTTCAATGTCGGCAAGAAAGACAAGATATCGCGCGGCGACATCGCCGGTTTTCTCATAGCCAAAGGCGGCCTCGTAGCAGGCGAGGTAGGGCGCATAGTGCTCAAGGATCATGGCGCGTATGTGCCTGTGCCGGCAGCCAAGGCGCGCGATGTTATCAAGGCGCTTCAGCCGCATAAAATCAAGAACAAGCGCGTGCGGGTGACACAGGTCAAATAAATTTGGCACCGGGGCAAACCAAAACCGTCGTTAAATGGTTTTGAAATAAACGAAATTCATCGCATCGTGAACATCAGGAGTGCCATAGGTTCTTTGAGCCGGATATTGCTTTACACACTGCTTGCCGTCGGTCTTCTTGCCGCCGGCATTCTTGGTATGGTGTATTCGTCCTGGGTGCAGGACCTTGCCCGCAAGGCCGTTATCGGGAAAATCGATTCGCTGCCGGGCGACACGCATCTCGAGCTCGACCGCTTCAGCCTGCGTTTTCCGCTTCGCCTCGAAATCGAGGGTCTTGCCCTGACTCAGAACGGCGATACCGTGGTCGGCGCCCGGCTGCTTAAGGCCGACGTGCGTCTGCTGCCTCTGCTGCGGGGCAACGCCGAGGTCGACGCCGCCACGCTTCTGGGCGGCCGCTATGTCATTGGCACTCCCGACTCGCTCATGTATATGACCGTCGATGCCGATTCTCTCTCGGTAGAGCCTGCGTCGGTAGCGCTGTCCGATATGGCCATAACTCTTGGCGATGCCTCCATAGGCGGCGGACGTCTGGCCATGGTGATACGCCCCGACACCTCGGCGCCCGAACCGCCTGCGCCTCCCACACGCATGAGCATCCGCGCCGGCTCGCTCACTCTTCGCGATTTCGACTACAGCATGCGCCTCATGCCGGCCATCGACACTCTCGCCGCGCATATCGATTATGCCGTGGCCCGGAGCGGCGATATCGATCTCTTTAACCAGAAGATAGCTCTGGCTTCGTTCAAAGGCCGGGGTATGGACGCACGCTATATCGTGCCCGACTCGGCCGCAATAGCCGCCGGCGGACCATATCCTTCGGCAGCGGTCGCCGCGCCCGACAGCGCCGTGGTATCGGCACCGTGGACCGTAAGCATCGACACCATAGCCTTCGATGCCTCGAAGGCGCTCTATGCCACGGCCGGACTGCGTCCGATGCCAGGGCTCGACTTCGGGTATATTGCCGTGGACGATGTGAATCTGCGGCTGCACGATTTCTACAACCGCGCCACTACCGTGCGCCTGCCGCTGGCCCTGAGCGGCCGCGAGCGTTGCGGTGTGAGCCTCGATGTCACCGGTATACTCGACATTGACTCGGTGGGACTGCGCTTCCGCGATTTCCGCCTCGTCACCCCCGACGGCACCGCGGCGGCTTTCGGCGGCATGATGGGCATGGGCGACCTCGCTTCCGACCCCACGCTGCCGCTGGCACTGAGCCTCGACGGAGCATTCGCGCCGTCCGACCTGGGGCTGATGTTCCCGGCGTTCTCGCCCTATCTGGCCGCAATACCGTCGGCCGGCGACATACTTCTCGACCTTGGCGTCAGCGGTACCGCCGGCAAACTCGACATCGATACTCTCGAACTGCGGCTGAACCGGTGTCTTACCCTGAAAGCCGACGGTTCGGTAGAAAATATGATGAATCCCGATGCCCTCGGCGGCGATATAAAACTGTCGGGAAATATTATAGATGTCAACGGGCTGAAAAATAAGCTTCTCGACCCGGCAACGGCCAAAACACTCTCTATCCCGCCCATGACCCTGGCCGGAAATATGGCCATGCGCCGCGGCGTGGCCGACGGACGCCTCACAGCCCGCACCAAGAGCGGTGCCATAAGGCTCGACGGCCGCTGGAACAGCCGTCGCGAGGACTATACCGCCACTGTGGCGACCGACCGCTTCCCGGTCAATGCTTTTATGCCGCTGCTGGGCGTGGGCGAGGTCACAGCGGGCCTTAAGGCCACAGGCCATGGCTACAATCCCTTTGCAGCCGATACCGAACTCGATGCCGGTCTTGACGTGAAATCGGCCGTCTACCAGGGTGTCGCGTACAAGAATATCGAAGGAAAGGCACATGTGGCCGGCGGTCGCGCCGATGTTTCGCTCACCTCCGCCGACGAGGCGCTCGACTTCGCTCTCGATGCAGCCGGCAATCTCACCGGCGACAGCTACGACTGGACCGTCGACATGCAGGGCCGCAATATCGACCTCGAAAGCCTGGGAATGAGCACCGAACCGGCCACCATCGAGCTCTATGCCAAGGCCGATGCGACAATCGGGCCGGGCAAAAACAATATCAAGGCGCATGTGGTGCTCGACGATCTCTTTTTCCGCCGTCACAGCGGCACGATAAGTCTGTCGGATGTCGACGCACATTTCGCAGGTGCCGACAGCCTCACCTCGCTTTCGGTGACCAACCGCGACTTTCTCGCCTCCTTCTCGGCCTCGTGCGGCCTCGACACTCTTGCAAGCCGATTCTCACGTGCGTCGGGTATTCTGGCCGAACAGATGGCGTCGTACATGATCAATATCGACACTCTGTCGCAGGCCCTGCCGCCATTTGCCCTCGATATCCGCCAGGGCCGCAACGGTCTTGTCAACGATATTCTCGCGCCCTCGCGCATGTCGGTGCGCAATCTCCGTCTGAGCGCCGACAACGACTCCATACTTGCACTCAACGGCACCGTGCTCGGTTTCGATACCGGCTCCATGCGCCTCGACTCCATCTATATCACCGGCCGCCAGCATCACGAGCATCTGCACTTCGCCGCAGGCCTCGAGAACCGGCCCGGCAACATGGACCAGTGGCACAAAGTGACCCTGCAGGGCAAAGGCGAGGCCAACAGCCTGCTCATGCGCCTGAGCCAGCAGAACCTCAAGGGCGATACCGGCTACGACCTCGGGCTCGTCGCCTCGGCAGAGGCCGCAGATTCGACTCTCACACTCAATGTGAAACCATATACTCCGGTCATAGGCTACCAGCCGTGGACGGTGAACGACGACAATTTCATATCCTACCATATCCCCGACAAGCATATCGACGCCAACCTGCGCATGAAGGGCGGCAACAGCGCTCTGGCTCTGTATACCGAACACGTCGGAGACACCGGGCAGGAAGACCTGGTTGTGAAACTGACCGACATCCACATCGCCGACTGGATAGCACTCAATCCCTTCGCACCGCCGATGAAAGGCGATGTTAGCGCCGATATGCGCCTCAACCGTCAGGGCGACCAGCTTGTAGGCAAAGGTTCGGCAGGGATTACCGATTTTATCTACGGCCGCGAAAAAGTAGCCGACTTTAAAGCTGATTTCGACATCTCGGCAACCCCGTCGGGCACCATACGCGCCAATGCCGATCTGCTGGTCGACGGAGTAAAAACCATCACCGTAAGCGGTGCGCTTAACGACACCACCGCCACGTCGCCTATGGCTCTCGACTTCTCGATGATACATTTCCCGCTGGCTACGGTAAATCCGTTCCTTCCTCCAGGCGTGGCAAAACTGTCGGGAATGCTCAATGGTACCATGGATATCAGCGGTACTTCCGACCGGCCCATTGTCAACGGCTATCTCGATTTCGATTCCACGGCGGTGCGTCTGGCTCTCACAGGCACGCAGTACCGTTTCAGCGAGGACAGCATACCCGTCCGCGACAATGTGGTGGACTTCAGCCGGTTCGCCATATCGGGCTGTAACGAGAATCCGCTGACGGTCGATGGTACTGTCGACTTCAAGGACCTCAACAACATGAAATTCAACCTCGCCCTGAAGGCTGCCAACATGCAGATAGTGAACAGCCGCAAGGCCTCCAAGGGCGCCGATGTCTACGGCAAAGCCTATATCGATCTCGACGGGCATGTCACCGGCTCTATGCGCCTGATGAACGTCGATGCCAAACTCGGCATTCTCGCAGGCACAAACGTGACCTATGTCATACCCGACGCAACCAGTGCCATCGTCAACCGGTCGAATTCCGACATGGTGAAATTCGTGAGCTTCGCCGACAGCAGCGCTGTGGCCGTTGCCGACAGCCTCACTTATACGGGCATGGCTATGTTCCTCGATGCCGAACTGAGCATCGAAAGCGGCTCCATAATAAGTGTCGACCTGTCGTCCGACGGCAAGAACAAAGTACAGCTTCTCTCGAACGGTTCTCTCGACTACACCATGACACCTCTGAGCGACGGACGGCTTGTCGGACGCCTGAATATCGACGGAGGATTCGTGCGCTACTCGCAGCCGCCTATCATCTCCGAAAAGATATTCAATTTCCAGAACGGCAGCTATGTGGCTTTCAACGGCGACATGATGAATCCGACCCTCAACATCCACGCTGTCGACGTGCTCAAAGCCAATGTCACGCAGACAGGCCAGAACTCGCGTCTGGTGAACTTCGATGTCGCCCTCGGTGTCACCGGCACTCTCAGCCAGATGAACGTGGCATTCGACCTCTCGACCAACGACGATATGACCGTCGCCAACGAACTCGAATCCATGACGCGCGAGCAGCGCGCCAACCAGGCCATGAACCTTCTGCTCTACAACGTATACACCGGTCCCGGTACCAAGGCCAACGCCTCGCTCAGCGGCAATCCGCTTTTCTCCTTCCTGGAGTCGCAGGTCAACTCGTGGGCCGCCAACAATATCAAGGGCGTGGACATCAGTTTCGGTATCGACCAGTACGACCGGACAATCGACGGCTCGACTTCGTCGACCATGCGATACTCCTACCAGGTGTCGAAGTCGCTCTTCAACGACCGTGTGAAAATAGTGGTGGGCGGCAACTACAGCACCGACGCCAACGCCGACGAGAACTTCTCGCAGAACCTTATCAACGATATATCGTTCGAATACTTCCTCAACAAGACACGCACCATGTATCTGCGCATATTCCGCCACACCGGCTATGAGAGCATACTCGAGGGCGAAATCACCCAGACGGGTGTCGGCTTCGTATACCGGCGCAAACTGCGCCGCCTCGGCGACATGTTCCTGCCACCGTCGTTTGTGCGCCGTCGTGAGGAGGCCGCCCGGGCAGCCGAGGAAGCGGCCCGTAACCAGGTAAGTGAAACCGATAAAACCGTGAAGCCGTGAAGTGGATACGCTACATATACATCGCTGCCGTGGCCGCCGTGCTCGCGGCGTGCTCGACCACGGCGCGCATACCCGCCGACGAGGTGCTCTACACCGGCGTCAAGAAAGTTGAGATGGCAGAAGATTCGGTGAAGATACCGCCGGCGCTCACTTCGGCCGTGAAAGAGGCTGTCGACGTGGCGCCCAACAACTACTGGAAACTTTTGGGATGGCACTATCCGTTCCCGCTCGGGCTGTGGGTGTACAACAACTGGCCCAATCCCGAGAAAGGCCTGCGCCACTGGCTCTACGAGAAACTGGTGGCCGAGCCCGTTCTGGTGTCCGACGTTCGCCCCGAGGTGCGCACACGCATGATAGAGCAGATTCTCGACAACAACGGCTACTTCCGCGGCACCGCCACCTACGAGCTGGTGAAAGGCCGCAACAAGAAGAAAGCCAAGATTCTCTATACGGTCAATC
Organism: uncultured Porphyromonadaceae bacterium; assembly: GCA_900548975.1. Classification (GTDB taxonomy): domain Bacteria; phylum Bacteroidota; class Bacteroidia; order Bacteroidales; family Muribaculaceae; genus CAG-873. The sequence goes on from URMS01000006.1 coordinate 45,527, forward strand.
CCGGTCCGGCCTTCCCGGTCGACACCGTTATGCTGCTGCCCGACAGCACTGCGCTCTATTCGCTTATCGATTCGCTGGCACGGACCGACGACTATCTGTCGATGAAGTCGCCGCGCTTCTCGGTCGATTCGCTTGCCAATGCCCGCAAGCGCATTACGAACTCCCTCCGCAACCGCGGATATTATTTCTTTCAGCCCGACTATATCGAATATCTGGCCGACAGCCTCGAGAACCCAGGCAAGATAGCCCTTAAGGTCGATATGGCGAGCAATGCGCCCAAATTCGCCCTGCAGCCCTACCGCACAGGCAAGGTGACCATACGCGTAAACCGTTCACAAGGCGGAGGCAAGCCCGATACGGTGAAACTGTCCCGCTCCACACTCATACAGATGATGCCATCGAGGCTGCGACGCAGGATTTTCGACGAAAATGTCACTTTCCGACCCGGCCGCACATTCTCGGTGCGGAATATGGACCGCACACAGGCCAATCTGGCACGTCTGGGCATATTCAGCGGCATAGAGATCAATGCGCGGCCCGATACCTCGGCGCGCGACAGCCGTGTGCTCGACGTCGACATCGACTGCACCTTCGATACTCCGCTCGAGACATCGCTCGAAGTGAACGCATCCTCAAAATCGAACAGCTACATAGGCCCGGGCCTTACTTTCGGTGTAACCAACAAAAATATATTCGGCGGCGGCGAACAGCTGTCGGTGAAGCTCACCGGTACATACGAGTGGCAGACCGGCCGTGGCCGCGGCTCGATATTCAATTCCTACGAGGTGGGCATCACCGGCTCGCTGGCGTTTCCGCGGCTGCTTGCGCCGCGCTTCATACCGCGCAGCCGCTTCCAGCTCAACTGGACACGCCTGCAGCTCAATGCCGATCTGCTCAACCGCCCGCACTATTTCAAGATGGCGCAGTTCAATGCGTCGATCAACTACGACTGGCGAGTGCGCCGCCACGTGCAGAACACCCTCACTCTCTTCAAGCTCACCTACACCAACCTCATGCACACCACCCATGAGTTCGACTCGATAATGGCGGCCAATCCGTCGGTGGCCCAGAGTTTCCGCAGCCAGTTCATACCGCAGATGAGCTACACCTATGTCTACGACCGGCAGATAAATCCCGACAACACCATAAACTGGCAGTTTACCGTGCAGGAAGCCGGCAATATATTCTGGGCCATCTACCGCGCCTGCGGCAAGAAGGGCGAGAAAGAACTCTTCGGCACGCCGTTCTCGCAGTTCGTCAAGGGTCAGACACAGCTCGTGTGGGGACGCCGCATATTCTATGGCGACCACTGGCTGGTGAGCCGCGTGGCAGTGGGGGCCGCTCACGCCTACGGCAACTCCACACAAGTACCCTATGCCGAACAGTTCTATGTAGGCGGCGCCAATTCTATCCGTGCGTTTGCCGTGCGCAGCATCGGCCCCGGCAGCTACAAGGCTCCGGATGGCATGCCTGAAGATTATTTCGACCGCACCGGTACATTCAAATTCGAGGCCAACGTTGAATACCGCTTCCCGCTGATGGGTCCTCTACACGGCGCCCTCTTCGTCGATGCCGGCAACGTGTGGCTGCTCAAGAACGACCCCATGCGCCCCGGCGGCACACTCGAGGCAAAGAATTTCCTGCGCGAGATAGCTCTCGGCACCGGATTCGGACTGCGCTTCGACATATCGATGCTTGTGGTACGCGCCGACCTCGGCATAGGCATACACGCGCCGTACAACACCGGCCACGGAGGCTACTACAATATGGCTAATTTCGGCAAATCGCTGGCTTTCCACCTCGCTATCGGGTATCCGTTCTGAAAATTCCGTATCTTTGCAAAAAAAGTTCTAAGATATGGAGAAGTGGAAAACGCTTTCGAGCGAATATCTCTACCGCCGTCCCTGGCTGACAGCCCGCCGCGATGTGGTGCAGCTGCCTAATGGGCAGATACACAACGAATACTACGTACTCGAATACCCCACATGGGTGAATATAATCGCTATTACCGAGGAAGGCAAGTATGTGATGGTGCGCCAGTACCGCCACGGACTCGGCGACATCTTCACCGAGCTGTGCGCCGGTGTGGTGGAGGATGGCGAGGAGCCGCTGTCCGGCGCACGCCGCGAACTCGAGGAGGAAACCGGCTACACCGGCGGCCGCTGGTCGCTCCAGTGCGTGCTGTGCCCCAACCCGAGTGCCAATACCAACCTCAACTACTGTTTCCTTGCCGAGGGTGTCCGCAAGACCTCGGGGCAGCATCTCGACCGTACCGAGGATATCGAAGTGCTGCTGCTCGACCGCAAAGAGGTGTGGCAGATGCTCGTGGACGATAAAATAAAGCAGGCGCTGATGGCCGCTCCGCTGTGGCGCCATTTCGCTCTTGCCGGCCGTACCGATGAAGCGTAAGTGGTTCGGCGCCGATGCTCCCGCGGCCACTCTGTGGCAGCTCGGCGTGGCTCTGCTGCTTCTGTGGCTGAGCCGCTTCGCTTTCGCGGCCTATAATGCCGACATCTGTCAGGTCGGCTCTTTCGGCGAGGCTCTCAGGCTTGCCGCGGCCGGTCTGCGCTTCGATCTGAGCGCATTGGCATACTTCAATGTGCTTTTCATAGCTATGCGTATACTGCCGTTCGGCTTTGTCTACGGCAGAGTGTACAACCGTGTGGCCATGTGGGTCTACGGAGTGTGCAACTCGCTTCTGCTGGCCATCAATCTTGGCGATATACCCTATTTCCGCTTCACGGGCGCCCGCCTGCGCTGGAGCAATATCCTCAATATCACCACCGATTCCGACATATGGCGCATAGTGCTGCAATATGCCGGCTCGTACTGGTGGGCTTTCGGCGCCGTGGCCATTGTGATAGCGCTGATGATGTATCTTGCCACGCGTGTGAGGCTTCGCCGACCGCAGGGACGTGCGGGAAAGCTGTGGCTCCGCATTGCCGTGGCGGTGGTTTTCGCCGCATGCACATTCGTGGCTATGCGCGGTCGGGTGGGCGCGGGAGTGCCTCTGGCCATACCCGATGCGGCTTTTGCCGTGTCGAAATCGCCGCAGATAAATGTTGTCCTCAATTCGCCTTTCTGCATACTGCGATCGCTCAACCGCCTCAAGAGCAATGCTGAGGCCGAGTATGTCTTCTTCGACGAGAGCACGCTCGCTTCCATACGCAACTCCGAGCATGCGGGCAACGGCCCCCTGCGACGCCGCAATATCGTGACGATAGTGATAGAAAGCGGAGGCTCGGCATGGCTCGACAGCATAGGCCCCCGCATAGGCGGCGAAAAGCACGGTCTGATGCCTTTCCTCGATTCGATAGCGGGGCAGTCGGCGGTATTCGTGCACACCATAGCATGCAGCCGCTCGTCATGTGGCGGTTTTACGGCGGTGTCGTGCGGCTTTCCGGCCTTCGATCCGTTCTACTACATGCTTTCGCCCTATAACAAGAACACTCTCGACGCTCCGGCCCGGCTTCTTGCCGAAAAAGGCTGGGACACAACTTTCTACTACGGCTGCAAACACGGCTCCTTCAATATCGACCAGACTGCATTCGCATCGGGCTACAACCGCATCGTCGACCGCGAGAAATATGGCGACGACAGCGACTACGACGGCATGTGGGGCATATTCGACTATCCTATGGCCGAATATATAGCAGCCGATCTTGGCAGCCGCCCCGAGCCTTTCCTGGCCAACTGGTTCACGGTGTCGGCTCACGGGCCGTTTACCATTCCCGACGGTTGGGATACAAGCGGATACCTGCACCCCGAGGCATCGCCCGAACGTGGTCTCGAGTACACCGACCGGGCGTTGCGGCGTTTCTTCGAGCTTGCGTCGGCACAGCCGTGGTACGATAACACTACCTTTATCATCACCGCCGACCACGGCAACCGCGATTTCAAGGGCACGGACTACGATACTCCATATATACAGAGTCATATCCCCTTTATCGTCTATACTCCCGACGGCTCGGTTGAGCCGATGTTCTGCGACGACCGCGCTTTCTCGCAGCACGACATAGCGGCTACCACTCTCGCGCTTGCAGGCTACGACGAGCCTTTCGTACAGCTCGGCACCGATGCGTTCGACCCCGATGCCCGCAGCTTCGGCATACAGCGCATATCGGGCCGCTATATGGTCGTGGGTCCGCGCTATGCCATATTCACGTCGCCCGACGTGAGATCGGTGGAGGAAGTCTACGATATTGTCGCCGATCCGGTCATGAAGGCGCCCCTCGCGTCCTTCGACACCGATGAGGCCGACACTCTGCTCCGTCAGGCCCAGGCCTTCCTCCAGGACTATACCGGGCGCCTGATTCACGACCGCCTCTCAGCCGACTGATTTTTCAAGATCAGTCTCGCAACCCGCGTGAGCGGGTTGCGAGAAGATAGACGCGTTTGTGCGACTCCTGCGGAGTCGTTTTTTGAGGCTATGGCATAATTTAACCCGGGTTGCGGACGGCCTTCGGCTCCCTTAACCCGGGCCTAACATCTCTCACCGCTACGCGGTGGCGTCGGGTATGGAGACATCCGCAGGAGGTTGATTATGAATAGCCCGGCATGCCGCCGTGCATGCCGGGGTTTAGGGCGTCCTCACGGAAAAAGCCTCTGGAAGAGGCTGATTATTTTTTCGTGGGCGCCCTGATAATCGGCCTCCTGGCGGAGGCCATCATGTTATTGGGCGTCTTTTGTCCCGGCATGCACGTTGGCATGCCGGGCTACTCGAAATCGGCCTCCGTCGGAGGCCTCGGAGAGGCCGCATCCGTATACAGCCCCATGCGCGAGCGCATGGGGGGGGCGTGGTTGTATCGAACGAGGGTTCTGCAACACCCTCTTGGGGAGAGGGGAGACGAAAAAAGCAGCGCCCGGCGAGGTGCTGCTTTTTCGATTCGGCGGAGGGGGTGCCGATTACTTTTTAGCCTGTTCCAGAGATGCTTTGCGGAATTCCTTCATGAGTTTTTCGAGCTCAAGGGAAGCCTTGCGGGCGCGTGTGCCGGCTGCCTTGTTTCCCTTTTCAACCTGGAGAGCAGCGTCGGCCTTGAAAGCCTCGTAAGCTGCATGGATTTGCTGTACTAACGATTCCATGGACTTTGATTGTTTGATGGTGAATAAATATGTGAATTAGTCTATATAAACAGTAGTGTCCTCTATTCCGGCGTCGGCAAGAGCTTTGCGGCGTTCGAGGCATGTGCCGCATCGGCCGCAGTGGTGCTCGAGGCCCTTGTAGCAGGAATAGGTGGTGGCATAGTCGATGCCGAGGCGCTTACCGCGCAGGGCTATATCGGCTTTGTTGAGATAGGTGTAGGGGGCTTTGAGGGATATACCTTCGTAGGTGCCTTCGGCTATGGCTCTCGCCATTGCGTCGATGAAGCTGCCTCGGCAGTCAGGGTATATGGCATGGTCGCCGGCATGGTTGGCAATCATCACGCAGTCGAGGCCGTGACTCTCGGCGAGGCCTGCGGCTGCGGCGAGCATGATACCGTTGCGGAAGGGTACGACGGTCGATTTCATGTTGTCGAAATCGTAGTCGCCGTCGGGCACGGCATCGGCGCCTTCGAGAAGGGAACTGTGGAAGTATTTGCCGATGAATGAAAGGTCGATCTCGACGAGCTCTATACCGAGCTGCCGGCAGTGAAACCGGGCGCATTCGAGTTCGCGCATGTTGTGGTTGGAACCGTAGGAGAAGTTCACTGCCATGTCGATTTCATCGGCATACTCATGGAGCATAGTAACAGAATCCATGCCGCCCGAGAGCACCATAAGAATGTGTTTCTTCTGTTTCATCATAGGTTACGCTTAAAAATCGGAGGGAAATGAAGCGGCCAGACGGGCTTTGACGAGGTCCTGATGGTCTTCGTCGCCCCAGTTGGCGAACGGGATGATGGAGATGCCTCCGCGAGGCATGAATATGCCGCGTACTTCGAGGTATCGGGGGTTCATGAGCTTCACGAGGTCTTTCATGATTATGTTGATGCAGTCTTCGTGGAAGTCTCCGTGGTTACGGAAGCTGAAAAGGTAGAGCTTGAGGCTTTTGCTCTCGACCATCTCGGCTCCCGGGATATAGTTGATGATGATTCGTCCGAAATCGGGCTGCCCGGTCTTGGGGCAGAGCGATGTGAATTCGGGACAGGTGAATGTGACAAGGTATTCGTTCTCGGGGTGCTTGTTGGGAAAAGTCTCAAGCATCCCGGGAGCATAGTCGGTGGGATATTTTACGCCGGCTGCGCCGAGCAGTGTGCAGTGTTCTATTTCTTTTTCTGTTCTTGGCATATTCCGGATGATACGATTGGTATTGCGGGATGCGAAAGAGGCCTTGAAGAGGATAAAGTTTTGCAAACATACGAAAAAAAACTTTCTCTCCAAAAAAATGACGTGGAAAATCGCGTCATTCATTAAAAAAATTACCGCCGCGGGCATTTCGGTGCGGAAACAGTGTTCGGCAGCCTAAGCCTGCGGCGGGTAGGGTTTACTTGCCCGATGAAAGAGCGGCGTCGACATCGGCGCGGAGGGCATCGTCCTGCTTGTCGCGGCTGAGTATGGTGCCGTCGGGGCCGAAGAGGATGATGCACGGTATGCCGTTGATGCCGTAGAGATCGGTGGGGATGGTCTGGGCGTCGATGATGCAGTGCCACGGAAGCTCGTGCTGCTCTATGGCGCGGAGGGTGTCGTCGGGTTTGTCCCACACGGCCACGCCGAGCACTTCGAGGTTGGCATCCTTGTATTTATTGTAGATGTCCTTGAGTACGGCGGTCTGGCGTATGCACGGTCCGCACCAGCTTGCCCAGAAGTCGACGAGGGTGTATTTGCCTTTGCCCACGTAGTCGCTGAGGCGCTCGGTCTTGCCGTTGTAGGTCACTTCGAAGTCGGTGAACTTGTGTCCCACGCTTGTGGCCTCGCGCTTCTCGGCGTTGGCGAGCATGGCCTGTACGCGCTGCGATTTGGCGAAGTCGGGGTAGCGTGTGAGCTCGGCGCGAAGCGAGGGTGCGTCGAGCTGCGAGGCGTCGCCTTCGAGGAAGTAGAACAGGCCCAGAACGTTGTCGGCGTTCTCGCGTGTGGCGCTGTCGAGGGCGGCGTTGTAGCGGTCGTAGATTTTCTGCTTCTCGGTGTCGGAGGGAGCCTGCTGGAATGCGTAGGCGAGAGTCTTCATTTCCTGCCCGAAGGAACGCATCTGGTCGTTGAGCATGGTGCCGAAGAACTCGCCTTCCTTGCTGCGGGCTATGGTGCCGCTTTCGAGTACGAAGCCCGGCAGGCGTGTGCCTTCCACCACCACGCGGGCGAGGATAGGCTCGTCGATGTCGCCGGTGAAGACAGCCGCTCCGTCGGTCACAAGCACGCTGTCGACGGTGGCGCCGGTGTCGAAGTTGATAAGGCGTGCCATGGCGCCTTCGTCGTCGGCACTAAGGGGCACGATGACGCGATATGGCTCGGCCGTAGCCGATGCGGCTGCGACCAGAGAGGCTGCAGCCGCTAAAGCGATGGGTTTCAGATTCATTTCTTCTCCTTGTTCTTTTCGAGACGGCGTTCGATAGCCTCGATGGATAGATCGTAGGCTTCTTCGAAGGAGTCGGCGGTCTTGGTAGCCACGGCTTCGCCTGCGTGCGGGGTAGTGACTTTCACGATCACTTCCTTGTTCATTGCGGTTTCGGGTTTTACGACCTTGAGGGTTACGTCGACAGTGGTGATGTCGGGATATCGGCGTGCGAGTTTATCGGCTTTCTTGTTGATGAATTCAACGAGCCTGTCGGCAATTTCGAAGTGGATTGCTTGAATTCTTACATCCATGGTTAATCCTCCTTTTTTTGTGCACGAGGGTGTGCGAGTTTGTAATTGTTTTGTAGTTCTTTGTAGGAGAGGTGAGTGTATCGTTGAGTGGTGGAGAGCGACGCATGGCCCAGAAGCTTCTGTACGGCCATGAGGTCGGCTCCGTTGTTGAGCATGTCGGTGGCGAAGGAGTGCCGCAGCACATGGGGCGATCGCCGTGTGGCGCGTGCGCCTTCGAGGGCCGAGTGCACGGTGCGGTATACGAGCTGATAGTATACGGGGCTGCCGTCGGGACGCACGAAGAATGTCTCGGGCGGTCCGGCGGGGAGGAGCCCGTCGCGCAGTGTGCGGTAGTGTTCGATCATAGTGCTCAATTCAGTTCCGAAAGGAATTATTCTTTCCTTATTACGCTTTCCGAGCACTTTTAGTTCGCCGCGTGCGGTGTCGACAGCGTCATCGCGCAGGCCTATGAGCTCGGCGGCTCGCATGCCGGTGGAATAGAACATGGTCAGGATAAGTGCGTTGCGGGCTTCGGTGAAATCGTCGGCGCCGGCGTCGAGACTGTCGATTATTTCCATGGTCTCGTCCTGCCGCAGGAAGTCGGGCAGATCCTTGGGCAGGCGCGGTGTGGCCAGCCGCTCGGCCGGATTGACGGCGAGGCCGTGGCGGCGGCACAGATAGCGGAAGAAAGCGCGCACCGACTGTATCTTGCGCACTATCGATACTGTCGAGATGCCCGATGCGGCCAGCGAGGCCACCCACATGCGGAGTTCGGCCAGAGTGGTGTCGCGCGGATCGGCCTCGCCCAGCCCCAGAGCCGTGCGGCGGTATTCGCGCAGCTGCTCGATATCGCGGCGGTAGGCTTTGACAGTGAGAGGCGAGCGGGCCGCCTCTCCGGCGAGGTATCTGTAGAACGATTCGTACACCTTCGGGTCGGTTTTATGTGCGGGTATGCGAATTTAGGCGATAATTGCGGTATTTGCAAATTATTGCAGATATTTTGCGCGATATTTGCGTGCGAGGTTGGTGGGTCGGCCGTCGGACAGCGGTGTCACCGGCCGGCGCGAAGCGGCCCAGGTGCCTTCCCACTGTTTGATGGCCTGTGTGGCGGCTTTCTCGTCGAAAGGCACGCCTTTCTCCATGGCTTCGATAACGGCGTCGGTGAACATTTTCCATCGCTGGCTGTAGAAGTCCGCCAGGAGGCCGCTCCACTGGCGGTTGGCATAGTCGTTGAGCTTCTTGTCGGGGTAGCCCCAGATGGTTAGGAGTGTGCGGGCGTTTTTCTCGTAGGTGTCCGCTTCCTCGGGTGTGGTGCCGTGGCGGCGGGCGTCGGCTATCCACTGAGCGAGGGAGAACTGCGGATCGGTGGCCATGAGGGCGTCGAGGTCGGCGATGATGTCGGCCATGCGTGCGGCCTCGGCTTTGGCGGCGGACAGGTCGCCGGCGAGATAGGCGCGGTTGAAGCGGTCGCGTGAGTGGTTGAATTCGTTGCCGAGCGCCTGGCGGGTTACGTTCATCACGTCGAATTGGTAGGCGGCGTTGTCGTCGATGCCTTCGGCCTGGAGCAGCAGGTCGAGTACATGCAGCAGATTGGTGTCGGAATAGTGGTAGCGTGGCGAGGTGTAGGATCCGTTGGGCTTGTCGAGGGCGGGGCGTGCGTTGGTGAGGCAGGAGTTGCCCACATAGGTGCGGCCCACGTAGATGCTGTCGGCCATAAGCTGCCATGCTTCGATGACCGACGGAGCCTTGTCGCCGCCTCGCGAGCGTGCCCACACGCCGGCCCATTCGTTGGCGCTCATGTGGGGCGCCCAGGCCTTGGCGAGCATGAATTCGTGCATCACGGGGTTGCAGTCGAAGCCTTCGAGGGTGCCTCCGAGGCCGGTGAGGTTGTCGCCGCCTTCGGTCATTACGGCGCTGATTTTTTTATCGACGTCGTGCATGTTGCCGTTGATCATGGTGTTGCCGCCGAAGTTGCCCAGATAGCACCATATGTATGGCTTGCCGAAGTAGCGGTCGTTTCGGCGCCATATCTCCACGTTGTCGCAGAAGTAGTCGAGCAGCAGCATGTTGTCGCCCTCGACGCCGTCGAGGAAGGCTTCCATGCGCGGTTTGGTCCAGTGTTTGCGGTCGTAGTAGAAGTTCCATGTCATCTGCAGCCAGCGGGCCTCGGGGTCTGCGGCGCGCAGGGTGTTGAAGATGCCCTTGGAGGCATTGCGGAGGAAGTTTTCGCTCCAGTCGGGCGAGTCGACCTCGTTGAAGGGGTCGATGCCGTAGATGTGGTCTGTGCCGTAGAGGGCTGTCTGTGTGTCGATGAAACGTTTCTGTATTTCGGCGTAGAGAGGGTCGGAGGGGCTGAGGAAGTAGCAGCGGTCGGACTGCGGAAATTCGCCCCACACGCTGTGCTCGGTGATGTCGGCCTGGGGATAGTGCCGGGCCAGTGCCGCGGGCACGTGCCCTGCGAAGGCGGGGAGCACTGGTGTCATGCCCAGCTCGCGCTCGCGGGCGAGGATGCGCTTCTGCAGCTGCTCCTGTGCGGCGAGCCACTCGGGGCTGAGCGGACCCTGGAAACAGTCGATATTGTTCATCCAGTGCCATGGCAGATGGCCCGGGCCGGTGAATGACGAGCGAATCTCCTCGTCGGAGAGGCCCATCGAGCGCCAGGTGTCGTACCAGCTTTTCTCGGCGCCTGTCATGGCCAGAGGCATGTTCACGCCGTTGAGGGCCATCCAGTCGATGAAGCGCTCCCATTCGGGCCACTGCCAGTAGGGCATGGTATAGCCGAAAGTGCAGTAGTTGAGGAAGAAGCGTGTGCCCACGGCAGCGCGTGCCCCATATGGAGCCTCGGGAAGCACTACGGCGTCGGGTACCTGCACCGGCTCGGTGGCGAACCACGATACGTTGGCGCCGAGCTGGCGGCGTAGATAGTTGTTGAGGCCCACGGCCATAGAGCCGGCGTTGTTGCCTTCGATGAGCACCTTGCCGTCGCGGGCCGAGACGGCGAATGTGTCGGCGGGGGAGTCGATGGTTTCAAAAACTATGTCGCGGGCGATGGAGGGCGCTATGCGCGAGGCCAGAGCGGATGCCGTGTCGGCGGGTCCGGCTGCAAAAGCAGGCACTGCCGCCAGTGCGGTTATGAGTGCTGCCATGATTGTTTTCATTGTGTATTAGAGTTCGGGTTGAATGTGCTTACAAAAATAGTCAAATAAACTAAAGCGCCAAAATATTTCTCAAAAATGCTTAAAATAAAGGGAAAAGGGGTGCCCGGGGTGTTATTATAGTACCATTACTGTAAAATCTACTCTATAAAAATATGGCTACTCAAACGTTTCAGGCAAAACTTCTTTCGGTGCAACGCAACCTGCTCAACTTCGCTTATTCTCTTACTTCGAATCGCGACGATGCTTACGATCTGCTGCAGGATACGACACTGAAAGCACTCGATAACGAGGATAAATATGTGGCTAACACCAACTTCAAGGGATGGATGTTTACCATAATGCGCAATCTGTTTATCAATAAATACCGTCAGAATATGAGGATGTCGGTGGTGGTCGACCGTTCCGACGATATGTATCAGCTCAATCTTTCGCAGGATTCGGGGCTCGACACGCCTGAGGGAGCTGTGTCGACACACGAAATCAACAGAGTTATCGACGGTTTCGCACCCGAATACCGTGAGCCATTCTCGCTTTTTATAGCCGGCTACAAATATGCCGAGATTGCCGAGCGCATGAATCTGCCTCTGGGGACGGTGAAGAGCCGTATTTTTCTCGCCCGTAAAAAGTTGCAGGTCCTTTTGGCCGATTATCGCTATGATTCGTGAGCAATAAAGATGTCGCCGGCACGTTTATTATATATGTTTCGCAAGTTTTCAACTTGCTCACAATTAAAAATATAGTTGAAAAAGTAAATGGTTTAAAAAGTTAAGATATTAGTTTGAGGAGTTGGGAACAGAAAGAAAGCCTGTCAGATTATGGTTCGAAAAGGACTATTATCTTAACTCTTTTAACTATCTAAACTTTATAAACCTCAACTTGAGCTTGCGAAAGTTGAGCTACATGATATGATAATACGTGCGCTGATAGCCTTGATTTTGGTCGTTGGGGGTGTGCAGCATGCCTTTGCCCGCAACGATAAGAAGGCGGCCGCCGAAGCGGCTGCCGTGGCTGCTATGCGCGAAGCCGCCGAGAACACTCCGAGCGTTGTGCGCGACCCCTACCGCAGCTTCGAATGGCGTGTCGACGAGGAGGGCGACACCGTGGCTGTGATCAATCTGCGCGAGATAACGGTATATCCGCCCATGAAGTTCAAGAACCGCAAGGAGGAGGAATTTTTCTGGCGTACCGTGCGCGATGTGAAGCTTACCTTGCCCTATGCCAAGCTCATAGCCGAAACCCTGGTCGAGACCTACGAATATATCGAGACCTTTCCCACTCAGAAAGAGCGCGAGGACTATCTCAAATCGATGGAAAAGGCTCTGTTCGAGCAGTACAAGCCTGTGCTCAAGAAGTTTTCGCGCCGGCAGGCGCGTGTGCTTGTCAAGCTCATACAGCGCGAGACGCACCAGTCGAGCTACGATATAGTCAAGGCTTTTCTGGGTACTTTCCGCGCCACATTCTGGCAGGGCTTCGGCAAGCTTTTCGGGGTGAGCCTCAAGAGCGAGTTCAAGCCCGACAAAGACAAGGACGACGCCGTGCTCGACCGCATTGCGCGCCGGGTGGAGCAGGGGACGATTTGATTCCTTTTGAGGACGGGTTTATGGAGTATTGAGTTGATAGAGTTAAGATAATGGTGCGTTGGAGTCGGAGAAAGCGATGGATCTGAAGAAAGAATACGAGGCATATCTGCTGTTGGAGAGAGGGCTGTCGGAGAATACCCGCATGGCCTATCTTGCCGACTACGACCGCATGGCCCAGTGGCTCGAACAGGTCGGCCTTGCAGCCGATACGGCCACGTCCACCGATCTCGGCGGCTTCCTCGATACGCTCCACGAGCTTGGTGTGGCAGCCCGCTCGCAGGCCCGCATGGTGTCGGGCATCAAGAGTTTCTATAAATTTCTGTTGGCGGAAGGCCTGCGTGCCGACAATCCGGCCATGCTGCTCGATGTGCCGCATCCCGGCCGCAAGCTGCCCGAGGTGCTGAGTATCGACGAAATCAACGCCATGGTCGGCTGCATAGATCTGTCGGCGCCGCTTGGCGTGCGCAACCGTGCCATCATCGAGATGCTCTATGGGTCGGGACTGCGTGTGAGCGAGCTGTGCGCCCTCGAACGCAGCCGCCTCTATTTCGACGAAGGCTTCGTGCTTGTCGAGGGCAAGGGCTCGAAAGAGCGCATGGTGCCCATGTCGGAGCCGGCCATGGAGTACACACGTCTCTACCTGGATACACGCGATACCTCGGGCCCCGACCCTATGGACGGCGAGGAAGCCTATGTGTTTCTCAACCGCCGGGGCTGCCATCTAACCAGGGTGATGATATTCTATATCGTGCGCGATCTCGCCGCCATGGCGGGTGTGCGGCGCACCATTTCGCCCCATACGCTGCGCCACAGCTTCGCCACACATCTGCTCGAGGGCGGAGCTAACCTGCGCGCCATACAGCAGATGCTCGGCCATGAGTCGATAGGCACCACCGAGATATATCTGCACATGGACAACACCCGCTTGCGCGAGGAAATACTCAGCCACCACCCCCGCAACATGCGCGGAGTTTAGGCGGTTTTGACTCCGATTTTGCGTATCGTAGTTTTTTAGTTATTTTTGCATTGTAATTTAACAGAAACGCAAGAATGAACGACGATATAAAGCGCTCGATGCAGGAGATTCTCCAAGCTGAGAGTGAAGCAATTATGGCCATACCGGTGACCGATGCCTACGCAGCGGCTGTCGATGCCATCGTGGAACGCGTGCACCGCCGCGGCGGCAAGCTCGTGACCGCCGGCATGGGCAAGGCCGGTCAGATTGCCATGAATATAGCCACTACATTCTCATCGACGGGTACTCCGGCAGTGAACCTCCATCCGAGCGAGGCTCAGCACGGCGATCTCGGTGTGGTGCAGAAAAACGATATAGTGCTGCTGATATCGAACAGCGGCAAGACTCGCGAGATAATCGAACTTGTCGACCTTCTCCACGGTTTATATGACGATATACCCGTGATAGTGATCACCGGGACGCCCGGCAGCCCCCTTGCGGAGCTTGCCGACGTGTGTCTGCTGACGGCCGACAAGCCCGAAGTATGTCCTCTCGGCCTCACGCCCACCACCTCCACCACCATGATGACCGTAATCGGCGATGTGCTTGTGGTGAATGTGATGCGCCGAATAGGCTTCACACGCGCCGACTATGCCAAGCGTCACCATGGCGGCTATCTGGGCATAGCGTCGCGCACTCCCGGCGATGTAATCAAGTGATTCGTGGGGTTATGGGTTATGGGTTATGGGTTATGGGTTATGGGTTATGGGTTAACTCGCCGGTACTATTATTATCATTAACCGTTAACCATTAACCATTAACCATTAACCGTTCACCACATCAGAAAGAAAATGAAAAAGATAATATGCATAGGCGAGCTGTCGCTCTACATGGTGCTCGACTCTCAGGGGCAGCCTCTCGGAGCTATTCCCGGAGGCCGTGTGGCCAATGCCGCCGCTATTCTGGCCCGCAATAAATTCAATGTGGTGATGGCCTCGGAGGCTGCCGCCGACCCTGTTGGCGACATAGTGGTGAAGGCCCTTACCGATGCCGGCGCTGATGTGAGCAGCGTCGACCGCTTCACCGAGGGACATACACCGATCAATGTGTTTGTGGGCGAGTCGGAAAGCCATCCGGCAACCATTACGCGCTACGAATCGTACCCCGACGAATGCTTCGACATCGTATGGCCCCGCATCGACGAGAACGACATCGTGGTCTACGGCGGTTTCTATGCCATCGACAAGCGCATGCAGGCACGTCTGCAGCGTTTTCTCGCCTACGCCGTCGAGCGCAAGGCGGTGATGGTGTACTTGCCCGGCTTCCTGCCGCAGCTCGAACCGCGCATTACCCGCGTGATGCCTCAGATTCTCGAGAATCTCGAGATGGCAAATGTGGTGATAGCCCGCGCCAACGATCTGGCGCTGATATTCGGCGCCGACAGTTCGGAGAGCTGCTACCACGATCATATCGACTTCTACTGCCGTTCGCTCATCGCCGTGGAGCCTGCCTGCCGCCGCATAAGCTACTACAGCGGCAAGGAGATGAGCTCGGTGGAAATACCCGAGACCACATGCGAGGGCATGATATGGAACGCGGGTGTGGTTGCCGGTGTGGCCGATGTGATAGCCACCCGCGGCTACACCGTGGCCGACCTCGACGCGCCGGGCGCGGCACTGCGCGAGGAGGTGCTCGGCCGTGCCGCCATATGCGCCAATGCCGCCGCTAAAAATATCCGCTTCCCTTATCTCGGATTCTGACCGGGTGGCAGCTGAAGCTGCCCGGCTGTGACAAAAAGCAATTTCTAATTCCTAATCCATAATTCCTAATTCATAATATCCGAAAAATGTCTTCTTCGAATAACGCTCCTCTCACACCGTTCCAGCGGGCCCGCGACATGCGTGTGGCCGTGGTGCGCACACTCTGGAACAGCCATATCACCGAGGCTCTTCTGGCCGGTGCTCTCGACGTGTTCAAAGGCGCCCTCGACAGCGACATGGTCGATGTGTTCGAGGTTCCCGGTGCAGTGGAACTCACCTTTGCCTCGTCGAAGCTTATCGATAGCGGCCTCTACGACGCCGTTGTGGTGCTGGGTTGCGTAATCCGTGGCGGCACACCCCACTTCGACTATGTGTGCCAGAGTGTGACCCAGGGCATAACCCACCTCAACAGCGAGTGCGACATACCGGTGGTTTTCGGCGTGCTTACCGTCGACACCGAGCAGGATGCCCTCGACCGCGCCGGAGGCAAGCTCGGCAACAAGGGTGCCGAGGCCGCACAGGCTGCCCTGCTCATGTTCGATTTCGTGGAGAAGGTCGAAAACATTTAGCACCGGCGGGTGTTTTAAAATAAAGTTAAAACACCATCGCTATGGCTAAACCTGACAAAAAATCGAACGGAACGTGGAAATGGCTCATACTGGCCATTTTCGTGGCAATCGTTGCTGTTGCCGTAATCTACTATATCGGCTGGTTCGACAACAACACCCATGTAGACACTCCTGCGGGAGATAATGTAGAACAGCAGTATGCCATCGACGAAGCCGGCGCCTCGGAGCCCGGAGAAGCCGACTGGCAGAATGCCGAAGGCCAGAGCCTCGATGAAATCATTACCGAGCCGGCCTCCGAAACAAAAACACCACCTTCTGAATGAAGAATCTCTTGTATGCGATAGCGGTAGTGGCGGCATTGTGTGCCTCGTCGGCATGTTCGCGCACCCCCGTCACACCGATGTCGGAACTCGACCGTGTCGAGGAAGCCTTCGGACAGGGCCGCTATGCCGCTGCCCAGGCCATGGCCGACAGTCTGGTGATAGGCTCGAAGTTCGGCTCTCTCGACACGTGGGATCTGTGCCGCCTGTCGCTGGCTCTGATGAACCTCGGCGAGACTGCTGGCGACTCGGAAGTCAACACCGCTTTCGCAGCCCGCTGCGTGCGGGCCGCTTTCACCCGCGACAGCGACTCGACCGCCCTATACATAAGGGCCATGAACAATGAAGACCGCGCACGCCTGTTGCTGCTGGTGAATATAAACGAGGCATCGCACAGCGCGCCTGCCGATGAAGATTCGCTATACTATGAAGAATAACGACTGGCGCGACAGCCTGGCCGCTCTGCGCGGCACCATGGGTGAGCCCGATCCGGAACCCGAACCCGAAATGCCGGCGGAGGCTGCCGCCACACCCGCGCAGGGCCGCCTCGACATAGTGCTCGAGAAAAAAGGGCGCGCCGGCAAGTGCGCCACCATAATATGCGGCTTCACGCTGCCCGACGACGAAGTCGACAGCATAGCCGCCGCCCTGAAGCGCTCGCTGGGCTGCGGCGGCTCGTCGCGCGGCGGCGAAATACTCATTCAGGGCGACCGCCGGCAGGATGTGCTGCGTCTGCTTGCCGAACGCGGGTTCAAGGCCCGAATTTGTTAAAAATTCATGGTTTTTGCGTGCATTTTAGTGCTTTTCACTATTTTTGCACTCATAAACCATGAAACGCAACACATTATCACTTACTGCATTGATTGCGGCGTCCGTGCGATATGCCTCCACACTTCTCGCCATTATCTTGTTCTATTCGGGGGTGTGCAGCGCACAGTCGACGGCAGGCCGTGCGGTTGGCCGTAATGTCAACGACCGCGAATTTCGCCCGCTGACTACCGACAATGGTCTCAGCGATCAGCTGGTAAATGTTATTTTCAAGGATTCCCGCGGTTTCGTATGGCTCGGAACCGGTGTTGGCGTCGACCGTTTCGACGGCAATAATATGGTCAACTATACCTTTCCCGAGACCGACGGCCCTCCGCGGCGCATCACCGCCATCACCGAGGGCAACGACGGCCGCGTGTTCATAGGCAGCTACAGCGGCCTGTTCGAGGCTGCCGACGGAGGCTCGCTCGTGCCTGTGCTGCCGGAGTGCATCAATTTCCGCGTCTACGCCATGGTACACGACCGCGCCAGCAAGCTCTATGCCGGTACGGCGCAGGGACTTTTCATCTACGATGTGCTTACGGGCAAGGTAGAGCAGAAACTGATACACCGCGACGTCCTTTTCAGCGACAACGAGGTGACGGCTCTTGCCTTTGCCTCGGGCAACGCCCTGTGGATGACCACCCAGCACACCCTTCATCGCCTCAACCTTGCCGACGGCACCCTCTCGTCGATACCCATTGACACCGACGGCCCGGTGAAAAGTATCATCGACCTTGGCGACAAGCTCTATCTCGGCAGCTACGGCTCGGGGGTGATAGTGTACGACATCGCTTCACGGACTTTTACCAAAATACCGCGTGTGGGCAACGATCTGGTGACGGCGCTGTGCGTCGACCCCTCGCGCCCGCAGTCGATCTATGTGTCGACCGACGGCGAAGGAGTGTTCCGCCTCGACAATGACGGCGCCGAGCCGGTATTCAGCTCGCGGCACATACGGTCGAAATCGATCTATTCCATGCTTGTCGACGAGCGCGGCCTCTTCTGGATGGGCTACTACCAGAGCGGAGCCGACTATACGCCATTCTACGACGATATTTTCGACGTGTACTCTTTTCCGGGCCATATCGACACACGGTCGACGGCCGTGCGCGCCGTGAGTGTCGACGGGCCTCGCAAACTTATAGGCACCCGCGAGGGACTGTACTATATCGACGAGGAAAAAGGCCGCTCTATATCTTTCCGCAGTCCGCGGCTGCGTTCGAACATCATATTCTGCATCACTCCGGTCGACGGCCGCTTCTACATCGGTACCTACAACGGCGGCATGTATGTGTTCGACCCCGCCACCCTCTCGCTTGCCGACTTCGAGGGCGGTACGGCCGACCCCTTCGTCACCGGGACTATATTCGCCGTGGCAGTCGATGCTAACGGCGAGCGGTGGGTGGGCACATCGGACGGCGTGTTCCGTTTCGCCGACGGCCGTATGGTGTCGCACTTCACTTCCGACAACTCTCAGCTGCCTTCGGGCAATGTGTACGACATATATTTCGACAGCGCCGGCCGCGGCTGGATGTGCACAGAGAACGGTATGGCCGTGTGGAACGGCCGCACCATGCATTCCGACCGCTTCCCCGAAGGCTTTGTCAACCGCATGAAGATACGCGATGTATTCGAGGACAGCACCGGCAAACTGTATTTCGCGCCCGACCGCGGCAAGGTGTTCTGCAGCAATATGGAGCTTACACAGTTCGGTTTCATCGACCTGGAGAGTCCCGACATGGTGGCGGCCACCACTTTTATCACCGAGGATGTGGACGGCAACAAATGGTTCGGCACCGAGAAAGGCCTCATCCTCATAGGCGGCAACGGCCGGCGCCACTATTTCACCAATGCCGACGGTCTGCCCGACATGGTGTTCACGCTCTGTCCGCCGGTGGTCGACAGCGAGGGAAATCTGTGGATGGGCAATAACTCGGGCCTTGTGAAGCTCGAGCGAAGCCGCTTCCGGCGCAGTCTCGACGAACTCGACCGGCGTCCGGGTATTACCGACGTTATGGTCAACGGCCGCAGTGCCGCCGGGCGCCTGGTGCGCTCCAAGGGCGAGACCATACTCAATCTCAGCGACGGCGAGAGCGGTCTTACCGTCAACTGGAGCGACCTCGCCTATGCCGATCCGCGCTATACACATGTGGAATATCGCCTCGACGGCTTCGACGACAGCTGGCATCTGAGCGGAGGCGGCAGCCCCATTACATATTTCTCGGTGCCGACGGGCCGCTCCATACTGCGGCTGCGCATGCCCGGCGACGAAAAGAGCGAGACAGCCATCACCATCAACCGCGGAGTGCGCATCAACTGGACCGTGTGGGCCCTTATAGCCATGACGGTGATCTGTGTGGCCCTTGTAGCATGGTACATGCACCGCCACCAGCAGCACCGCCGCATGCTCGAAAGCCTCAAGGCCGAGGCTGCCTCGCTTGTGCAGAGCGCTTTTATGGCCGAGGAGGAAAAGAAGAAAAACCGCTACCGCACCACGCGCCTCAGTGCCGAGGAGTGCCGCCGCATTCTCAAGGTGCTCGATGCGGTGATGAGAAAAGAAAAACCATATACCAACACCGACCTCAAGAGTTCCGACCTCGCCTCGCTTGTGGGCTGCAGCAGCCACGACCTGAGCTATGTCTTCAATCAGCACCTCGAAAAAAGTTTCTATGATTATGTGAACGAATATCGTGTCGACGAATTCAAGCGGCTTGTCGAAGTGGTCGACACCTCGCGCTACACACTGTCGGCGCTCGCCGAGCAGTGCGGTTTTTCGTCGCGCGCATCGTTTTTCCGACACTTCAAATCTATTACCGGATGCACTCCGGCCGAGTATCTGCGCGACCTCAAGTCGTAGCCGGCGGAGCCTTTATGATTCACTTTCAAGCAGTCGTTTCGAGTCTCAAATTCTTGTGATACTCCGAATCTCAAATTCTTAAGCATCTTAGTCATAGCGCGTTGTCGCACTCTTTGTCCAAAATAATGGTCAGAGATGTTTAAGCCTGAAAAAAACTTTTCCGGGCTATTGACTATCGATAATTTTGCAATGTGAACAAGAAAACACGGCGGCACCGTCCGCCCGAACGCACACTCAAAATCTAATACTTGAGAAAATGAAAAACAGCGACACCCGACACGATTTACTCACCCGCAGCTATGTGGACCACTACCGGCGCGTACTCGGATTTATCGCCTCGCGAATCAACTGCGAGGAAGATGCCGAGAATCTGGCGCAGGATGTATGGCTTCGTCTGCTCGAATACGACAAGGCTCTGTCGGAGGACAGCATTCTTTCCCTTATATATACTGTGGCATCCAATCTTGTCAACGACTATCTGCGGCGCCTCTACCGCAGCCGTGCCGCCGTCGAGGAACTACGCGGTTTTTCGGGCGAGGCCGACTGGAGCGGCGAATCGGCCGTGATGGCACGCGATATCGCCCGCCTCGAGAAAAAACGGGTTGAGTGTCTGCCCCCGCAGCGTCGTATAATCTATATCATGAGTCGCTACGACAACAAGAGTGTCGACGATATCGCGGGCGAGCTGTCGCTCTCTTTCCGTACCGTCGAAAATCACCTCAGGATGGGTCGTCGCGATGTGCGCACCTACATGGCCGAGGCCATATGACCGTGCAGACTCCTAAAACCGAATAATCCTAAAAACAAATCAATCATATCATTAAAAACATGCGAATCAGATTTAATGCAATCTTGCCGTGGCGCGGAGCCTTCCTCATAGGACTGGTAGCCGCATCGCTGCTTGCAGGCGGTCCGGGCGCAGTGGCCGAGCCGCTGCCTCAGGCTAAGACGCAGGCTGGCACCCATACTGTCACCGGCGAGGTGTTCGATGCACAGGGCGAACCTCTCATCGGCGCTTCCGTGACCGTGAAGGGAGTTCCAAACTCAGGCGCTGTCTGCGACATCGACGGACGCTTCAGTATCAAAGCCAAGAAAGGCGACATCCTTGTCATTAACTACGTGGGCTTCAAGGAACAGGAAGTGCGCGTGGGCGATACTCCTCTGGTTATCACCATGGAAGAGAACACATCTGTACTCGACGAAGTGGTGGTAGTGGGTTATGGCGTGCAGAAGAAAGCCACCATGACAGGTTCGGTAGCCGTTGTCGACGAGAAAGCCCTCGAAAACAAAGGCACACTCTCCAGCCCTATGCAGGCTATCCAGGGCCAGGTGCCCGGTGTTATCATCACTCGTAATTCTACCGCCCCCGGCGACGAAAGCTGGAACATGACCCTGCGCGGCGCCGTGTCGGCCAATACCGCCACACCTCTTGTAATCATAGACGGCGTCGAATACGAGAGCATCAACGATCTGCGACTCATCAACCCCTCCGATATCGAGACGATGAACTTCCTCAAGGATTCGTCGGCCTCTATCTACGGTAGCAAGGCTGCCGGCGGCGTTGTGCTTATCACCACCAAGAGCGCCAAGGCCGGCAAGGTGAAAGTGGACTACAACGGTTCGTTCACATACAAGCATATCGGTCTGTCGGCCGAGCTCATGAGTCTCGACGAATGGGCAGACGCCGTGCTGATGGCACGCCGCAACGACGGCCAGCCCGAGAGCGACGTATGGATCCGCTACGCACAGCTCGCCAAGGAGTACAAAGGCAAGTGGATCAACGGCAATCCCCTCAACATGGCCAATGTCGACGATATGGTGTTCTTCGACACCGACTGGCAGGATGTGATGTGGGGCGACTCATGGAGCACACAGCACGAAGTATCGGTGAGCGGCGGCACTGAAAAGAACACTTACCGCTTCTCGCTGGGCTACATGTACGATGACTCGAACCTCAAATGGGGCAATAACCACAACCAGCGTATCAACCTCCGCCTCAACAACGGCATGCAGCTGGCCGAAAACTTCACCCTCCAGAGCGTCATAGCCTTCAACCGCCAGGACCAGGTGGCTCCCACACAGATCGGATCGGCTCTTACCGTCAACGCCACACAGCCGGGCTATCCTACATCGACCATCGACGGCAAGCCCTACGCATGGGGCCGCGACTGGCGCACCCCCAACTGGCTCTGCGAGCTCGGCGGCGACAACAAACTCAAGGTCAACGCCATCAATATCAGCGAGACACTCCGCTATGAAATCCTCAAGGGCTTCACGGCAAACGCCGTTCTCGGTTTCAACCACTCCGAGGCCGTGCGCGACATCAAGACCGAGCCCATCGAGTTCTTCCAGTACGACAACACACCCGAGGTGACTTTCCCCCTCCAGAAGGACACCTACTATCGCAAGACGAGCAACCAGACCGACTTCTACTCGGTACAGGGTTACCTCAACTACGACACGACCTTCAACAACGCCCACAACATGACCCTCATGGCCGGTCTGCAGTACAACCTCAAGCAGTACGACGGCTTCGGTGTCAACACCCTCGACATCCAGCCCTCGCTCAACGTGCCCAACGGCGTGGGTGAAATAACCCTCAACAGCGTCGGCAAGTGGGAAGAAGCTATCATGTCGTACTACGGCCGTGCCAACTACGACTACAACAGCAAATACATGATCGAGGCCCAGGCCCGCTACGACGGCAGCTCCAAGTTCCGTCCCGAAAACCGCTGGGCATTCTTCTGGGGTACGTCGATAGGCTGGCGCATCACCGAGGAAACCTTCATGCAGGGCGCCCGCCAGTGGGTCAACGAGCTCAAGCTCCGCGCATCCTACGGTAATGTGGGCAACCAGAGCGGTATCGACCGCTACGACGGCAACCTCCTCTACAACATGAGCTCTACCGGCGGCAACCTCATCGGAGGCTCGCTCGTAGGCACCATCAACACCAACGGCAAACTCGTGTCGACCGACCGTACATGGGAACGCATCCACAACTACAACGTCGCCCTCGACTTCGGCTTCTTCAACAGCCGTCTGCGCGGTACTGTCGAAGCATTCTGGAAGCACACCAACAACATGCTCATCGGCGTCACATATCCCGCCATCCTCGGCGACACCGCTCCTACAGGCAACAAGGGTAAATTCAAATCGTGGGGCTACGAAGGCCAGGTGAACTGGAACGACCGCATCGGCGACGTTTCCTACCACGTAGGCGGCACATTCACCTATGCCGACAACAAGCTCGTGGACCGCGGCGGCAGCGGCGTTATCCAGAACGGCATGCGCTCCGACCGCGAGGGCTATCCTCTGCGCTCTATCTTCGGTCTGCGCTACTGCGGCAAGATACAGAACGAGGAACAGCTCGAGAAATACAAGGAACGCTACCAGGAGACCTCGCAGGTGGGCAATATCCGTCTCCTCCGTGTGGGCGACAACATGTTCGAGGACGTCAATAAGGACGGTCAGCTCACTGCCGAAGACTATGTATACCTCGGTACCGACGACCCCAAGATCCAGTTCTCGTTCAACTTCGGCGCCGAATGGAAGGGCTTCGACATCAACGTCATCTTCCAGGGCGCAGGCCGCCGCACCGTATTCCGCCGTCAGGGCAACGGCAGCGCCGACCCCTGGCAGATACCTATGCGCGCCGTGTACATGAACTCGTCGAACCACTTCGTGGGCAACATCTGGAGCCCCGAGAACCCCGACGGCCGCTATCCCACCCTTACCAACACCGGCGACATCAACAGCTATAACTACCAGTGCTCGAGCTGGCTCGTGAACGACGGTTCCTATCTCCGTCTCAAGAACATCACCATCGGCTACACCATGCCCAAGTCGATTATCGACAAGCAGAAAGTGCTGACCAACGTGCGCTTCTACATCACCGGCACCGACCTCTGGGAGCACACCAACATCCACGACGGATGGGACCCCGAAGCCGCCTCGACTGTCAGCAACATGTCGCGCTATCCTTTCAACCGCACCTGGACATTCGGTGCCAACCTCACCTTCTAATTCGGAAAGAAACTCATGAAAAAGACATTCAAATATATGGCTTTCGGATTGGTGGCTCTTGCGTCGGCATCGTGCCTCAATCTCAACCCGCAGGATCAGCTCGCCGAGACCGATCTGTGGGGTAAGCCCGGCGACTTCGAAAGTTTCGCCAACGTTTTCTATAACTGGATACCCGACTTCGGCACCGTCTACGACAATATCCATGCCGACAAGCGCTCCGACCTTGTGCGCGACAAAGGCGGCATCAACGTGTTTGCCAACGGTACCAACACCGTGCCTCAGGGCGACGGCGACTACAGCGGCGCCTACAGCAACATCCGCCGCTGCAACCTCCTGCTCGAAAACGCCGCCGGCTACGCCAACCAGGCCGAGATCGCGCAGTACATCGGCGAGGCATATTTCTTCCGCGCATGGAACTACTTCAACCTCATGCAGAAGTTCGGCGACGTAATCATCGTAGACCACACTGTCGATGTCGACGACGCCCTTATGACCGCCAAACGCAATGACCGCTCCGAAGTCACCGACTTCATCATCGCCGACCTCCGCAAGGCCTGCGAGCTTATGAAATCGACCTCCGACCTTCCCGAAGGCCGTGTGGGCGTCGAAGGTGCCTATGCCTTCATGGCCCGTGTGGCTCTCTTCGAGGGCACATGGCAGAAATTCCGCTCCAATACCGCCCGCGGCAAGGAACTCTGCGGCATAGCCGCCGACGCCGCCGACGAGGTAATCAAATCGGGCAAATTCGAGCTTTTCGCTCCCGCCATCCTCGGCGACTCCGCTCAGAAGTATATGTTCATCCTCGAGAACGTGCAGTGCAACCCCGCCGGTCTGCAGAAAGATGCCAACAAGGAGTATATCATCAAGCGCTGCTACGATCCCACTCTCAAGGTAATAGGCCGCAACCTCAACACCGAAATCCTGGCCAACGCCCAGTATGTCAGCTCCAAGTTCGCCGACATGTATCTGTGCCAGGACGGTCTGCCTATCGAGAAATCGAAGCTTTTCCAGGGCTATGAGACCGTGAAGAGCGAATGGCAGAACCGCGACAACCGCATGCGCTACACCCTCATGCGACCCGGCGACTCGTTCTGGACCATCTCCGAGAAAGGCAGCCGCCTCGACTGGAGCGGCAGCGCCGAAGAACTCGCCCATGCAGCCTACACCAACTTCCTGCCCAACTGGGGCAGCGGTTACTTCCCCCAGAAGTGGGCTACCGAACGCCAGCTCGGCGACGACAAGAACGGCAGCTACGACTGGCCCGCACTCCGCTACGCCGAGGTGCTCCTGACCTATGCCGAGGCCGTGTACGAACGCGACGATGAGATCAGCGACGCCGACCTCAACAAGAGCCTCAACCTGGTTCGCCGCCGCGTGAACAAGAAAATGCCCGCTCTCACCAACGCCTTTGCCAGCGCCAACGGCCTGAGCATCCGCGAGGAAATACGCCGCGAACGCACCATCGAGTTCTTCCAGGAAGGTTTCCGCATCGACGATCTCCGTCGCTGGAAAACAGCCGAAATCGAGATGCCCATGGACTTCACCGGCATCCGCCATACCGGCGAATGGCAGGTGCGGTGGGCTAAGCCCGGCGTTCCCACCGACAGCGAAGGCCATCTCATCATCGAGAGCGGACGTGTATGGGCCGAGAAGAACTATCTTCATCCCCTGCCTGTCGATCAGCGTCAGCTCAACCCCAATCTCGGTCAGAATCCCGGATGGGAATAATGTCCGGATTATGAATTGATAGTTCATGTCTCTGATTTAATTATTAATTAGATAGATTTCTATGAAAAGCAAATATATATTGTTGACGGGTATGCTGGTTGCCGGGGCCGCTCTTGCCTCCTGCGACGACGACAAGCAGCTGACCCTCAACGCAGAGGAGGCCAAACTGCTCGAAACCATCACTTTCGACCTCACCGAGGAGCTGCCTCTGCCCGTGGGTATGGACACTACCATATCCTACACATACGGTCCTGCCGAGGTCGACGATCCGACCGTAGTATTCTCGTCGGACAACGAGGCCGTGGCCACCGTCGATCAGAACGGTACCATCCGTGCCGTCAGCGTCGGCACCGCCATCATCTCGGCCCAGACCCCGCTCGGATTCCAGGTGTACAACGCCAACGCCTCGGTGCGTGTCAACGTCATTCCCGAGCTCATCAAAGTGAGCAGCATCGATATCACCAACACCACCCCCGCCGGTGAGGACGGTCTTATCTATGTGACCGACGAACTTCAGCTCGCCGCCACCGTCGGTCCTGAAGATGCAACCGACAAGCGTCTTGTATGGAGCAGCGCCGACGAAAGCATCGCCACCGTCGACCAGACCGGCAAGGTGCTCTGCGTCAAGGAAGGCGAAGCCAAAATCTACGCCACATCGACCGACCGCGGCGGTGTGCGCGGCGAATATGCCTTCACCATCAACAAATACATCGCCGCCACCGGCATTTCCATCAAGCCTCTCGACGGTCCGGTATGCATAAGCTACGGCGCATTCAACCTCGAGGCTACCTACGAGCCCACAGGCGCTACCGTCGGCTCTGTCGTATGGTCGTCCGACAACGAGGCCATCGCTACCGTTCACCGCGGCACCGTGACACCTCACGGCTTCGGTACCTGCAACATCACCGCTACCTGCGCCGAAAACGGTGCGAGCGCCAACGTACAGATAACAGTAGAACCCGGTTTCTACGTATGGGATGCCGAGACCGGCTATCCCGGCTGGATCTCCAATAACGAGAAACCCGAAATCATCGACGGCAAATGGCGCCTGACAATCAATCCTCCGGCTCCCGGCGGCAAGTGGCGCCGCGACATCAAGATCGACTGCTCGGCCAATAATCCTTTCGAAATGCGCATTAAGGACTATCCCGTATTCGCCCTGCGCATGACCAAGATCAACGGCGGCAACTCGACCGGCGACTTCGTCGACATCAATCTCGGCAACGCCTCCAACCCCAACCCGAAGAACGGTATCGATCTCGGCGACGGCACACAGCTGCTCATCTACAACCTTGCCACACGTCCCAACTATGTGAATGCCTCGCAGCTTCTCTTCCGTGTGTTCCAGGTGAAGATAGCCGATATCCCCTACGACGCCATCTCGGTGGACAAACCCTACTATGAGGTATACTGGCTCCGCACCTTCAAGACCGAAGCCGACGCCCAGGAGTTTGCACGCGAACAGGTTGCCCGCGGCGAATAATAAGTTTATTTAAGTCGAAAAAGTCAATAAAGTTAAGATAATGGTTTCTCCGGAAACCTTATCGTGAAGAAACCATTATCTTAACTCTTTTCAACTTAATACTCTTTCAACACAAACTACACAATCACACAGAAAATGAAAAAGTTTTTTTCGATAATAATGGCCGGTGTGGCTATGCTCGGTGCAAGCGCATGCTGCGAGATCGAGGACGGTTTCACCGACATCGACAGCTGGGAGCGTCCTCTGCCCACCTACGATGCCAAGGTCTACACCATCAGGCATCAGGGTCTGCTTCACTCCGACGAGGATATAGCCTATACCCGCGCGCATCTGGGCCAGCAGCCCTGGAGCGATGCTTACCAGAAACTGCTCACCAGCGGATACTGCAATGTCAACTATAAGGCCAGCCCCGTGAAATATCTTGCACGTCTCGATGCCGGCAACTGGGGCGACGGCGGCGGCCGATGGGATGACGCCGGCCTGCGCGACGAGTTCTATCCCGGTATCCACAATAACTACACCAATTTCTTCCGCGACTGCGCGGCCGCATATCAGCTCGGCCTCAAATGGCGTCTTTCCGACGACAACCAGGCTGCCGAGACC
This sequence comes from uncultured Porphyromonadaceae bacterium, assembly GCA_900548975.1. GTDB lineage: Bacteria > Bacteroidota > Bacteroidia > Bacteroidales > Muribaculaceae > CAG-873. The sequence continues at coordinate 73,131 of URMS01000006.1, forward strand.
GCTATCCAGATAATCAAGGACTGGGCCGAGGTCAACCAGGGCATCCTCCTGGGCCGCAATAAGTGGAAAGACGATGTGATCGACTCCAACGAGTATCTGATCATGTTCCAGATACACCAGATTGCCTGCGCCGTCGAACTGGTGCGCAACTACAACAACTGGGGTTCCACCGAGGAGTTCACCAAGGCTGTAGCATGGCTCAAGACCTATTTCGCACCCTTCTGCTCGCGTTTCATAGCCATGAACAACACCGACCACTGGTGGATGAACTGGGACCTGGCATCGATGACAGCTCTTCTGTCGATAGGCATCGTGGCCGACGACCAGGACATGATCAACGAGGCTATCCTCCACTTCAAGCAGGGCGAAGGCCCCGGCTGCATAATGCGCAAGGGCGTTATCACCATGGAGGAAGACCCCTCGGGCACAGGCGAGATGCTTGCACAGGGCAACGAAGCCGGCCGCGACCAGGGTCACAACACCCTCTGCGCCGTAATGGTGGGCACATTCTGCCAGATGGCGCTCAATATCGGCGAGGACCTCTTCGCGTTCGAGAACCACCGCGCCATTGCGTTCGCCCAGTATGTGGCCAAATACAACATGGTGCGCCCCGAAATCGGCAGCAACTACGACACCGGTTCGCTCACCAGCGCTTCGTTCAAATATGCCGAGAACACCCTTCCCTTCAAGGAGTACACCTACAACGGCGGCACCATGACAGCCATATCGGCTGCCGGCCGCGGCACGGTGCGCCCCGGATGGGACATCTGGGCCGGCTACTGCAAGTCGCACGGCGTCAAGGCCACCTACATTCAGGAAATGGCCGACCTCTTCCGCCCCGACGGCGGTGGCGGCCACTACGGCGGCAACTCGGGCGGCTTCGATCAGCTTGGCTTCTCGACTCTTATGCATCACCGCGCCGAGTAATTGAAAAATATTCGCTAACTTTACGGCTCCCGGGCCCCACGTGCGTCGGGAGCCGTTTCTATAACCCGATCAATGAAACACACCATTGCATCTATACTTGCTCTTAGCGCCGCCATGAGCGCGGCCGCCACCGTGGTCACCTATCCGGCAGGCGATGGCGTCGAGACTCTTGCCGATTTCACCGTCGCCGTGCGGCAGGGCGGGGGAGAATGGCTGCCTGTGGCCGTATATCCTGTGAAGGTCGACGAGGTGCGGGGCACGAAGCACTGCGTAGAGACGGCCTCGATGGCCTATTTCGATTTCGACGGCACTGTCGAGGTGTCGGTGACGTACAATAAGGGAGCTGTCGACAGCGCCCGCGTGCGGCCTCTTTCCTATAAGATCATGCCTCAGGTGAGCGGCGAGACCCTCACCTTCACACTGTCGCAGCCGTCGAATCTGTCGGTAGAGGTCAACGGCGACATTTTCCATAATCTGCATCTCTTCGCCAACCCGCTCGACACTCACCGTCCTACAGCCAAAGAGATAAAGAAAGCAGGCCGTAAAGGCTCTAAACTGCTTTATTACGGCCCCGGCGTGCATCAGTTGCCCGGCGATACGCTGCGCGTGGAGTCGGGGCAGACCGTGTATGTCGACGGCGGTGCGCGCGTCTACGGCAGTTTCATCGCCGAGGGCGTGAACGACGTACGTTTCTACGGCCGCGGCGAGGTTCACCCCAAGGGCCGCGGTGCGGGTATACATGTCAACCGTTCGCGCAATATCGATGCCGAAGGTCTTGTCATGACTCAGCTTCCTGTCGGCGGCAGCGATTCGGTTACGGTTACCAACGTCAAGGCTATCAGCTACTATGGCTGGGGCGACGGCATGAATGTGTTTGCCAGCGACAATGTGCATTACGACCGCGTGTTCTGCCGCAACAGCGACGACTGCAACACTGTCTATGCCACCCGCAAGGGTTTTGTGGGCGGTTGCCGGAATATAGTCATGGAGAATTCGACTCTGTGGGCCGACGTGGCGCATCCGATAATGATAGGCCTGCACGGCGTCGCCACCGAGATAGGACCCGACGCTCCCGCCGATACGATTCAGAATCTTCTCTACCGCAATATCGATATTCTCGACCATGCGGAGCGGCAACTCGACTATCAGGGCTGCTTCGGCATAAGCTGCGGCGACAACAATGTGGTGCGCGATATCGTGTTCGATAATATCCGGGTGGAGGATTTCCGTCAGGGTCAGCTCTTTAACATCCGCATATTCTTCAATAAAAAGTACTGCGCCGCACCCGGCACGGTGGTGGAGAACGTGCTGTTCAGAGACATCGACTACCGTGGCCGCAACAGCGAGCTTTCCATCATTTCCGGCTACGACGACAGCCGCAAGGTATGCGGCATCACTTTCGAAAACCTCACCATCAACGGTGTGAAAATCAGCGATAATATGCCCGGTAAGCCCGGATGGTACAAAACCGGCGACATGGCCCGCATATATATCGGCGAACACACCGAAAACATAGTATTCAAATGAAACGGTTCTTTCTGACTCTCACCGCCGCTGCAGTGCTTGCGCTGAGTGCCTGCGCTGCCATAAAGCATCCGTCGCTGCTCTTTACGCCCACGCGTGTCGAGGCGGCCAAAAAGGCAATCTCCACCGACACGGCAATGGCCGCCGCATGGCAGAAAATCCTTGCCGAGGCCGATGCCCAGCTTCAGAAGGGCGATGTCCGCAAACTCGAATATCCCGCCCTGGCCTATCAGATGACGGGCGACAGGAAGTATTCCGATAAAATACGCGAGGTTCTCGGCAAGACCGCCAAGGTGAAGAGCTGGGCCAACAGCGAGATGATGGCGCGCACGCCGGCATGGCGAAGCGAGCTGCAGATGGCTCACCGCGCGTTTCAGCTCGCACTGGCCTACGACGCCGTCTATGCCGACATGACACCGGCCGAGCGCTCCTCCATAGCCCGCGGACTCTATAATCTGGCTGTGGAGCCTCTGCTCGGCGACTGGATAAGCGAGCCGACACGCATACACTCGCTCAACTCCATGGGCCACAACTGGTGGACCTCGTGCGTGAGCATGGGCGCCATTCTGGGCATGGCCATAGGCAATGAGGTGCCCGAGGCCGCCGTTGCAGCCGAGGCTGCCGTAGAGGCTTTGCCCGAATGGTTCGATTTCGCCGGCGATGTCATACAGAGCAAGCCCCGTACGTTCGACCGCGACGGCGGCATGTACGAGAGCATCAACTATGCAAGCTTCGGCATAACCGAGGCGCTGCTCCTGCGCATGGCGTGGCTCAACAGCCACCCCGGCGCCAAGCTCGAGGATATCCCGCAGATGGAGCAGCTCGCATCGTTCTTCAGCCACGTGGCCTATCCGCGCACCGGCATGCTCTACAGCATTAATTTCGGCGACAGCCACAAGAATGTGACCGGCGAAAGCTCAATGCTGCTGGCCTATGCCATGGGCGCCGAAGACCCCGCCACACTGTGGTATCTCGAACAGCTCGAACCCGGACAGCACCGCGAGGGCTTCCCGCTGCACTTCCCCATGGGCTTTCTCTATACTCCGCGCGGCAAAAGGGCTCCGGCGACCCCCGGGCTGCCGAAGTCGCACCTGTGGTCCGACTTCGGATGGGCTACCATGCGCGACAGCTGGGAGCCCGACGCCACCATGCTCGCCGTGAAGAGCGGCGCCACGTGGAATCACAGCCATGCCGATGCCAACTCGCTCATCCTCTTCTATAAGGGAGTGGATATAATCAAGGATGCGGGCAACTGCTCCTACGGCAAGCCCGAATACCGCAAGTATTTTTTCCAGAGCGAGGCTCACAATGTGGTGCGCTTCGACGGCGAGGGTCAGCCCACATTTCAGCAGTACCACGGCACGATGCTGCCCGGCTCGGTGAGCGGCCTTGTAGACGGCGGCGACATAAAGTATGTGCTCGCCGACGGTACCGGCCCCATGAGCCATGCGCTCAACCGCAACTTCCGCCATTTCCTGTGGATCGGCAATGTCATTTTTGTGGTCGACGACCTCGGCAGTCACAAGCCGGGCCACTTCGAATGGCTGTGGCATCCGGGCGGCGAGGTGGTGAAGCGCGGCTTCGATCTGCACGTCACCAACGGACAGTCGTCGGTGGCCATCCGTCCGCTCTATCCGGCGCCGCTTGCCCCGAGCGGATATGTGCACGATTATCCCGAGAACCTTTACTGGGAAGTGTATCAGGGCCCGACCGAGGATCTTTCGGGCACCGAGGAGTACTGGAGTTTCCACATGCCTCAGACTGTGGACCGTGTGAAGGCCGTCACAGCCATCATGCTCAAGGACAGCCCCGACCAAAAGACTCTGCCGCAGATAGAGCGTCGCGAGGGCAAGGACTGGATCGGCCTGCGCGTTACCGATAAGGGCCGCGTTACCGATCTGTATATCAATCAGCTTGCCGACGGCCGTCTCATGCACATGAATTCGTGGATAGAGGCCGACGGCTGGACCACCGACGCCTATATGTTTGCCGTGTGCTATCCCGAAGGTACGAATCCGGCCGATGCCCGCGATATTTTCATCGGCCACGGCAGCTCGCTGCGTCGCGGCGACGATGTCCGTTTCTCCTCGCTGTCGAAGCTCAATGTCGTGGCGCACGACAGCGGCGACGCTCTCGAGCTTTATGCCGCCGGGCAGCCCCGCATGAAATTCGGCTATAAGTCGCAGGCTCCGAAAGTGACTCTCAACGGTCAGCCGGCCAAGGCCGTCCGCAAAAACAAACTCCTGACCGTCAAGAACTGACCCCTCCCCGCAATACACATCAATGGCGTGCCCGCTCCGAAGCAGACACGCCATTGCCGTGTGTACCGGCCTTTGAAGTTCAGTCGACTTCGAAAGCGGTGGTTATTATCTTGTGGAAGTATACCGGCGGTATCACCAGATCCTTCAAGGGGGTATCGGCTGCTTTTATGTATATCGCGCCTCTGAGCGAGCCGTAGTTGAGTGAGGCGAACTGTACCAGCGACATGGGGTCGAACAGTATATGGCCGTCTTCGCGGGTAACTTCTGCGACAGTTTCTTCCGATATCTCGAAATAACTTGTCATTACGGCTTTCATTATTACATCGTTGCCGTTGTTGACGGTAATAGTCATGGTATTTGCGAGCATGCGGTTTTCCTTGTCGTAGGCGAATCCGAGTTCTGTGCGCAGATTCAGGCTCGAATCGTCGGCAATAGGGCCGTCGGCGAGGACGGCGAACTGCTCGAGGTCTATTTTCCGATATTTATACTGCATAGTTCAATGAAAATATGCTTGCGTAGTTGTCGCAAGCAGTTTTGCCACTATAGGTAAGGCTTTTTGCGGCCATCGATGTTTTGGATATCGGTTGAAACGGCGATTCCAATATCGTTTCATATGGCCTGCTGATGCTGACGATTTCAGTTCCGAGAGCTTCTTCTATTTTGTCGATTGTCTCGAGGGTGAGGTTTTCGGTGCCTCGGAGAAGTTTTGCGACGTATGGTGCCGATACGTCCATTTTTTCGGCGAATTGTTTCTGCGACATGCCGTTAGTGCGCAGATAGTAGTGGATGGCCAAAGCTACATCCTGCGATTTTTTCAACCATCCCCGGTTCTTACGCCGTTCGCACGCTTTTTCGCGTGCGATTTTCTCCCGTGGTTGTGCCAGAGCTTTGAGTCTGTCTAAATCTAAATTCATGGGTTCTGTGACCTCTGTATGTATATATGTATTTAATTTAATATTCCTGAGCTAAGCAGCCATTGGCGTGTGCGCCTGATGTCCTGCAGCACATAGTCTTTTATGCCGGGCGATGACTGGATGGAGTCGTGCAGTTTGATTCCGGCTCCGGTCACGACATACCGGTTGGGCTGGAGTTTCAGGGCGTAAATCCGTATCATCGACGGCCGTCCGGGCCCGTAGGCTTTCATCGGGGCGAGCTCATATACATCCTCGAACTCCGAACCTCCCAAAAACTGAAACAAACTATCCAGGTCGGGTGTTCTCCCCATTGTGGCATTTGCCGAATATTCTTCCAGACGATCTTCAAGTTCGATGGCCTCATTGCGCACCTGCCGTACGGCCGATTCGATGGTAGGTATCTTGCTCCATGCGGGGCGGCTGAGATAGTCCTCATTCTCTTTAAAAAACTGTCGCAGATAGTCCAGATCGTTCAGCCTGTCAAATGCATAGTTATACTCGTTCAGCTTATCGCCGAATTTTATGCTTAGAAGATTGTAATTATCCTCAAAAACGGGAACTATCGAAAGTTCTTCCTCCTCGTCGTTTGTATTAACTTTTGAATTCATTTGATAATAGTTGTAGTAATAGTTTGCTGCAAAATTAGTGCACTGAATCGGAATGTGCAAATTTTTGGACCATAAAAATAACTCATAAGTTAATTATGGCCGTTTTTTTGTCCGGTGATTGCGATTTCGGCGGGGATTTGCTAATTTTGCAGTATGAATCAACGTCTCTCATCCACATGGCAATGGCTGCGTCGTTTTCTCTCGCCCTGGACGCTGCTGTGTCTCGCCGTGGTTGCCTTCATCCTTTTTTCGGGCGATAATTCGGTAATGCAGAGCATAGAGCATCAGCGCACTATCGACAGTCTGCGTGCCGAACTGGAGGCCAACCGCGACACCATGCTCTATTACCGCGAACTCAACCGCCGCCTGGCATCCGACCCGGCTCTCATGGAGCAGGTGGTGCGCGAACAGTATGGCATGAAGAAAGCCACCGAGGATGTGTATGTGTTTAAATAATGGCGGCTGTAAGTCCGTTGGCACAATATCGAATTTCAGACAATGAAGAATAGTATAGTGCGGCCTCGCCTGGCCGCTGTGGGTGCCCCGCTGGCACTCCTTGTGATTTTTCTGGCTACTCTGGTGCCTTTCTTCCTGATGGGGCAGCAGTGGGCCCGCGAAGCCTTCCCCTATGTGTACAGCGCCGGCGCGCTGGCTCTGCTGCTTGTGCGCCTGTTCACGCCCTTCAAAGGCTCGGACATGCGCCTGAAACGCTGGCACCGCATCGAAAGCTGGACTGCCATAATATTCTGCGTCGGGGCTTTCTTTCTCTTCTATAATCCGCATCAGCTCCGCGACTGGCTCGCATTCACTTTGGCCGGCGCCGTGCTCCAGGCCATCACATCGATAGCTATCCCGGCACGGGAGAAAAAACTGAGCTGATGGCCAAGAAAATAGTTGAGACGCCGCTGATGAAGCAGTACGTCGAGATGAAATCGAAGCATCCCGACGCCATCCTGCTGTTCCGCGTGGGCGATTTCTATGAAACATTCTCCGACGACGCCATCGAGGCTTCCGAGATACTTGGCATTACGCTCACCCGCCGTGCCAACGGCGCGGCGCAGTATGTGGAGCTTGCCGGCTTTCCCCATCATGCCCTCGACAGCTATCTGCCCAAGCTTGTCCGCGCGGGCAAGCGTGTGGCTATCTGCGAGCAGCTCGAAGACCCCAAGCTCACCAAAAAACTGGTGAAGCGCGGCATCACCGAGCTCGTTACTCCCGGTGTGGCCATGAACGACAATGTGCTGTCGCGGCGCGAGAACAATTTCCTGGCCGCCGTGCATTTCGGCAAGATCCGTTGCGGCGTGGCGTTCCTCGACATCAGTACGGGCGAATTCCTTGCCGCCGAGGGCACCCAGGACTATATAGACAAGACTCTGGCCGGCATGGCCCCCAAGGAACTGCTCGTGCAGCGCGGCTACAAGAAACGTGCCGCCGAGTTCTCGCAGCAGTATATCACTTTCGAGCTCGAGGAATGGCTCTATACTCTCGATGCGGCCAACGAACGTCTGCGCAAGCAGTTCGGCACTGCCTCGCTCAAGGGTTTCGGTATCGACGGCATGCCCGAGGCCATAGTGGCTGCCGGCGCTATCCTGCACTATCTCGACCTCACCCAGCACACCCGTACCGGCCATATCACCTCCATTTCGCGCATCGAGGAGGGCAAATATGTGCGCCTCGACCGTTTTACGGTACGCAATCTCGAACTCTTCGAGCCTCTCGACCCCGATGGAAAGAGTCTGCTCGGTGTGATAGACCGCACTGTCACTCCCATGGGCGCGCGATTGCTCCGCCGCTGGCTTCAGCTGCCGCTGAAGGATCCCAAGGCCATCAACGAACGGCTCGACGTGGTGGAGTATTTCTTCCGTCACCCCGAACAGCGCGAGGAAACCACCGACCTTCTCAAGGCTATCGGCGATCTCGAACGCCTGGTGTCGAAGGTGGCCACCGAGCGTATAGTGCCGCGCGAGATGCTTCAGATACGCAATGCTCTCGACGCCATCGTGCCTCTGAAAGAACTGTGTTCGGCCTCCGACCTGGCGCCTCTTGCCGCCATAGGAGAGCAGCTTGCACCCTGCGACACCATCCGCGAACGCATACGTCGTGAGCTCAACGAGGAGCCTGCCGGCGCTCCCGGCCGCGGCGATATCATAAGCAGCGGTGTCGACGACGAACTCGACCATCTGCGCGAGGTGGCTTACCAGGGACGCGACTATCTCGCCCGGCTGCAGGCCCGCGAGATAGAAGCTACGTCTATCCCCTCGCTCAAAATCGGCTACAACAATGTGTTCGGCTATTATATAGAGGTTACCAACACCCACAAAAGCAAGGTGCCCGACTCGTGGATACGCAAGCAGACCCTTGTCAATGCCGAGCGCTACATAACCCCCGAACTGAAGGAATACGAGGAGCAGATACTCGGTGCCCAGGAAAAAATAGAGGCCATACAGGCGCGTCTGTACTCGCATCTTGTCAGCGCTACCTCGCGCTATATAGCGTCGCTGAAGCTCGACGCCTCCCTGCTGGCACGCCTCGACGTGCTCTGCGCCTTCACCCGCGTGTCGATGGAGAACCGCTACAACCGTCCGGTGGTCGACGACTCGCTCGACCTGGTGCTCACCGATGCACGTCATCCGGTGATAGAGCGTCAGCTCCCGCCGGGCGAGCCGTATATCAGCAACAGCGTTGAGCTTTCGAACGAAGGCACGCAGATAATGATGATCACCGGCCCGAACATGTCGGGTAAATCGGCGCTGCTGAGGCAGACGGCGCTCAATGTCATAATGGCGCAGATAGGCTGCTTCGTGGCCGCCTCGAGTGCCCGCATCGGTACGGTCGACAAGATATTCACCCGAGTCGGCGCCAGCGACAACATATCGCTCGGCGAATCGACATTCATGGTCGAGATGAACGAGGCGGCTTCGATAATGAACAATATGAGCCGCCGCTCGCTCATACTCTTCGACGAGCTTGGCCGCGGCACATCCACCTACGACGGCATCTCCATAGCCTGGGCCATCGTGGAGCATATACACGACTACGGCACACTGCACCCCAAGACTCTTTTCGCCACCCACTACCACGAGCTGAACGATATGGAAAGTTCCTATCCGCGCATTGTGAACTACAATGTGTCGGTGAAGGAAATCGACGGCAAGGTGGTGTTTCTGCGCAAACTCGCCCGCGGCGGCAGCGAACACAGCTTCGGCATACATGTGGCCAAGCTTGCCGGCATGCCCTCGTCGATAGTGAGCCGTGCCGACGCCGTGCTTGCGCAGCTCGAGAAAGCGGCCGGCGAGAGCGGCGACGGCGGTCCCAAAAGCCGCGGAAAGGCACGCATCGAGGCTCCGGGCCGCGAGACTGTGGCCGGAATGCAGCTGTCGTTTTTTCAGCTCGACGATCCTGTGCTGAGCCAGGTGCGCGACGAGCTTCTCGGCGTCGACATTAACAACCTCACGCCGCTCGAAGCTCTCACCAAGCTTCACGACATACGTAATATTCTTACCGGAAAACATTCATGACACCGATTCGACTCATTCCTGCGGCTGCCGGACACATGGCGGCCGCCAGAGCGTTGTATCTCGACGCTTTCCCGCCCGAAGAGCGGCGCCCGTGGGAGCAGATAGCCTCGCCGGCCTCGCCGACAGGTCCGCGGCTGTATATACTGCAACTTTCCGACGGCACTGCAGCCGGCTTCGTCACCGTGTGGTGCTTCGACGCATTTATTTATGTAGAGCATCTGGCGGTGGATCCTGCCGTGCGGGGCGGCGGAATCGGCGCATCGGCTCTGGCTCGTCTTGCCGAAATGTATGGCAAACCGCTCGCGCTGGAAGTCGAACCGCCCTCCGACGACAATCCCATGGCCGCTCGGCGCATCTCTTTTTACCGCCGTTGCGGCTTCGAAGTGCTCGATTTCGACTATATTCAGCCGCCCTATGCCGAAAATTTGCCTGCCGTGCCTCTTTTTTTGATGGCGACCGAGGGTGCCCCCGAACCGTTTTTGATAGCCGAAAAGCTCCATCGGGAGGTGTATGGCGTATCTATTTAGGCAGATATTTTCGCAATAACGGACAAAATACATTTTTTGATACATTTTTTTGCAGAAAAATTTGGAGGAATCAAAAAACAGGCGTACCTTTGCAACGCAAAAGCGAAAGAGCTGAGTCCTCTCCTGCCAAGCGAAACAAAGCAATGGTGCGGTAGTTCAGTTGGTTAGAATACTAGCCTGTCACGCTAGGGGTCGCGGGTTCGAGTCCCGTCCGCACCGCAAGAGGAGAGAGGAGAATGAGAAATGTTAATCTTCGGATTTCGTTTCTCATTCTTTTTTATAAAAACCGAGGGTATGCGCCGCATCCCGCAACCGGCCTTGTAGTTCAACGGATAGAATAGAGGTTTCCTAAACCTTAGATAGGGGTTCGATTCCCCTCGGGGCTACCATTTCAAATTATGAATTAAGGATTATGAATTAAGAATTGCGTCCTGCGGCGCGATTCTTTTTTTAGCGGTTTGCGAAAAATGCTCTCCCGAGAGAGCACTTTTTGTCAAAAGTGTTGTTTCGAAAGAGCATTTTTGTTATCTTCGCCAAAAATATCGTTATGGAAAATCTTATTAGAACTTCCCGGCGTCTTGTCGGGATGGTGCAGATGGAAACTTTCCGGTATCTTTATGATGAGATTAACTGGGAGGATCGTCTTATAATGATCAAAGGCGCACGCGGTGTGGGCAAGACAACAATGTTGCTGCAGCGAATACGGGAAAAATTCGGTGCTGCGGGCACGGCATTGTATGCGTCGTGCGATAATCTGTGGTTCGCGGATAATAAGATTGTCGACCTTGTGGCCTATCACTATGATCATGGCGGCACTCATCTGTATCTTGATGAGATACACAGGTACTCCGGGAACTGGCAGCGGGAGCTAAAGAATATATATGATTCTTATCCTGATTATCATGTGGTATTTACAGGCTCCTCGATGATACATCTTGATTCGGCTCTGGCCGATCTCAGTCGGCGGTGCTTGCCGTATAGGCTTTTCGGACTGTCGTTCAGGGAGTATCTGAAATTCGAAGGGGTGGCGGATTTTCCTGCTTTGTCGCTGGAAGATGTTCTTGATGAGTCGCACAAGGCGGAGCTTGAGATAGTTGGCTGTATTCCCGGTAAGATTTTGGCTCATTTCGAGAAATACCTTGGCAGGAGTTATTATCCGTTCTATAATTCGGGAAGTGCGGGCGAATATTACGGTCGGATTGAGCGTCTGATTGATACGTCGATAACTCAGGACATTCCCGCGGTAGAGAACGTAGAATATGAGACTCTGCATAAGCTTGGCCGGCTGCTCTATGTTATGTCGACCGATGTTCCCTTTACGCTTAATGTGCAATCGTTGAGCCAGAAGATTCAGGTTTCCCGTAATACTGTCATTAAAATGTTTGAATTGCTTGACAAAGGCGGCATTGTGAGATGTATCCATAGCGGATGGCGCTCACCGAAGTCTGTGGCCAAGCCTGACAAAATACTGTTTGACAACACCGATGTGATGGCAGCCTTGAGTTCGCTTAATGATATTGGGACTGTGCGTGAAACGTTTGTGGCATCGATGCTCTCTCAGCGACATAAGATTTATGAGCCGCCTACGGGCGATTTCCTGGTTGACGAGAAGTATCTTCTTGAAGTTGGCGGGGCGGCCAAGACATTCCGGCAGGTTGCCGATATTCCCGACAGCTATATAGTTGTCGATGGCATTGAGACCGGTTTGGCGAAGAAGATTCCGCTGTGGCTGTTCGGATTCCTGTATTGACGGGGTAGGGTGCGTAAACTTTGGGGGTGGCGGTGCGGTTATATAGAGAAAATCGCAATCTTATGGAATTACAGGTCAAAGAATCGATACTCGACTGCATCGGGTCTACGCCCATGGTGCGCATCAACAATATATTCCGTTCGCCGACGGTGAATATCTTTGCCAAGCTTGAGGGCTTCAATCCTACCGGAAGCATCAAGGATCGTATCGCGGTCAAGATGATAGAGCAGGCGGAGCGTGAGGGCCGTCTGAAGCCGGGGCAGACCATTATTGAGCCGACCTCGGGCAATACCGGCATAGCGCTTGCCGTGGTCGGTATTGTCAAGGGCTACGATGTGGAGATTGTGATGAGCGAGGCTGTGTCGGTGGAGCGTCGTAAGATGATAAAGGCTTATGGCGGCAAGGTAATACTCACACCCGGCGACGAAGGCACCGACGGTGCCATACGCGAGGCGCGTCGACGCCGCGATGTCGACCCGGAGAAGTATTTCATGCCCGACCAGTTCTCCAACTCGGGCAACTATATGGCGCACTTCCAGAGCACCGCTCTGGAGATATGGCAGCAGACCGGCGGCGAAATCGACTATCTCGTGTCGTCGCTCGGCACTTCGGGCACTATCATGGGTCTTACGAAGTTTCTCAAGGCCATGAATCCGGCCATGAAGACCATATGCGCGCAGCCCATAAAGGGGCACTACATACAGGGCCTCAAAAATATGGAGGAGGCTATCGTGCCGCAGATCTACGATCCGTCGCTCATCGATGTGCAGGAGATGATAGAAAGCGAGGAGGCCTTCGATATGGCGCGTCAGCTGATAAGCCGCGAGGGCGTCTTTGCCGGCATGAGCAGCGGTGCGGCCATGCTCGCCGCCGTGCGCACCGCCCGCCGCATCAACCGCGGCAATATCGTGGTCATCCTCCCCGACCGCGCCGAAAAATACCTCAGCACCGCGCTTTTCGCTCCCTTTGCCGACTGAATCATCTGATGAAAAGTCTGGCTGTGCACCCGCGGTGAGCGGGTGCGCGGATAATAGCGCAGGGTGGAGCGAAGCGAGACCCTGCGTGTGGTGTCCCCCTCCAACGAGCCAAACCCGCGGAGAGCGGGTTGCGAGAAATTTTCGGTGGACTCCATCGAATCGTAGTCTGAGATTGTCTCGCAACCCGCTCGCCGCGGGTTTTTGTTTTTGTGTGGGGTGATGGATCGCGGGGTCTCGCTTCGCTCCACCCCGCGCTATTGTCTCCCGACCCGCTCGCCGCGGGTCTGCGCGCCGAAAAATACCTCGGCACCTCGCTGTTTGCACCCGCTCGCCGCGGGTCTCCGTGTCGCAACCGTGCCGAAAAATACCTCAGCACCGCGCTGTTTGCTCCATTTGCCGACTGAACCGGAGGGGGCGTGTTTTTGTTCTTGTATGAAAACACTGTTTTGTTATGAAAAAGTTTATTTTGGCACTGTGTGCTGTGTTTGCCGTGACGGCGGGTGCGTTCGCCATGAACCTGAAGGAGGCCTTCGAGGCTCTCTCCGATATACCCAATATCAATGTCAGGGCTGCCGACTATAATCTGCCCATGGTGATAGACGGCGTGCACAACGGCCGTGTGGCCGCTGCCTATAATCTTAATGAGGCTCAGATAGCCGAATCGGGCACGGCGGCCTTTGCGCTACTCAATCGTGTGCCTATTGCGCGTATGATAAACGGAGGATGTAATGGCGACGTGGCGGCGTTCGTATATGCCGAGCCCGACGGCAATGGTGCCAACGATGTGCTGATAGCTGTAATGAGCGGCTATCGTGGCTCGGTGGTATTCGTGTACGGCACAATTGATAATGCCGTGAGGGATGCGGTTCAGAATGCCGATTTTGAAATGAAAGGCAACTTCCTGAAAATGGATGCCAATCTGCCCGAAGGCTCCGAACTGAGCATAGTGATAAGCAAAGCCCGATAGCGCGACTTTGGCAGGAAACTTGTGGATAAAAGAAAAGCCGGCGAAAAATCGTCGGCTTTTGTTGTGTGGGCGCTGAGGGATTCGAACCCCCGACCCTCTGCTTGTAAGGCAGACGCTCTGAACCAGCTGAGCTAAGCGCCCTTTCGGGATGGCTTGTGACAAGAAAGAAATTGGTTAGTGGGCGCTGAGGGATTCGAACCCCCGACCCTCTGCTTGTAAGGCAGACGCTCTGAACCAGCTGAGCTAAGCGCCCTTTCTTGTCAAAAGCGATGCAAAGTTAGGCAGTTTTTTTGACACCTCCAAATTTTTGCGCAACTTTTTTTGAAAAAGCGTGAAAAAATATGCTGAGACACGCCCTGAGGCCGTCCGAGAAGGCATCTGAAGAGCGGGAGAGTACCTCGTTTCAAGTGTGCTGGAAAGTATTTGTGAAAGTGAAACGGCAGAAAATGCGGCAAAAAGTTGCGTGGCTGACATAAAATGCGTACTTTTGCGCATCATTTCCAAATCAAGGTAAATTTCAGATGAAAACATCAGAAGTGCTGGCAGATTTGCGTCTGCGTTTCCCCAACGAGCCGGAATATCATCAGGCCGTGGAAGAAGTCCTCTCCTCAATCGAAGACCTTTGCAATCAACGCCCCGAATACGACCGCATGGGGCTGATAGAGCGGCTCTGTATCCCTGACCGTATTTTTGCATTCCGTGTATCGTGGGTCGACGACAAGGGCCGCGTGCGCAACAACATGGGATATCGCGTGCAGCACAGCAACGCCATCGGCCCGTACAAGGGCGGTATCCGCTTCCATGCTTCGGTCAATCTGTCGATTCTCAAGTTCCTTGCTTTCGAACAGACATTCAAGAATTCGCTCACCACACTCGCCATGGGCGGTGCCAAGGGCGGCAGCGATTTCTCGCCCCGCGGCAAAAGCAATATGGAGATCATGCGCTTCTGCCAGGCTTTCGTGGCCGAGCTGTGGCGCCAGATCGGAGCCGACACCGATGTTCCCGCAGGCGATATCGGCGTGGGAGCGCGCGAGGTCGGCTATATGTACGGCTACTATAAGAAGATGGCCCGCGAATTTACCGGCACATTCACCGGCAAGGGCATATCCTTCGGCGGCTCGCTCATGCGCCCCGAGGCTACCGGCTACGGCAACTGCTACTTCCTGCTCAACATGCTCGCCACACGCGGTATCGACATCAAGGGCAAGCGTGTGGCCATCTCCGGTTCGGGCAATGTTGCCAACTATACCGCTCAGAAGCTGCTGCAGCTTGGCGCCAAGGTGGTGTCGATGAGCGATTCGAGCGGCTGCATCATTGCACCCGACGGTCTCACCCAGGAGCAGTTCGATTTTATCTTCGATCTGAAGACATATCAGGCCGGACGCCTGTCGGAGGTGCCCGAGCAGTATCCCGACATCCAGTACCACTCGGGCCAGCGCCCCTGGAAACTGGTGCAGTGTGACATCGCCATGCCCTCGGCCACTCAGAACGAGCTCGACGAGAGCGATGCCGAGGCTCTGCTCGCCGGCGGATGCTTCGCCGTGAGCGAGGGCGCCAACATGCCTTCGACGCCCGGCGCGGTGCACCGTTTCATCGACGCGCGCATACTCTACGCCCCGGGCAAGGCTGCCAATGCGGGCGGTGTGGCAACATCGGGCCTTGAGATGGCTCAGAACTCGCAGAAGCTGTCGTGGACTGCCGAAGAGGTCGACGCCAAGCTACAGTCCATTATGGCCAATATCCATGCCAAGTGCGTGCAGTACGGCCGTGTCGACGACAACTACGTGAATTATGTCCGTGGCGCCAACATCGCCGGCTTCATCAAGGTCGCCGACGCCATGATGGCACAGGGAATCCTATAAAGGTCTTATCAAGATTAATGGTCTGTCTCTGAAGAAGGTAATCAGCCTCCTTCAGAGGCTTTTTTCTTCTGCAATTAGCCCGGCATGCGCATGCCGGGCTATTCATAATCTACCTCCTGCGGAGGTTATTCAGCCGTCGTAAAAAGGAGTCTTGTTTTATCACTTTCTCCTACCGGCCGAAGACGGTGGTGAAGACGCTGCGGGCGGTGTCGATGCAGTCGCCGTCGGCGGTGGCCGCGTAGCTGTTGTGGCTCAGTGTCCAGGGCTCTTCCATGGCGTAATAGTCGAGCTGAGCGAGCGGTTTGCCGTCGAAAACATCGGTAAGTGTCTGCCAGAAGGCCTGCCAGCGCGGATAGTAGAAGTCGCGCAGCATGCCGTTCCACTCTTTGTGGGCATAGTCGCGGAGTCCGCCTTCGTTGGCGCACACGCGCGGTCCCCACGTGCTTATCTGCACGCGGGCGTTCCACTCGTAGAGGTCTTTTTCGGCTTCGGTGGTGCCGGCATTGCGGGCTTTGGCTATCCACGAGCCTACGCGGAATTCGGGCCGTGTGGCCAGCAGACGGTCCTGGAGCAGCAGCATATCGAGGAAGCGGGCGCTGCCGGTCTCGAAAGCCTTGCGGTCGAAGCATTTGTAGGCACCGATGGCGGCATGGTATGTGCGGCGTCCTTCGTCGGCTACGGCCTGGCGTACTATGTCGACGAGGTCGTACTCGAAGTTGTTTATGCCTCGGAAGTCTTCGGCGGCCTCGAGCATCAGTCGGGCGGCGCGGGCGGTCGATGTGGGGTCGTAGTAGTTCTTCATCTTCGACCAGCTCGACACCTGGAATACGTCGAGCCCGGGTCGTGCACAGAATATCGACTCGTGCGGACCCTGCTGTATGTTTCCGGCCGGGGCGTTGTAGATGCCGTCGGCGAGGATGAGCCATGCGTCGTACACGCGGCTGTCGAAACGGCCGTAGCGGGCCTCGATATAGGAGCGGAGCCACTCTTCCTTGGTGGGCACGGTGTCGGTCCAGGGCAGATCGGACATCAGTTCGTACATCACCGGATTGTTCTCCGAGCCTTCCATGGTGAATCCGGTGCCGAGGCAGTGCTTGCCGAGGGGATGGGTGGCTATCTGACGGTAATTGTCGAGGGTCTCGTCCATGCGTCCGTGCAGGCCTACGTTGGCGCCGAAATTACCGAGCATGCACATGAGCCAGTTGTGCTCGCCGAAGCCTCCTTCGCGTTTTGCCGGCGATTCGATGCCCCACATGGGCTTGCACTCGGCGAAAAGGTCGAGAATAATCAGTTCGCCCGGCTCGAGACCGTCGAGCATAGGCTGCCGCGGATTTTTATCCCAGCCCTGCACCACCCAGCGGGCATGCGGATTGACGCGTTTCATGGCTGCCATGATGGCGCGGCCTCCGGCTGTGAAGTCGAACTGACCGGCGTCGCGGCATTCGTGGAAGGGATCCATGGAGTAGAATTCGGCCTTGCCGAAGAGTTTCTGCTGTTCTTTGTAGTACAGATCGGCAAGATCGTCGAAGCGCGGATCGGTAGGGTAGATGAACGACGGGCGGGTAAAGCCGTTCCACAATGGCGATTTGACCACGTTTAGGCCCAGTTTGGCATCGGCATTGCTCGGCATCATGCCGCTGTAGCCCGGCAGTACGGGCTTGATGCCGTATTCCTTCATGCGGGCCAGAATCTTCTTCTGCAGTGCTTCCTGAGCCGTGTACCAGCTGTCGGGCAGAGGGCCGCCCCAGCCTTCGAGATTGTTCATGGCCCACCAGGCCAGAAATGCCGGTCCGGCCACGAAGGCGTTCACCTCGTCAGTGGTATATCCAAGAGTCATGAGCATGTTGCGCCACACGCATTCCTGGCCTACGGCGGCGAGCGGCATGTTCACGCCGTGTAGCGCCATCCAGTCGATTTCGCGCTCCCAGCGGTCCCAGTCCCAGAAGGGCATTGCGTAGGAGTATGTGCAGTAGTTGAAATCGTAGCGCAGCTTTTTGTCAGTGCTGCGGCGCACTGTCGAGTCGGGGAGCACCGGCCGGTCGGGGATACGGGCATTCATGCAGTTCCACGTCAGATGCACGTGGGCCACATTCTTAAGGTACCAGTTGAGGCCGGCGGCTATGCTTATATAGTTGTTGCCCTCGATGCGCACCTTGGAGCCCTGGCGGCCGACCTCGAAGAAGTCGCGTCCGTCGGGAGATGCTTTGATGCGGGTAACGAATTTTTTAGAGGCTCCCGGGTCGATGCGCTCGAGCAGTCCGTCGACAGGATTGGCGGCCTGCACCAGCATGGCCGCAATGGCCAGCAGGCACGACAGGATAAAGATGCGTCGTTTCATGGTTTTGCAGTCGGTGATTTGATTGTCGACTGCAAAAATACGAAATTAGTCGGTATATGTGGCAAGAGTATGCGGACCGAGTGCGATATTGAGGTATCGTTTGCCCACGGGCACGGCCAGGCGCTGCCTGCTGTCGGTGAGATTGGCGGCGGCTACGACTGTGGAGCCGTCGGGGGCTGTTGCCACGAGCACAGGCGTGTCGCCGCCCTGCCAGGCTGTGATGCGGCTGCCTTCGGGGATGAATTGCGAGTAGTGGCGCACGGCATAGTATTCGGGCGTGAGGGTGTAGGTGCCGGTGGTCGAATCGACGCGTATGAGGGCGTTCTGCTTCCATCCCCATCCGCTGCAGCCGTCGTCGGCGAGGATGAAATTCCAGAAAGTATAGTCCTGGGCGCCGTTGCCAAGGTAGTGGTTTATGCGTTCGAAGGTGTGCTCGGCGGCTTTCCAGTCGAACGATCCCCAACCGCACTCGCCCTCGGTCTGCACATAGCGGTAGCGGGGATATTTGGCGCGTATGGCAGGCAGTATCTGTCCGCCTTCCCACTGGAAGCCGACGCCTTTGACGGTGGCCGGCATGAGGCTGTCGGAGAGTACCTTGTCGATAACGTCGTAGCGGTTGGTGTTGATGGTGCCGAAGTATATGTCGACCTCCGGGTGGCTCCTGGCGAGCGTCGGGCCGAGATAGCGGGTGTTGAAGAGCACTATGCCTTCGGGAGTCCACGCGCAGCCCGGGTAGGGAGTGTAGCTCCACGACTCATTCTGGAACATGACCATGCCGATAGGTATGTTTTCGCCGGCATAGGCGTCGATGAACCGGCCGAAGTAGCGGGCATAGGCGTCGAGATAGCGGGGATCCATTATAAAATAATCGTTCTCCGACAATTTCGGCGGGAAGATGCCTTTGGGCGCCTTGTAGTCAACGCGGTTGAGGTCGGGCTGACCGGCGAAGAGCAGGGCGTCCTTGCGCGGGTCCATGGTGTTGGTGGCGTCGGAGCGCACTGGGTAGTCGGCGTTGATTTTCATCCATGACGGCGGGCACCACGGCGATGCCCAGAATGTCATGCCCGGACAAAGAGCCTGGGCGCTGTGGATGAAGGGTATGATGGCCTGCCGGTCGCGGTCGATATTGAAGTATGCGAGGTCGAAATCGCCGGCGACCTCGTCGCAGCTGTACCAGTCGCGGGCGTAGTCGTTGGCGTTGACGGGTATGCGGCCCATGGTTATGCGCAGGTCGCCTTCGGGCGAGAATACTTTGTGCATCACCTCGGCGCTGTCGGCCGCGGAGAGCATGCGCAGGGCGTCGTAGCCGCGTTCGTTGAAGCATGTGCCCCAGCGGCCGAATTCTATCGGCTCGGCGAGCGGTTCTACTGTTTTTCCCGACGGACGGCCGGAGAGTTTCACCTTTCCGGAGGCTTTCCAGGGTTCGTTTTCGCTTGTGGTGACGCAGTCGAATGTCCGGGCGCAGACACCGGCGGTACAGAGCACGGCGGCTATGGCACAAATTGCTTTCATCGGTATTTTATCGGTATATTTATAGATTTCCGGTAAATATACGAATAAAAGCGGCGCGGCACTCAATCAGAAGGAGAACATGCACATTATTTCTGCGCGGCGGGCGTAGCGGTGCTCGCGGCTGAAGTTGCCGCGCTTGCCGATGTTGAATTCCGCGCCTACCTGCATGCGCGGGGTCATGTTCCAGAACACATTTGCCGTTGCCACCCATCCGTATTTGTATTCGTCGGGCGATATGCGGTGGTCGGGCAGATAGCGCATCTGGCTCATGCTGCCGCTGACAAAAAGATTGGGCCTGAAATTATACTGCAGTCCGAGGCAGTAGCCCGCCGATGCCGGGGCATAGAGATATCCCGGGCGCTGCGGGTCGGCCACGAGGTCGTAGTTGCCCAGGAGGTCGCCCCCGAGGCTTGCATAGCCATGACCGTAGTTGCCGGTGACATAGGTGGTGATGCGGTCGGTGACGTGTGCCACCGAACTGAGCATTACACCCCATCCGACGCAGTTGTGGTTGGTGGCCGCGGGAATATCGCGGTACGACAGCGAGCGCACTATGCCGCCCAGTCGCACGTGCTGCCCCGGTGCCCACTGGTACTGGGCGAAGGCGGCGAAATCGGGCAACCAGTTGTCGACCTTTGCCGTAGTGGTGCCGTCGGCGCCGATGGCCGTTGCCGGTGTTTCGGCCGAAACGGCGAGCACCCATTTGTCGCGTATTACCGGCATATAGCGCACCAGCACTGATGTGGGGGTAATTTTGTTGGTCGGCCCCTGTGCGTCGATTACCGGAGGGAGCGCCGCCGGGTCGGAGAATGTAGAGGCGGCGTAGCCTACGGTGAAGTCGTTGATGATGGCGTAGGCTTTCTTGAGTTTGAAATCGCGGCTTTGGTAGCCCGTGAAGTTGGCCTCGATGTAAAGCTGGTAGTCCCCAAGAGCTTTGTTGCGGCCCAATACACGGAAGTAGAGGCAAGTACCAGACGGCGTGGTGTCGAAATGCTTCATGCGGGTCGGGTCGGGGTGTATCGGTATGAGGTACGGAGCGAAACCTGCTGCCGGAACGGCTCCTCCCCAGTCGTAATATGCGCGCATGCGCACGGCGCCACCTATGCCCATGGCGAGTTTTGCGTCTTTGCTCAGAAATAGGAAGTAAGGTGCGGCCGGGTCGGAGAAGTGACGGAACTGTTCGTAATAGAACGCCGAAATCTGGCTGCGTATTGAGTCTTCATAAGCTACCAGGGCACTGTCGGCGGGTTTACCGTCGAGATACACGAATTTATGGCTCGTCAGCAGCGAGTCGACCTGGCGGTCCGCCATCGTTCGGGCGGAAACTGTTTGCGCTGTAAGGAATAAGCCAAGCGCCAATGTGATGAAAATACGGTGCACGATGTAATGAGCTTTTTACATCTCTTAACATCGTGCACCGTCTAAATGTTCAGTCGCTTATCCGCAGTAGAAAAACTCGCGGACGATAGTCAGCATCAGTTCCGGATTGCCGAGGGCTTCGGCGTAGCGGCTGCTGTCGAAGGCCCGTAGGCGTTTTTCGACAGCCTTGAGAGCGCCTGCCGGGAATACGCCGTGCTCTTCGAAGACCTTTTCGCGGGCTTCGAGGCAGTCGGCCGAAGCGGCGCAGCTGGCGGGAAGCGTCGGCAGCGAGGCGAGGCGTGCGGCGTTTTCGGGCTTGTGGATGTCGATGTCGACATATTGACGCTTTGCGACATCGAGGGCGTCGGGCATCTCGAATCCGTGGCGCACGGCTACAGCAAGAGCTGCGATGAGCTGGTAGATGTCGGCCGAGCAGTCGGCCGAGCGTATCTCGAATGTCTGCTTCTGGCGGGCGTCGACTTCGGGGCAGGGAGTATCGGCGGTTTTGCCGTTGGCGGCGGCGCACATGTCGGCGCCGGTGGTCCAGCCGAGAGGCACGCGCACGAGGACGGAGCGGTTGCGGTCGCCCCAGCAGATATTTGTGGGCGCTTCCTGGTGGGGCACAAGGCGGAAGTAGGAGGTGGGGTTGGCGTTGCCGAAGGCCGTGATGGCCGGTGCGAGGTCCATGAGTCCGGCTATGGCGCGACGTGCGTCGTCGCTGAGAGTGCCGTCGGCGGCGAGCATGGCGCTCGAGCCGTCGGGGTGTGTCAGCTTCATGTGTATGTGGAGGCCCGAGCCGGCTTTGCCAACGGTGATTTTCGGGGCGAATGTTATGTCGAGACCTTCGCGGCTTGCCAGATTGCGGATGACCCACTTGGCGAGCATCAGTTGGTCCGCGGCCTCGCGGGCATCGACGGGCAGGAATTCGATTTCGTTCTGCTCGTAGACCTTGCCGTCGAGGGTGAAGTTGCCCACCTCGGAGTGTCCGTATTTTATCTGGGCGCCTGTGCGGGCTATATAGCTCATGCACATGGTGCGGAAGTCGTTGAATTTTGCAAAGGGCGCCGATTCGTGGTAGCCGCGCTGATCGGAGGCCGGGAAGGTGCCGGGATCGTCGGCTATGACGTAGTATTCGAGTTCGCCCATGGCGTTGAATGAGAGTCCGGTTACGTCGGTGAAGGCGCGGCAGGCCTTGTCGAGCACGTTTTCAGGCGCAGATTCGAGCGGCTTGCCGTCCTTGTCGAAAAAGGAGCAGAGCATGGTGAGGGTCGGCAGGGGAGCGAAGGGGTCGACGAAGGCCGTGCGGAAACGGGGAACTACGTAGAGGTCGGAACTGCCCGCCTCGATGAAGGGGAAGAGCGACGAGCCGTCGACACGTTCGCCCAGAGTGAGGATAGTCTCGAGGTATGCAAGGCTGTTTATGACGAAATTAAGTGTCTTGAGGCGCCCGTCGGCGGCGGGATACATGAAATTAACCATTTCGATACCGTTTTTGGTAACGAAATCGACGATGTCGGCCTTAGTGAATTCGGCCGGTGCTTTCTGCAGGAACGCCACCACGGCATTCTTGCTCAGTTGTAGGTCCTTGGTCATGGTCATATGCCTGCAGCGCAGGCTTTGTATAGTTTAAAGTTAACAGATATATGTAGCTACGAAGCGCCTACCCCCGCGGGCAGGCGCTCCGCTTTCTTTTTTGGTTTTTATACTTTGATTACGCCGATGCCGGGGCGGTCAGTGGGTGTCACTTTGCCGTCGACTATCTTCATGCCGTCGAAGATGTCGTTGGCGATGAGCAGATTGCCGTCGAGGTCGGCCCAGTCGACCATAGGTGCGAGCTGCGATGCCGCCGACACGGCGCACGATGTCTCGGTCATACAGCCGAGCATCACCTTCATGCCCAGTGCGCGGGCGAGCACGGCCATCTTGTAGGCTTCGTGCATGCCGGTGCTCTTCATGAGCTTGATGTTGATGCCGTCGTAGGCCTGGGCGGCGCGGCGTACGTCGGGCAGACGCTGCAGGAACTCGTCGGCTATGATGGGCAGCGGCGAGCGCTCTCGCAGCCATGCGGTGTCGTCGATAGCGGCCTTGTCCATGGGCTGCTCCACGAATAGGCAGTTGCGCTCGGCCAGCCAGTGGCACATCTCGAGGGCCTTCTCCTTGTTGTTCCAGCCCTGGTTTGCGTCGACGCAGATAGGCACATCGGTGTGGCGTCGCAGGGCTTCGACAATCTCCTTGTCGTGGTCGAGACCCATCTTCACCTTCACAACTTTATAAGGGGCGGTTTCCTCTATTTTTTTGCGCATTTCCTCGGGGTCGGCGTCGTAGCTGATGGTGAACGACGTGTTGGGGCAGTTTTCGGGATTGAGGCCCCATATCTTATACCACGGCTGATTCATGATCTTGCCGGTTAGGTCGTGGAGGGCGATATCGACCGACGCCTTGGCGGCGCGGTTGTTGGGCGCCACCGATTCCATATAGTCGTGGATGTCTTCTATGCGGAAGGGGTCGGAGAACTGGCTCAGGTCGAGTTTGCCGAGGAATTCGCACACCGAAGCCACGCTTTCGCCCAGATAGGGCGGCATGGATGCTTCGCCGTAGCCGACAACACCGTCGTATTCGATCTCCACCTGCACGCCGGGTGTGGTGGTGCGCTGGTTGCGTGCCAGGTTGAATGCGTGGCGCAGTTTGAGCTCGTAGGGGCGGAACGACAGATTGAGCCGTCCGGACTTTCCGGTGGAGCGTGTGGCGCTGTCGAGGGCCGACAGCGATATTGGCGAAGCGGCTATCATGGCGCCGAGCATGCCGGTTTTGAGGAAGTTTCTTCGGTTCATTATTATTAGGTGAAAGGTGAAAGGTGAATGAGGCTGTCGTTACCTCACTTTTTTGTGTCGAAGTACCACGGATGGTCGATTACACGCGTGATACCGGGAGTGCCCTCGTTGCCGGCTATGCGCACTGCGTGGAGGAAGGGAGTGGTGAGGTAGCTTTCGGCGGCGGGGTCGACGCTGTTGCGCTTCACGCGGCCTGAGGAATGCACGTATTCGCCGTCGTGGTCGTAGATGGCCACGTGCGTCACACGGCGGGTGTCGGCGTCGCCGAAGAACAGGAGGTCGCCTTTGCGGCATTTGCGCCAGTCGGAGGCCTCGATGCGTGTGCCGGTCACAGCCTGCTGCGAGGCATCGCGCATGAGTATGCGTCCGTTGTCGAGATAGCTCACTTTGGCAAGCCCCGAGCAGTCGAGGGCCTTGGTCGATGTGCCGCCCCACAGATAGGGGGTGCCCATCATCGACGATGCGACGGCTATGATACGGTCGGCATCGAAGGGCTGGTCGGCCCAGTCGCGGGCCGGGGTGAGATATTTTGTGTTTACAAAGCCCTTGCGACCGTCGGGCAGCTCGAGCAGGCAATAGCCCTGAAGTGTGGGGGCGCCGGCTACGGTGAGCACACTGCCGTTGACAAGATCGGTGACGATGCCGTCGATGCTGTCGTCGGCTCCGGGCTTTTCGTACATGCGCACCTGGAAGGGCGATGTCACAGCCATGCGTTCGCCTGTGCGCCAGCGGGCCATGTCGGCGGCCGATTTGCCCACCACCGACGACGACGGTATCCAGCCGGTATAGCCGTCGGGGGTCTGGATGAGCCACCAGCCCGAGCCTTTTTCAATCACCCGCAGGGGAGTGCCCATCACGGCCTGGGTCGACATCTCGGCCGAGTGGCGCCCTGAGGTGCGGATGGAAGCCGCCGGTATGCGCACCTGGGCCCATGCTGTTATGGTGTCGGTGCCTGCCTCGACGAGGGCGCGTGCCGCGCGGGCATCGTCCTCTTTTTTTCCGGCCATTGCTGTGGCGCATACGCCGACGGCGCACAGCAGGCATACCAGTAGTCTGTGGAGTTTCATTTTGCGGGTATTTCAACGGGTTCGACAGAAATCAGCTGGAAGTAGGAGTCCCATCCGGGATAGAAGAGGTTGCCTCGCGAGCATTCCACTTCGCCCGCCTGGAAGTCGACAGTTTCGCTGCGCACGTATTTCTTGGGCGGGAAGAGTTCGCCGCACACGCCTTTGTTGGTGGAGAAGCGGTGGGCGTCGATGCCGTGCGAGTAGAAGGTGCGGGCGTCGGCATCCTGTGTGTTGCCGTAGCGGCCGAACGAAACGTCGACGGGTACCCATCCGACGCCTTCGAAGTATACTTCGGCCCAGTCGTGATAGTTCTTTTCGCCGGGATGGAGCATCCATCCGCTCTCCCATCGTGCCGGAACACCCAGCGAGCGCATCAGCGATATGTAGAGCAGCGACACCTGTCCGCAGTCGCCGTGGCGCTCGCGCAGCACATAGGCGGGTATGCAGTCGATGGTGCTGTATTCGCGTGCACCGGCCCAGGGGAACTGCATTATGTAGTCGGCCACCAGTTCGCTCTGGCGGTAGGGGCTTGTCTCGTCGCCGACGATGGCGCGGGCGAGCGAGTCGAGGCGGATAATATGGGGAGCTTCGAAAGCGGTGTAGCGGCGGTAGAGCTCGCTGTTTTTATCGTAGGGCTTTATATTGGCCTCGATCTCCTTGCCGGACACGAATTTGCCTTTGGTTATGTAGGTGCCCACGTACTCGAAGCGTATTGTGTCGCCCGGTGCGGGAGCCGGCAGTATCATCGATATGGTGTTGTGCACCGAGCGGTCGCCCGACAGAATGTAGTCGGTGGGCTCGGCGGCCACGATCTTCACATCTTCCTGGCGGTCGCAGAGCTCGCCTTCGACAGGCACGGGCATCCACACGCGTATGCTGTCGCCCTCGAGGGCCTTGTTGTAGGGCACTTCGATGCCGAAGCGGTAGGTCACGCGATGTGCGAGGCCCCTGGGGTTGGAGCCGCGGTAGTAGGAGAGCACGGAGTCGACATAGGACAGGCGTGTCTCAGAGGCGTCGTATCCGCGGTCGGTGACGCCGCCGTTGTATGCCGGATTGAGCAGGTCGAGGTTGCGGGGCGATTTGCGGTGTATGCGCATCACGCCGTCGATTTCGCGGCCTTCGATGTAGTGCCGGGCGAGGAAGGTGTCGATATCGGCGTCGGTGACTTCGGGGTGACGCTTGCGGATCGATTCCCTGGCTTCGTCGAGAGTCAGTGAGAAGTCCGATTCTATACGGCTTTGGATGGCGGCCGCCGAGTCGGATTCAAGCCATGTCGGATCTTTGTGCAGACCGGAAATATCGGCCCGTACTTCATCGGAATGTTCTGCAAGCAGGTAGGCGCCGATGGCTCCGGCGACTATCACCAAGGCTGCAATAATTGTTTTTTTCATCGGTAATTGTGATAGATAGTCTATGATAGATCGGGACCGAAGGAGAAATAGGATAAGAGACGCCCGATGATTGCCAAAATCTCTTCAAAGATACATATTTTTAATTGCTCGGCAAAAACAATTTAATTTTTTTGCTGTTTTTTTACTATTTTTGCGGTCGCCCGATTCCAGCTAATAAGGCTGTGACGGTGTTTTTTAGACTCATTCAAAATAATCACGATATGAAGCTTACATCTTTCTTTATTGCTGCTTTTGCCATGTTGGCAATTTCTTTTGCGTCCTGCAAGGATAACACCGGTGTTTCCGAGGCCGCTCCGCTCACCGTGGATTCGCTGATGTCCGATGCCGATGCTCTGCTGGGTGACACTGTTACTGTAGAAGGTCTTTGCTCGCATTTGTGCAAGCACGGCGGACGCAAGGCCTTCCTCGTGGGCGCCGACAGCACCGTGGTGCTCCGTTGCGAGGCCACTTCCGCCATGGGCGGCGCGTTCGGTCCCGACTGCATAGGCGATACCCTCACAGTGCGCGGCGTGGTGTGCGAAAACCGCATCGACGAAGAAGCCGTGGCCAAGATGGAAGCGCAGTATCTTGCCGCCGATTCGGCCGCACGCTCCCATGAGGCATGCGATACCGAGAAAAAGGCCCAGGGCCAGGCCAATATCAGCACATTCGAAGCCCGCATGGCCGACTACCGCGCCAAAATCGCCGAACGCGCCGCGTCGGAGAACAAGCCCTACCTTTCATTCTACTACCTCGAAGCCCTCAGCTACGAGAAATAGA
The DNA here is from genome assembly GCA_900548975.1 of uncultured Porphyromonadaceae bacterium. Classification (GTDB taxonomy): domain Bacteria; phylum Bacteroidota; class Bacteroidia; order Bacteroidales; family Muribaculaceae; genus CAG-873. The sequence goes on from URMS01000006.1 coordinate 100,244, forward strand.
TTTTTAGGCTGACAGGCAGATAGGCTGACGGGCTGACAGGCTTTTTTTTAGGCTGACAGGCTGACAGGCGGGCGGTCTGTTGAGCTGATGAGTTGGCTGAGAGGCTTTAATGTGGGAGAGAGACCTCGGAGAGGTCGAATCTGTGTACAGCCCCATGCGCTCGCGCATGGGGTGAAGCCGCCCCGAAAGAATCCGCGCCTCGGCGAGGCGCTGCTGTGTATCGAACTATCTACAGTAGCGCCTCGCCGAGGCGCTTTTTGCGTATTACATCTTTGACCCCATGCGCACGCGCATGGGGCTGTATACAGATTCGGCCTCTTCGAGGCCTCTCCGGCCCTGCACCCTGTGTCTTGCGCCCCCGACCGCCAACACTCTTTCCGCCTAAAAATCCCATCCCCCTGTCCGCCTAAAAGAAGCCTGTCAGCTTGTCTGCCTGTCAGCCCAACAGCTTGTCAGCCTAAATTGAGTGTGTGGGGCCGGAATGGCGTATTATTGGTATCAAATACCGAAAAAATGATGAAGAGGATTCTGAGCGTGGCATTAGCTGCGGGATTATTAATGACGGCCTCGGCTGCCGAACTGACGCTGACATCGCCCGATGGCCGCAAGACCGTCGTGTTCTCCAAAAATGGCAAAGAGCTTAAGTATAATATAGATATCGACGGTGCAGCCGCCGTACTGCCCTCGCGTGCCGGTCTCGAACTCGACAACTGGGCATGGGAAATGGCCCTTGGCAAACGTACGCTCGAGCAGCCCGAGAGCTGGATGGACCTGCTTACGGTGGACAGTGTGACGATGCACGCGCCCGTCGACAGCACATGGACGCCGCTCTATGGCGAACGCTCGACCGTCCGCGACCGGTTCAATTCGGGCACTCTTCATATGAGCCGTAAGGACAAGAGCGGATATCGGCTCGACGTGCAGGTGCGCGCCTACGACGAGGGCATAGCATTCCGCTATTTCTTCCCCGAACATCCCGATGCCATCTTCCACAAGGTGGTGGCCGATCTCACCGACTATGCCATGCCTCAGGGCACCATGGCATGGAGCGAGAAATGGGCCCAGGCCACTTTCGACTACACTCCCGTCGACTCGATAGTGCGCCCGGTAGAGCGCGCCCTGACTATGGAACTGCCGTCGGGCAAATGGATTGCGCTCCTCGATGCCGATGTCGACGACTGGTGTCTCACCAAGTTCCGAGCGCGCTCCGGCCATCCCGGCACTCTCGAGTCGGTGATGTATTCGCCTGTCGATATCGTCACCTACTACGCTACTCCGTGGAAGATAGTAATGACTGCCGACACTCCCGGCCAACTGATAGAGAACAACGACATCGTGCTCAACCTCAACCCGCGTGCCGAGGGCGATTTTTCGTGGGTGAAGCCCGGTAAGATAATGCGCTGCACCTCGCTCACCACCGAGGCCGGTCTGCGAAACATCGATTTCTGCGCCGAGCATCACATACCCTACATGCTCTACGACTGGAAATGGTACGCCGGCCCCACCTCCCACGACAGCGACGCCACCCGTGTTATCGACGCCATCGACATGCAGCGTGTGATAGATTACGGCAAGGAGCGCGGCGTGGGCGTGTGGCTCTATGTGAACCAGCATGCACTCGCAAAACAGATGGACGAGCTGTTCCCGCTGCTCAGTCGCTGGGGACTTGCCGGTGTCAAGTCGGGCTTCGTGCAGTATGCGAGTCACCGCTGGGCCACATGGCTCCACGACATGGTGCGCAAGGCCGCCGACAACGGCCTGATGATGAACATCCACGACGAATTCCGCCCCTCGGGCTTCTCGCGCACATATCCTAACCTTCTCACCCAGGAGGGCATATGCGGCAACGAGGAATTTCCCGACGCCACACACAACACCATACTGCCCTTTACGCGCATGCTCAACGGCGCCGCCGACTACACCATATGCTACTACGACAAGCGCCTGCGCAACACCCATGCGCATCAGCTTGCCGCATCGCTGATATTCTACAGTCCTCTTCAGACCATCTTCTGGTACGACAACCCCTCGCTCTATGGCGGTGAACCGGAAATAAGCTGGTTCGAGGACCTCGAGACCGTCTTCGACGATACGCGTGTACTCTCGGGCTATCCCGGACGCGGCATAGCCATGGCGCGCCGCAAAGCCGACACATGGTGGGCTGCAGCCCTGGCCAACAACGAGGGCGGCCGCCAGACCATCGACCTGTCGTTCCTCGAGCCGGGCCGCAAATATGTGGCGACCGTCTATACCGACGGCGGCGAGAAAGTGACTACACGCACACACGTGGGCGTAGACACCCGAAAGGTGAAGAGCACCGACCGCCTCACTTTCGACCTCGCTCCCCGCGGCGGTGTGGCCATAAAAATAACTCCACTTTAAGTGTCGGAGTATCCTGAAACGTATAAATAGGTACAAGAGGGCCTCCGAGGCCCGTGATGAGATATGATAGATTGGATAAGTGTAACGGTAAATTTTCTCATGGACAGATTGAAATTCCTTGTGATACTGATTTGTACCTCGCTGACTGCGACAGCCGGCGAGGTGCAGGCGGTATCTAATCCGGCCAACGTAAAGGGCCGCACTTATGTCAACCCCATAATCGAAGCCGACTACTCAGACCCCGATCCGGTGGCCGCTCCCGACGGCCGAACATTCTATATGACCGCCTCGAGCTTCCAGTGCGCTCCCGGCCTTCCCATACTCAAGTCGACCGACCTTGTCAACTGGACTATAGTGAACCATGCGCTGCCCGCGGTGCCTCCGGCCGCCTACTACGACGCCGCACCTCGCCATGGCAAGGGCGTGTGGGCGCCGTGTATGCGCTATCATGACGGTGAATACTACATATACTGGGGCGACCCCGATTTCGGTATCTTCATGGTAAGGACCGCCGACCCCGAGGGCGCCTGGAGCGAACCCGTGCTTGTGAAGGGCGGCAAAGGCATGATAGACCCCACTCCGCTGTGGGACACCGACGGCAAGGCTTATCTGGCCAACGCCTGGGCAGCCTCGCGTGCCGGGTTCAACAGCGTGGTCACAATAAGCGAAATGGCTCCCGACGGAACCCGCCTGCTTGGCACGCCGCGCATAGTATTCGACGGCAACGACGGTGTCAACCATACCATCGAAGGCCCCAAGCTCTATAAGCGAGGCGATTACTACTACATTCTGGCTCCGGCCGGCGGTGTGGTCGACGGCTGGCAGCTTGCCCTCCGCTCCAAAAACATATACGGCCCCTACGAAAAGAAAATAGTTATGGCCACGGGTGCCTCGGGCATCAACGGCCCCCACCAGGGAGGCTGGATAAGCACGGCAGCCGGCGAGGACTGGTTCATCAACTTCCAGGACCGCGGTGCCTATGGCCGTGTGCTCCACCTCAACCCCGTGCACTGGACCGACGACTGGCCTGTGATGGGCGTCGATGCCGACGGCGACGGCTGCGGCGAACCGGTGGCGAAATACACCAAGCCTGCCGGACTCGAGCCTTCGGCCGGCACGACAGCCACCGAAAATCTCTTCCAGTGGCATGCCAACTATCAGGATTTCTACGGATTCCCCACTCCGTCGGCCATGATGCGCCTCTACGGGCACAAGATGTCGGCCCCGGGTGCAAATATGTGGGAAGTTCCCAATCTATGGCTTCAGAAATTCCCCTGCGAGTCGTTCCGGGCCACTGCAAAGGTGCAGATCTCGGCCAAAGCCGCCTCCGAAGGCGTGTCATCGGGCATAGTGGTGATGGGCTGGGACTATCTGCGCTTCGGCCTCGCCAAGCAGAGCGACAGCTTCGTGCTCCGGGCCGTGGAATGCACCGATGCGGAGCAGGGCGGTGCCGAGCGCACCACCGACATATGCAGTGTGGCGCCCACACGTGTCTACGAGGCCGGACTGCAGCCCAACATGGAGTGCGACATATGGCTGCGTGTGGAAGTGCGCGCAGGCGGCAAATGCACCTTCTTCTACAGCCTCGACGGGCGCCGCTACAACCGGGCCGACTGCGCCTTTACCGCGCGTGCCGGCAAATGGATAGGTGCCAAAATAGGATTTTACAGCATTACGCCGGCGGGTGTCCCCGACCGCGGCTGGATGGATATAATAGATTTTGATCTCGAAAAGCTATGAAAAATACAGCGATACTGGCTTTTTCCCTCATTCTCGCTTCGTGCGCCTCTACCACCTCGACAACCGGGGGCGATGCGGCCTCTTTCGACCTCGACGAGGCTATACAATACTGTAACTCGCAGGTGCACCGGAGTCTGCGCAACCTCTGCAACGATTCGACCGACTACTCCATGTTTCCCCGCAACATACAGGGCAACGACAGTACCTGGGCCTGCCGCAAAGGCACGCCCGACGAGTGGTGCTCGGGTTTCTGGCCAGGCGTGCTCTGGTACGACTACGAGCTCACCGGCGACACACTGGTGCGCCAAATGGCCGACCGCTACACCGAGGAACTGGCCTACCTGTCGGAGCGCCCCGTATTCGACCACGATCTCGGATTCCTGATGATATGCAGCTACGGCAACGGCTACCGCCTTACCGCCGACAGCACCTACCGCCGCGTGCTCCTCAACAGCGCCGATTCGCTGGCGACGCTCTACAATCCCCATGTGGGTACGCTGCTGTCGTGGCCCCGCAATGTGGAGATGTTCGGCGGCCATAATACCATTATGGACAATATGATAAACCTCGAGATGCTCTTCTGGGCATCGAAGCATGGCGGCGACAAATATCTCTACGATATTGCCGTGAAGCATGCCGAAACGACCATGGAGCATCATTTCCGCCCCGACGGCACATGCTACCATGTGGCCGTCTACGACCCCGAGGACGGTCACTTTATCAAGGGCGTGACACACCAGGGATACTCCGACAGCTCGACATGGGCCCGCGGACAGGCATGGGCCGTGTACGGCTACACGATGGTCTACCGCGAGACGCGCGACAAGCGTTTCCTCGACTTCGCATGCAAGGTCACCGACGCCTATCTGAGCCGTCTGCCCGAGGACAAGGTGCCCTACTGGGACTTCGACGACCCCGCCATACCCCAGGCTCCGCGCGATGCTTCGGCCGCCGGAGTCGTGGCCTCGGCTCTCCTCGAGCTGCAAGGGTACGTGGGCGGTGAGAAAGGTGCCGAATACCGCAGGAACGCCGTCGAGATGCTTGCCTCGCTCAATTCGCCGGCGTATCGCTCGGGTAGCAAGCGCTGCTCCTTCCTCGACCATTCCACCGGTCACCATCCGGCCGGCAGCGAGATCGACGCATCGATAATCTATGCCGACTACTACTACATCGAGGCCCTCGCACGCCTGAAAAAACTCGAGAAAAACGGCTCGGCCCTTGCCAGCCTCTGACATAAAACGCCCCAAATCGCCAACAGCATCACCGCAGCGGACTGCACTCCGGCCGATTGTGCCCGAGGACTGTCCGCTGCCGTATTTTGGCAAGATTATACACTTTTTGCAAAAACAAGGACATTGTGAAAATGCAGAAAACGCTACTTTTGTACGCAATTCACAAAAATGTCGTAAATTTGAGTTTATAAACCTTTTTAATCTAATGAAGACCAGATTTATTCTCATGCCGGCTGTCGCTCTGCTGCTTGCCTCGTGCGGCGCCAACGACAGAATTGACATCACTGTAAGCAATTCCGAATACGGCGGCTCCATAGCGCAGACAGCCTCGACACCGGCGCCACCGCTGATGCAGCGGCTCGGCGCACAATATGTGTATGTGGTCGACGCCGACGGCACCGAGGTGCCCTCGCAGATCACGGCCGACAGCATGCTTATCTTTTCGGTAGATATACCCGCGGGAGGCTCGGCCGCTTTCTCCGTGCTGCCTTCCGACACTATGCACGTGTATGCGCCGGTGGCCACGGGCCGTCTGTACCCCGAGCGGGCCGACGATCTCGCCTGGGAAAACGATGTGGCCGGATTCCGTGCCTACGGACCCGCCACCCAGCGCAAGGGCGAACGGGCTTTCGGCTACGATATTTTCTTCAAGCATCACAGCGACGAGCCCATGCTGCCTGTGCTCTACCGCGACGAGACCGACCCGGCCGTGTGGGCGCGTGTCGACTCGCTCCGTGCCATCGATCCCAGGCTTGCCGACGAATATATCGACAGTTTCTCCTACCACATCGATCACGGCCTGGGCATGGACTGCTACGCCGTGGGGCCGACCCTCGGCGACGGTGTGGCCGCCTTTGTCGACGGCGACACCATATACTACGCATGGTGCTACGACACCGCCGAGGTAATCGACAACGGTCCGGTGCGCTTTACGGCGCGTCTCGATTTCGCTCCGCGGGCTGTCAAAGGCGACAGCGCCGTGGTTGAGCACCGCATCATCAGTCTCGACAAGGGCATGCACCTCAACCGCCAGAAAACATGGTTCGAGGGCCGCTCCGACACACTGCTCATCGGCGCCGGTATGCCTATGCGCGATGGCTGCGAGGTGCTCACCGGCGAGGACTACACCGTAGTGACCGACCTCACCCAGGGTCCCGACAACGGTAAGGCGCTGCTCGGCGTGCTCATGCCATACGGCAAATCGGGCTTTACATCCGACGGTCACAGCATCGTGGTTAAATTCCTGGCTCCGGCCGATACCCTCGAGCACTGGTGGGGATTCGCATGGGACCGTCAGACCATACAGTCGCCCGACCGGTGGGCCGGCTATATGGAAGAGGCCTCGAAAGCAGCATACCATCCTGTAGAAGTAATTGTAAAATAACATATAATCAATGGAAATACTTAAATTCGAACCAATATTCAAGAGTGTTATCTGGGGCGGCAAGCGCATCGCCGAATTCAAGGGCATAGCCTCGCAGGGCGACCATATCGGCGAAAGCTGGGAGCTGTCGCCCATGCCCGGCCACGAATCGGTGGTGTCGCAGGGCACATTCAAGGGTGCCACGCTGCCTTCGCTCATCACAGAGCACGGCAATGAGATAATGGGCGAACGCCTCATGAAGAAATACGACGGCAAATTCCCCCTGCTTATCAAGCTTATCGACTCGTCCGATGACCTCTCGGTACAGGTGCATCCCGACGATGCTCTTGCCGCCAAGCGCCACAATTCGCTGGGCAAGACCGAAATGTGGTATTCCATAGCTCCGGCCGAGGGCGCATACCTCTATGCCGGTTTCTCAAGGCACATCGACGCCGCCGAGTTCCGCCGCGAGGTGGCTGAAAACGAGATCATTCCCTCGCTTCACAAATACTTCACCCATCCGGCCGACGTGTTCTTCCTGCCCGCAGGCCGTGTGCACAGCATAGGCCGCGGCAACTTCGTGCTCGAAATACAGGAGGCCTCCGACATCACCTACCGCATATACGACTACGACCGCCGCGACGCCCAGGGCAATCCCCGTCAGCTCCACGTGGAGGAATCGGTCGACGCTATCGATTTCGACGATACCGTCGATCTGCCTGCCGATAACGAGCCCGGTGTCGTAGGTGAACTGCGCACTTTGGCCGACTGCCCCTACTTCAAGACCGAGGTTGCACGTGTTGACGGCAGCATGACTGTGTCGCTTGCCGCACGCGACTCGTTCACCATTCTGGTGGCTACCGCCGGCGAACTCACCGTGAAGAGCGCCGACGGCGAGATATCGCTGCGCCAGGGCGAAACCGCGCTCGTGCCCGCTTCGACCAGGGAAATAAGCGTCGAAGGCAAAGGCACATTCGTATCCACCTACATCCCCTGATGTGGAACAACTCCTAACTTCTAACTCGTAACTCTTAACTACTATCATGTATAAAACCGACCAACGCATTGTAGTGACCCTCGACGCCGGGGGCACGAACTTCGTGTTCAGCGCCATGCGCGGATACGACTTCATTGTCGAGCCTATAACCTACGCCTCGAACGCACACGACCTCGACCTTTGCCTCTCCACGATGGTGAAGGGTTTCACCGAGATTATCGAAAAACTCGATGAGAAGCCCGTGGCAATCAGCTTCGCATTCCCCGGCCCCGCCGACTACAAGGCCGGCATCATAGGCGGCTACCTGCCCAACTTCCCCTGCTTCCGCGACGGCGTGGCCCTGGGCCCGTTCCTGAAGTCGAAATTCGGTCTGCCCGTATTCATCAACAACGACGGCGACCTCTTCGCCTACGGCGAGGCTACCGGCGGCGCTCTCCCCGAGGTAAACCGCCGCATAAAAGAACTCGGCGGCACACGCCAGTACACCAATATGCTCGGCTATACTTTCGGTACCGGTCTGGGTATCGGTTCCGTTATCAACGGCAACCTCAACCTGGGCAATAACTGCTGCGTGGAGACCTTCTGCCTCCGCAACAAGCTCAACCCCGGCATAATCCTCGAAGAAGGTTCGTCGATCCGCGCCATCAAGCGTGAATACGGCAAGCTTATCAACGATGCCAACCACGGTCTCGAGCCATACGACATATATCTCATTGCCGAAGGCAAGAAGGAAGGCGACCGCGAAGCCGCCATCAAGGCCTTCGAACTCTTCGGCGAGATTACCGGCGACGCTTTCGCCACTGCCGTAACTCTTACCGACTCGCTGGTAGTTGTCGGCGGCGGTCTCACCGGCGCCATCAAATATATCAAGCCGGCGCTCCTCCGCGAGATGCGTTCCACCCTCAAGACCATGACCGACGAGACCGTGAACCGCGTGCAGCTGCGGGTATTCGACCTCGACGACGAGCTCGAGTTCGCTAAATTCGTTGTCGGCGACCCGCATCCCATCAAGGTCTACGGTACCGAGGACATCGTGTCGTACGACCCCATGAAGCGTACCGGTGTTATCGTGTCCAAGCTCGGCGCATCCAAGGCCATATCCATCGGCGCCTACGTCTTCGCCCTCCACTCCCTCGACAACCGATAATATTCTGTCGCAATAAAACGGCGGCATCGGCAGGCAAGTCATTAACCGACTTACCGGCCGATGCCGCTGCTGTATGTTATATGGCGGATGTCACATGAGTTTATAGGCGTACACGCCCATAAGCGCTACAAGCACGGCGCCACCGCCGAGACACCACCATGCGAGCCCCTTGCAGTCGTTCTTAAAACAGATATATGCCTGCATCGATGCTGCCACGGCTCCTATGATACCCGGTACAAAGAAATGCATCGGGCCTTTCAACACGATAAAGGTGATAAAGAACAAAAAAACTCCGACAGCGCGTATCTTTCTGAACTTATCCCATGCGTCTCCTTCAGGTCGTTTCATGATTCTCGGCGGTTTTTATTTATGAACATCCGGTCGCGGGGCGATGTTCGGCAGACATGAAAATATAAAGGAGACTGTGCCTTAAGTCCTTTTGGCACAGTCTCCCTGATGAAAGGTTGAAATGGCGCTCTATCGTATGATCACTTTCGTGACTATGCCGTTCTTGCGGCAGAGATATATCTGACCGTGTTCGGGATTATCGATGCGGATGCCCTGAAGATTGTAGTACTCGGCTTCGGTATCAGCCGCTTCTATGGTTTCCAGGCCGCTCATGGCCACATCGACCGATGTCTTTGCAGCTCTCGAGAGACCGCGGCCGTAGACGGCCACAACTGCATATTCATGAGCTCCGGCGGCAGGAGCAGCGTCGATCCAGCTTGTGGCTGCAACATGGCTGTCGGTAATGATCTCGGCATCGCGGTACACGTCGTATCCGATGAGGTCGCGGTCGGGTTCGGCATTTTCAGGGGCAAACTCGAAGTCGTCGGCGAAGAAGAGGAAGCCGTTGACCGAGCATTTCCTGATTGCGAAGCGTTTTGCACCTGCGGGCAGCTCGATGATGTAGCGGGTCCATTCGTCGGGCACCTCGCAGCCCTGGCCTATCTTGATGAAGTCGGCCGGATCGGTGCTGCCGGTGCTGTAGTATACTTCCATGCGTTCGGGATAGCTGGGATGATAGGATCTCGCCCAGAACGATACATCCTGAGCCTCGCCGCAAAGAGCCGGAGTTATGGCCCAGTCGCTGCATCGTGCGCCCGAATATGTCATCATCGACGCAAGATATTTCGTACCGCTGTGGGCGTTGAACGAATTGTTGAACACCGTGCCGTTCTCCCAGTTGCGGTCGTGAATCCAGAAGTTCTGCTGCGAGTAGTCAACAGGCATGGAAATGCCGTTGATGGCGGCGATGGTTTCTTTGTCGACATCGACAAAAATCCAGTCACCGTAGGTGGTGGCGAAACTTTCGCCCTCTTCGAAGTCTTCGGTCGAGGCAGCCGCGGGCGACAGGCTCAGATCGGGTTCGGTCCACGAGAGGCTTACGCCGCCATTGCCGTCGGGCTGGCCTTTGAGGTTGGTAACGGCGGGGAAGGCCGATACTTTTGGTGTCACAGATGCTATGTCGCTGGTATTGTCTGCGATATCGAGGTCTCCGTCGGTCTCTACGGTTGCCACAAGAGCTACGGGGCGCTCGGCAAGAGGATGCATGGTCATGGTAAATACAACGGGAGCAGATGTGCCTGCGGAGAGATCTGCAATGCGGCCCGAAGCTACTTCCGCGCCGTCGGCGTAAAGCCGGACGCTGATATTGTCGAGTGTCTCGATGCCCTTATTGCTTACGGTGACGGTGGCGCTGTAGTCGCTGCCGGGGCTGACACGTGCGGGGGCCGAGATGCCTGCGGAGGCGTTGCGCGCCAGTATGCGGCCTATGTGCATGTTGTCAATAAAGTTCATGGCGTCGTTCACTGCATTGGCCTTTATCTTGATCTGGACGGTCTTTCCGTTGTAGTCGGCCAGCGATACATTTACAGGAATCCATCCGTAATCGTCGGAGAGGTCTTTTATTACCAACGGTTTGCCGATGCGGGTGTATTCTTCGTCGCCAAGCTCGCGTACAAAGATCTCGAGTGTGTTTTCGACTTCGGGATAGCCCGGAACCGACTCGAACTTGTAGGTGTGGAACTGGATGGCGGCATTGTCGGCCGGCAGCCTGATCTTGGCGGTGGTGAGTTCGGCGTAGTAGTCGATGTACGCCACGTTCATGTAGAGGAATCCGTTGTCGGCATCCTGCGATGTCAGTCCGTTGAAGGTGACGTCGGTGGCAAGAATCCACTGCGTAGACTCATTGCCGCTGTTGTAGAATGCGTAGCTTGCGTATCCTCCTGCGAAGCTTTCGTTGACCTCCTCATAGGGTGTGCCTACGGCCATAAGCGGCGTTGTCACGCCCTGGCTGAGGCCTCCGGAGGTCTTGGCGCATACTATGTACTGCACGAAGGTCTGTTTGCCCGGCTCGATTTCCTGACTGGTGTATTCGGTGGCTTTGATGTTCTCATAGACCGGCTGATAGTAGATGCCGAATCCGAGATCTACGGGCACACAGATAGAGTAGGAGATGAAATCGGAATTGAGAGGATTGCCGTCGATATCGGTTGTGACGGCATCCCATGAGAAGTGTACTTCGCCGGGAGTGGAAGTCTCTTCCATTTTAACATTTGTAGGTGCCGCCGGGCGGTTTACACCGATAAATGCGCTTGCGGATACCGATTTGCCTCCGCCGTTTGCGGTGAACGCCTGCACGGTATACAGGCGGTAGCCTGCCGAGGAGGGTGTGTCGACAACAAAGAGCGGTGCTCCGGGAGCGGGGGCCATGATTGTATCTAATGGAAGGCCGTCGCGTTTCACCACTATGCGGTCGAGCGCTTCGAGAGGAGTGCCTCCGAGGGTTACAGCCGGAGCTGTGAAGGATATTTCGGCACGTAGTGCGCCGGAGGCGTCGGGTTTGACAGTTAGGCCGGTAACAGTGCCGGGAACAAGCGTGGCATCTACTTCTTCGATGACGATATCGTCGGCGTAGAGGTAGTTAGTCGACTTGGTCGTCATGGCGTGGATGCCGAGATAGTACTGTCCGTCGGCTTCAGGTACGATAAGCGAACCCATTTCCACTTTTTTGGAGCCTTTTACGGTTGTCGGAGCTACAATCTCGCCGGTCATTGCTTCGGCAGTGGGAGCATCGCCCCAGCGGGCTTCGATGGTCTCGGCGGTGTACGACGCTTTGGCGGAGAAGCCCAGGCGGTATGCGTGGCCTGCCTTGAGATTGAGCGGTGGAGTGAAGAGCCAGTCATCCTTAGGATTGGAATAGCTGTAGTTGCACCTTACTTCGAGACCGCTGTATGAGCTGTACAGTTCCCATGTCTTGCCGTCGCCTTTCACGTCGAGCACCGAGAACCCGCCGAAGCGGTCGGGAGTGGCGAAATCGTTGGTGTAGGGCGGTGTGACAGACCCCATGGTAATCGGGCGTGTCTTTATCTCTGCCGAACTCTTGACCGAGGCATGCGACTGAACGGTATAGTAGATGGTTGTGGGGTCGGAGGCGTCGGCGAATTCATCGGTGCACGAGGTACCTTCGATAGAATCGGCAATTACGACGGGAGTCTCGTTGACGTAGCGCCGCACGGTATATGTCACGGAGTCGGGATCGATGAACCCGCCGTCGGAGCTTTCGGTTATGGCATCCCAGCTGAGATCTATCTTGCTTCCGTCCTGTGCCATTGTCACGACTGGAGCTTTGGGCACGCCACGGCCTATATAGGTACTGGTGAATACCTTGGGACTCTTGCCGGCTTCGTTGTATACATATGCCTCGATATTGAAGTTACCTGGCCATGAAATTTTGACATCTTCGCTCACTGTGGCTCCGTAGGAGGTAGTGCCTTCGATTTTATAACCGTTGCCGTAGGTGATGGTATAATTGAGTTCTCCTTCGGCAGGAGTGCCGTCGAACGTGCATACGGGCGATTTGAACCCTATGGTGCCGCTTAACGATCCGCGCGGGAAGTCGACAGTGAAATCCCCGGGTTTGGCCGGAGCTTTGGGCTTTGCCAGGGGCTCAGGAATACACAGACCGGTAATCTCATCATTCTCAGGAAAATCATATATTTTAGTAGCAGCGCCGGTGGCAAGGTCCACTTCGCAGAGATAGCCTTCTCCGTCGACTGTGTAGACGGTCCAGAACATACGGTTGGTGGCAGGATCGATCGTGGCGCCGGATACACCGTGGGGAAGTTGCCCTGTATTACCGACAACTGTTATCGCGCCGGTTGTCTTGTCGATTTTCACAAGGCTTGAAGACGTGACTGTGTACGAATCGCCACTTCCGTCCGCTTCGAAAACGACGGCATAGAGCTGGCCGTCTTTGTCGCAGGCGATGCTGTTGAAATTTGTCTTGCTGTCGACATCGGCGATCTTGCTGTAGCTTACATACGAGGGGTAATATGTGAATTTTGTAAGCTGCTGGCCCTCGCCGACATTGTTGAATGTTATGGCGTATATGTCGCCGGTTGTCGGGTCTTTGGCAAGACCGCCAATGGAGCCCAGAATCGGCGACGTGTCCATCGGCGAAAAGCAGTTCTGAAGAGTCTGGAGGTCATATCCGCTCACACTGCCGTACATGCCGCTCCACGGGAATTCGCCGTAGGTGTGTACATAATATATGCCGTCGGCCTCGACGCCGCCATATCCGCCCGGACCTTTGATAAGCATTGTGTTGCCGTTGAGGGTTATGTCGTATAAACCCTGGGGCTGGTTGCTGTTGGTAAAAGAATCGTTGTAGACTACCATGCCGCGCAGAGGGGGTATGTCGGTGGCTTCTCTGGCAGGATTATGGGCGGGAGCCTGCGCAACACTGCCTTTCACTGCGCGGAACAGCCCTCGCCCGGGTTCCGGAACTCCTACTGTACGCATTTTTTGTCTGATGGGTTTTGCATCGGGCATTTCAGGCGCTTTTTTAATGGCATGCCGTTCGATGCCTGCTGGGGCTGCCGATTTTTCGGCTAACGGCGGTGCAGCCATGGCCGACAGGGTGGCTGCCAGGGCCAGAGCCGTCGAAGAAATCAGGAATAGATACTTCTTCATAGGATTGGTGGTCGGTTTCGTGATGTTGATTTCAGAGGGCGGCGGAAACCGTTTTTGACTGCCCTATGAATAATACAGATCCGGATATGTGTATTAGACTTTGCAAATGTATACATATTTTTGCATTACAACAACAAAATGCCATGATTTTTGCGAATTATTTTACACTGAGCTGTTAAATGCTGCGTATCGCCGGCATCTGAGTGCTTTCTTCGTGGCGCTAAGTGAGCACCCGGCGAAAAAATATTGTGTATGTTGCGAATAATGTATACCTTTGCGCGACACCAGGCGATGTGTCAATCAATATCGTAACAATCATTTCGAATATGAAAAAAATATTTTTCACCTTCGTGCTGGCTTTATGTGTGCCTTTTTTGGCTTGTGCACAGTACGCCGACGTCCTCGAAAAGGCCAAGACCGGCGATGCCGAAGCTCAGTTTTCGCTTTATTTAAACTACACTTTCGGTAATACTGCTAATTTAAGCGATCCTGAGGCCATACAGTGGCTTTCAGAAGCCGCCAAAGGCGGTTTAAGCAAGGCGCAATTCTCATTGGCCGAAGTATATAAGAGAGGGCTTCACGGCGTTGAGAAAAACGATGCACAATATATATACTGGCTCACGGCAGCCGCCAATCACGACACGTTTGAAAATAAACAGCTTGGTAGCGGGCGGATTGCTTTGGACGATGCCATACATGCCCAGCATATTTTGGCGGGGATATATCGTGACGGCAATAGTGGTGTCAAGAAAAACATGGACGAATATCTCAAGTGGGAGACCAAATCGGCCGAAAATGGTAATCCTGCCGCTGCTCTGGTTCTTGGTAATTATTATAAAAAGAAAGGTAAAAAGCAGGAAGCTATCTATTGGTTGAAAAAAGCTATTGAATTACAGCCCGGCGATAAGGCTGCCGTGACAAGTATTGAAGCTGCACGGTCTCTTGGTAAACTTGGAGTGAAAGGGTATTGATAAAATGGCTCGTTACATATACATACTTATCATAGCACTGATTGTGTTTCCGTTCAATCAGTTCGGACTTCCAGTCATTTCCGCTCCCATAGCCCTGTTGCTGGGCTTGATTTTCGCTTTCATATTCCCGAATCCGTATCCTAAATTCAATAAGAAGACATCGAAATACTTGTTGCAGGTTGCTGTGGTGTGTCTCGGTTTCAACATGAATCTTCAGGAATCGCTCAAATCCGGTTCGGAAGGCATGTTCTTCACCGTTGTATCGGTTGTTGGTGTTATGGCTCTGGGCGTGCTGCTCGGTTATATGCTGCACATCAACCGCAAGACGGCCTACCTCATATCGTCGGGCACGGCTATCTGCGGCGGCAGCGCCATTGCGGCCGTAGGTCCGGTGGTGAAAGCCAACGAGAACGAAATGGCTGTGTCGCTTGGTGTTATCTTCATTCTTAATTCTGTGGCCCTGTTTATTTTCCCGCCGCTCGGCCATCTGCTCGACATGACGCAGCAGCAGTTCGGCACCTGGGCAGCCATCGCCATCCACGACACTTCGTCGGTGGTCGGTGCCGGCGAGGCATACGGCGAGGAGGCTCTGCAGCTGGCAACTCTTATCAAACTTACACGTGCGCTGTGGATTATCCCTCTGGCGCTTGTCACCATGTTTATCTTCCGCGATAAGACCGCCAGGATTTCGATACCCTGGTTTATCTTCATCTTTGTGCTCGCAATGGTTGTGAACACATACGTGCCTCTGCCCGAGTGGTTTGTATCGATTATGGTATGGATAGCCAAGCGCGGTATGGTGGTGACACTTTTCCTCATCGGTGCTTCGCTGTCGCTGTCCTCGATTAAGTCGGTGGGCATCCGTCCGCTTGTTCAGGCCGTAGCCCTTTGGGTGGTAATCAGCCTGGTATCTCTCTTCGTAGTTCTCGAAACCGTGTGAGAATAGCCAGCCTCGACGCCGTCCCCGCGTTGCCGGCTGCCATAGGTGCTGCTACCGGGGTTATGGCTATGGAATATCCATGGTTATGGATTTTTGCGGGCTTGTTTTTTATATTGTTGATATTATGCAGGGTCAGGATTGTTCCGGCCCTGCTTTTTATTGTCATGCTGTCGGTTACGGCAGTTCGGGTGGCGATGATGGCTCCGGGGCCTGTCGACACTTCGCTGTTCGACGGTCGCGAGCGTGTGTGGCGCGGTACTGTGAAGAGTGTCAGGGCTACCGACCGTTCGCAGCGCTGTGTGCTGGCTGTCGACAGTCCGGCAGTGCTCAGATGTCGCCTCATGATTGCCGACATAACGCCCGAGATCCGCAGCGGTGATATCGTGTCGGTGAAGGGTGTGCTTGAAAGTGCGGGAAAATACGATGCGGCGCCTTCGCTGGGCTATCGTGGCGACCGCTCCGACCGCGTGGTAGCCAATATGCTCGATTTTACCGGAAACTGCACCGTCGTCGGGCATTCCCGCAGCCTGTGGTACCGCTTGCAGGATGTGCGCGGGCGCTTTGCGGCATATGTGAGCGAATCGCCTCTCGACGCGGCTACCTCACGTCTGCTTGCAGCCTCTGTGCTTGGGGGTGGCGATGTGGGCGACGACCGCAAGGAAGCATTCCGCGCCGGCGGTCTGTCGCATCTGCTCTGTGTGAGCGGTTTTCATGTTGCGGTCTTTGCCATGGTGGTCGCTTTCCTGCTGTTTCCGCTCAGGCTTGCCGAGCATGCCGGCCGCAGCCGCTATCTGATTGTGATAATGGCAGTGTGGCTCTATGCCATTGCCACGGGGCTGATGCCGTCGGTGTTTCGTGCGGCGGTGATGCTGACGGTTTACAATATGGCGCTCTTTTTCCAGCGCAATTCGCCGCCTTTCAACTCGCTCTGCCTGGCTGTGGTGATAATTCTTGTCGTCAATCCGCTGTGGATGTTCTCGATAGGCTTCCAACTGTCGGTGCTCGCCGTGCTCGGACTGTTGATACTGCCTCAGAAGCTTATACCGGTGGGGCGGCGCAATCCGTTCTATGTGTTCGCGGCTCTTTTCGCGGTGCCGCTGTCGGTAGCTCTGGCTACGGCGCCGGTGCTGCTGGTGCATTTCCACAGTCTTCCGCTGCTCACGGTGCCTGTCAATGCCTTGGCCTCGCTTGTTTTCCCCATATTCATGATTCTTGGCATGGCTGTAGTATGTCTGTCGGCTATAGGATTGCCTGTGGTCGGGGCCGCGCGGGCGGTCGACGTGCTTGCGGCCGCCATCGACAGTATCTGCGACATGGCCGTGTCGGCTCCGTGGGCATATCCGGGCGGTATCGTCCTGGGCCCGTGGCGCCTTGCGGCATTGTGTGCGGCCTTGGCAGCCTTCGTACTGCTGCTGTACAGCCGGCGTGGCTTGCCGCGGATTCTCTCCGCGGGGACTCTGCTGCTGTGCTGTGTGGCCGTATGGATGCTTCCGGGCGTGACGCCTGTGCGCGATATCGCCATCCACGGCAATTCGTCGGTGGCTGAGATACGCGTGCGTTGCGACGGCCGCGGGTTTGTTATTCCGCTTGCCTACAGCAAACGGCCTATAGGGCCGTCCGACAGTTATTTTATGGAGGGAGGAGTAGCGCCCGACAGTGTGGAGTTCGGCAGCCATGATATAAACCATCCGGTGGTTGTGCGTGCCGCCGACATGCTCCATGTGGCCGACCGTCGGATTCTTATAGCGTCCACCGACAGTTCGGGTGTGCCCGGCCGCGTGGATGCGGTCGTGCTCCGTCGCCGCTATCGCGGCAATCTTGATTCGCTGATTGTGCGCAACAATCCTGGCGCCGTGGTTCTTTGCCCCGATATGGACGCCGACCGGCGCGAGGCATATGCCGCCGCAGCCGCCGCGGCAGGGGTAGCAGTGTACGATCTTTGCCGGGAGATCTTCGTGTCAGATTTTTAGCATTGTCATGCCTTTGCGGAAGTAGGCCGAGGCGAAGTCGAGCGGGCGGAGCACTTCGCCGTCGCACACTACGATATCGATGTCGATGGTCACGCGGCCTTCTTCGACTGTGCTGCTGCGCTCCCGACTTTCGTAGTGCTTGCACAGGCTATGGAAATAGTCGCAGTCGCCGACGGCCTCGAGGATGAGGATGCGGTTGGTGTAGCGTGGCCCTGCAGCCGACTTTTCGGGGTCGGAGAGGTAGGGGCCGGTATCGTGCTTTATCTCGGCAAGGGCGCTTATGAAGTCCACCGCCTTGTCGATATG
Organism: uncultured Porphyromonadaceae bacterium; assembly: GCA_900548975.1. Classification (GTDB taxonomy): domain Bacteria; phylum Bacteroidota; class Bacteroidia; order Bacteroidales; family Muribaculaceae; genus CAG-873. The sequence goes on from URMS01000006.1 coordinate 118,269, forward strand.
GTGCGCGGCCATTTGCGCGTTCGAACCTAAACAGACCGTAAGGGTATTCATAGTCCTTTCATGCTTAGCGATATACGGCGACGGACGGTGTCGATGTCCGTGATTTTTACTGTCACTTTCTGCCCGAGTTTCAGCACGTCGCCGACATTGTTGATGCGCCGGTCGGAGATCTGCGATATGTGGAGCAGTCCGCTTTCCTTGATTCCGAGGTGTATGAAGGCACCGAAGGCGGTGATATTGGCCACTGTGCCGGGCACGACCATGCCCGCGTGCAGTTCGTCGAAATCGGATACTTCGGGCACGAAAGCGTCGGTGTCGGCATCGGTGCGCGGGTCGCGGCCCGGTTTGCGCAATTCTGCAAGGATGTCGAGCACGGTCTGGCGGCCGGCTCCTGCGGCCACAGCAGCTTCCACATCGAGACGGTCGACCAGGGAGCTGTCGGCCACAAGGCGGTCTATGCCGATTCCGGCACGTGAGGCCATGGCTTTGACAACGGGATAACTTTCGGGGTGTATGCCGGTGTTGTCGAGCGGATTGGCACCGTCGCGCACACGCAGGAATCCTGCTGCCTGCTCGAAGGCTTTTGCGCCAAGGCGCGGAACCTTGAGAAGCGACTTGCGGTCGGCAAAGGGACCGTTTTCCTGCCGGTATTCGACAATACGCGAGGCCATGACCGGTCCTATTCCCGATATATACTCAAGCAGCCGGGCCGAGGCGGTGTTGAGGTCGACGCCGACGGCGTTGACACAGCTCATCACCGTATAGTCGAGGGCCTCGCGCAGTCCTGTCTGGTCGACATCGTGCTGATACTGACCGACGCCTATCGACTTGGGGTCGATCTTGACCAGTTCGGCCAGGGGGTCGATGAGCCGTCGGCCTATCGACACGGCGCCGCGTACGGTCACGTCCTTGTCGGGAAACTCGCGCCGGGCGATGTCGGAAGCGGAGTAGACCGAAGCGCCGTTTTCGCTCACCACATATAGCGAATCGGATTTCACAAGGCCGCTGCGGCGCAGGAAATCCTCGGTCTGGCGCGATGCCGTGCCGTCGCCGAGGGCCACTGTGTCGAGGCGATACTTGTCGATCATGTGCGAGAGGGTGCGCGTGGCGCCCTCGGTGTCGCGGCGCGGTTCGGTGGGGTATATGACGGTGTCGTCGAGCAGCGTGCCCTGTTCGTCGATGGCCACGACCTTGCATCCGGTGCGGTAGCCGGGGTCTATGGCGAGTATGCGATGGCCCGGCAGCGGGGCGGCAAGTAGCAGTGCACGAAGATTGTCCGAGAAAATGCCTATGGCCACCCGGTCGGCTTCTTCTTTCATTTCGGCGGCAAGCTCGTTTTCTATCGAGGGGCGTATGAGGCGCTTGTAGGCGTCGGCCACGGAGTCGTCGATGAGCCGGCCGCAAGCGCCGGTGGCTTCGCGGGGACCGAAGTTGGCGCACAGGGCGTCGACCACGGCTTCGTCGTCGGCTATGGTGTATTTCACCTTGAGGAAACCTTCGCGTTCGGCACGGCGCAGGGCCAGGTACTGGTGCGAGGAGCAGCGTCGGAGCGGCCGGTCGAAATCGGCGTATTCGGCGTAGGGCGACGCTGCTATTTCGGCAGCCTTGTCTTTGGCTACGCTTGCCGAGATATTGCCTTTGCGGCGCAGTTCGCGGCGCACTATATTGCGCAGGCGCGGGGTCTCGGCGGCCCATTCGGCTATTATGTCGCAAGCGCCGGTAAGATCGTCGGCCGGTGCGTCGAGCCGTGCGGCGCGTCCGGCCATAATCTTTTTGGCAAGCGGCTCGAGGCCTTTCTCGCGGGCTATGGACGCGCGGGTGCGCCGTTTTGGCTTGTACGGAGCATAGAGGTCTTCGACCTCGGTCATTGTAGCCGCTTCCTCGAATCTGCGGCGCAGCTCGTCGGTGAGTATGCCGCTATCGGCAAGAGACGCTATTATGGCGTCGCGGCGTTTTTCGAGTTCGCGGCGCCGGGCCAGAGCCACTTCGATGTCGCGCACGGCCACTTCGTCGAGCGAGCCGGTGCGCTCCTTACGGTAGCGGCTTATGAAAGGCACGGTGGCGCCGTCGTCGAGCAATGCAATGACTGCTTCGACACCTTTTATCGGCAGGCCGGTAGCATCGGCCACAGCCTGTGCTGTAGAAATCATTTACGGAGTGTGAAAAGTGTTATTTCGGGCGTGGCGCCTATTCGCGCCGGTATGCCCACTTCGCCTGTCCCGATATTTACATACAGACGGCGCAGACTGTCCGTATCGGCGTACATACCTCCCCACGTGGGGTAGCGGAATGCCGCGGGCGATACTCCGAAGGCCGACATCTGCATGGCGTGGGTGTGGCCGGCGAGTGTGAGAGCTATGTCGGTCGAATCGTTGTCGCGGATATCCATAACCCAGTGGGCGGGATTGTGCGACAGCAGTATCTTGAACACGCTGTCCGACAGCTTGCCGGGATAGGATGCCGGCAGGTCGCCGTAGATGTGGAAGGGAGGGTCGCCGACGTTTTCGACACCGACAAGCGCTATGGAGTCGTTGCCGCTGCGCAGCCACGCGGTCTCGTTGCGCAGCAGCTGCCATCCCATGGCTCTTTCGAGGCTGTCGAGCATGGCCATGTTGGCGGCTTTTGCGGCGTTGTCGGGCCAGTTGTAGTAGTCGCCGTAGTCGTGGTTGCCGAGGATCGAGTAAACGCCTCCGGGAGCCGACAGACGGCTCAGCGCGGAGGTGAAGGGCAGCAGTTCGGGAGTGTGGCGGTTGACGATGTCGCCGGTGAATACGATAATGTCGGGTTTCAGGGCGTTGACGGTATTCACGAGCTTGTCGATAAACGTTGTGTCGCTGCCATATGTGCCGGTATGGAGGTCGGAGATCTGGGCTATGGTAAGACCGTCGAAAGCAGCCGGCAGCCGGCTGTCGCGTACCTCGACATGGCGTACGTCGATGTTATAGCGGTTGATGAGCGCACCCCACCACATGGCCGCGAAAACGATGCAGCCAAGCACCGCCCCGCATATGCTCACGGCCTTGATGCGGTGTCGGCGGAACAGACACGGTATTTTGGCGAAGAGATCGAAAATGCAGAACAGATACTTCGGCAGATAGACCGAGAAGTAGGCGAAGAGCACCCACATAATGGTCTGGAGGCCGTCATCGCCGCCGCTGCGCTTGGGCCAGCACATGGCCACTATAAGAGCCGCCTGGCACAATACGGCTGTAGCGAGTGTGAATACCCGCCAAAACCGCGCGCCGCGGGTGCAGCGCCGGCGCACGGCGCGCACTATATACCAGTCGACAAGCAGTCCGATGATGAGCACCGGAATAATGAGAACGAGGGGAAGGCGCATGTCAGATAGCCGATGAACAGTCGAGGGCGCTGCGCTGGTTCTTCAGCGGGTTGGCATACATCTGCAGCATAGTCCGGTACATGAACTCGTGCTCTTCGGGCGTGATGTTCTCTTCATCGACCTTATCGAGCTGGGCGGCTATGTATTTCTCGAACGAAGCAACATCCTCGTCGGTGTACTCCGAGGCGTATTCGTCGGTGCCGTGTATCTTGTCGAATGCTATGTAGTTGCAGGGGAAAATGCGGTAGCCGCAGTGGATGGCGCGGTCGAGCACGTTGCACACCAGGCGCACTGCTTCGGCGCGGGTGTCGCCCACACGCTCGAGTTCGGCATTGATGCACTGGCCCATGCGGAAGTGCACGCGGCCTTTCTGTTTAAGAATACCGGTCTCCATGCTGAAAAGATCGTCGCGCTTAGTTTTCTTATAGTCCGGGTCGCGGCGTTTAAGCAGGAATTCGCGGACTTTAAGATAGTCGTTGGGATCGTATTCGTAGGATATGGCTACAGGCACTATATTCAGTTCCATAAGATTCTGCTTGCTGTCGCCGGCGCCGGCCAGCGACAGCATCTTGATTACGCTCTCCTGCGTCAGATCGTTGGAATCCTTGGCACGGCCTTCGCGCTGTGCTATCCATACCGATTCGTTGAGAGTGTTGACGGCGTGGTGTATATATGCCGAGAGGTGCTGGGCGTTGTCGAGCGCCTCGCGCACACGGCCGTCGCGCTTGACGATAAAGCTGCGGTTGAGTTTCACCAGGTCGGTAATCCACTCGTATATGAGCAGATTGTTGCCTATGGCTACCTGCGTCAGGGGCAGCTTGGCGCGGATGAGGCACAGGTTGAGGAAAGAGGCGTCGAGTACGATGTCGCGGTGATTGGTTATGAATACATGGCTGTGCGAAGGATCGTAGTTTTCGAGTCCGTCGGCCGAAAGACCTTTGGTGGTATGAGCCACAAGCATTTCCAGGAACGGTCCCATGACTTTGATCTGAAAATCCATCTGAGTTTCTACCGTCAGAAGGTTTTTCACGAATTCAGGATAGTCCACGTCGGGCATCACATATCGCACGGCATGCTCGAATCCCGGCTCCTTTACCAGAGCGGCGATTTTTTCGCGAAATTCATGGTCGTCGTAAGGCCGTATATCGGAAAAGTCCTGTTCCAAGGGCTGTTTGTTATCAGTGTGTTCCATTTTGTTAGAGGGAGTAAGTACATTCTTGCCCAATTTCGCTACAAAGATAGCTACTACTCCATTAAAAGACAAACAAAATGTATCTAAATAAGTTTTAAATTATCAAAACGAATTTTTAGCCCTTAAAAGCGAAAAAGCAATAAATTCTATGACATAAGCCAATCCTTAAAATCAGCAACCTTGTTCTTACTGATGAAAACTTGTTCCGGGACTTTGGTTTTAAGGTTTATGAGCATTCTGTTGTCGAACCATACCGTCATGTCCCTGATACCCTCCTTTGATACAATGAACTGCCTGTTTGCCCTGACGAAAAGCTCCGGATCCAGAAAAGACATAATGGAATCAAGAGATTTCTGAAGGTAATAGAAGTTGCCGTTTTCAATATATACATATGTCTTGCCCCCCGTGGAGTAGAAGCAGATAATTTCACTTACCTTGACAGGAATAAGTCGATCTTTGAAGGGCACAAGTATCTTTGAGGAATACTTTCCCCCTCTCATGGAGTTCGACAGACGGCTTAACTCCAGATTGTTGTCTGCCGGCCTGAAAGATTTATATTTGATTAGAGCTCTCTGCACCATTCTTTCATCAATTGGTTTCAGGAGATAGTCGATACTGTTGACCCGAAACGCCTCTATGGCATACTCGTCGAATGCCGTCGTAAAAATAATCGGAGCGTTAACCGTGATAGAAGAAAAGATATTGAAAGAAGAACCGTCGGAAAGCTGTATGTCCATGAAAATAAGATCCGGGGAATCGTTCGAGGAAAGCCAGCGTACTGTCTGGGTTACACTTTCAGTTTGTCCCACGATAGTTATTGTAGGGTCTGTCTTATTCAATATAGCGATGAGGTTCTCTCTTGCTGCCACCTCATCCTCAACAATAAGCACCTTCATCATGCAAGCAAAGGAATCTTGACGGTAAAACAATTATCTTTACTGAAATACTCAATCGGTTTTCCTATAAGAAGCCGGGAGCGGGACATTAGGTTTTTAAGGCCTATTCGGGAGCTTTCCACCTCTTCAAGTCTCTCATTAATTCGGTTTGAGACGATGAGTTCCCCCTCAGAGTCGTATTCAAAAAGGACGTCGATAGGATTCTCGCTGTCGATGGCATTGTGTTTCACCACATTCTCCACCAACGAGAGCAAGGTAAGGATAGGAAGCCTGTTGTCAAGACAGCTCTCAGGAATGTTGAAATGGCAATTGAAGTTATCACCAAAGCGAACTTTCTGCATATATATGAAAGCATTTATGAAATTGAGTTCATCGCGTAAGGTGACAAGAGGTCTTTCTTCGCTTTTGAGGATATATCTGAAAATTTCGGAGAGTTTCTGCACGTATTCGAGAGACATTTCCTTTCGGTCATTCCTAATCAATGATGTCAGTCCATTCAGAGAATTGAAAAAGAAATGCGGGTTTATCTGTCCGGTCAGCGCCAGGCAACGGCTCTGGAGATTCTCATACTTAAGTATTTCTATCTCATGAAGCTGCCTCTGTTTCTCTTGAAACATATTGTATATATACCCGATGACGGCGGTAGAGATTGCTGCGATCAAGAACTGAAACAGCAGAAGTCCAGTGAAACAGTCGTAATGAATTTTCACTGCCAGAGAGAGCACGACAAAAGTACACCAGGCAATGAACATAACTGCTATGTTATATCCCAACCGTCCTGTTTTTGATTTATACTGTGGCCGGTTCCATATATTCCGATATAAAAGGAAGACGCAAAGCTGATACATTATCACAAAACGTAGAATCCATACGAAGGACTGAGGTATCGCCTCTCCGTTCGCCAGCCAGCGGGGCATGTCAAAAAACACGCCATTAATATGGGGATACAGAATAAACACTGTCAGCAACAGCGCCACGCCGAGCAGACGGGAATTCTTTATGATGTTAGTTAAGATAGTCATAATTTAGAGGTTGTTTAATAACAGGTTTATCTGATCTATCTGAAAGAGGCTGTTTTTTGAACATTAGTATATTCCTGGTGTCTTTTTGTTAACTTGCCCATTGCTCATCGGTCGCACAGCAACCGCTATGCTCCCTCTTCACGATGTGCAATTTAAGCAAAAATACACCAACCTGTGCATTCACTCATGTTATTAAACAACCTCTTAAAATTTCGCAAATTTAATAAATATAGAAATATGAAACAAAGCCAATCAATAATGGTAAGAGGCCGCAGATTAAACAGGTCATTTATATTCGTTATCACCCTCATGACGTTTTTTTCGTGTTCGTGTACGAATATATCCCGTTGGTGTTGATTCGGTGAACAGTTGTTCCGGAGTTTTATAATTTTGCATAAAACTGATCTCATGAAATATAGATTCTGTGGAAAAAGCGGCCTGCAACTGCCGCTCGTGTCACTCGGCATGTGGCATAATTTCGGAGATTCCGACCGATATGCCACGATGAAAGAAATCGCGTTCAAGGCATTCGGAGAGGGAATCACTCATTTTGACCTTGCCGACAACTACGGGCCGCCCCCGGGAAGTGCCGAGCGTAATTTCCGTCGCCTTATGCAGGATGGCCTGAAAACACATCGAGACGAGATAATTGTCTCGTCAAAGGCCGGACACCTGATGTGGGACGGTCCTTACGGGGACGGAGGATCGAGAAAGCATATCATGGCAGGCATTGACCAAAGCCTCACGCGTACCGGACTTGACTATTTCGACATATTCTACAGCCACCGCTACTGTGAGGAAACTCCGCTGGAAGAAACGGCTCAAGCCCTTATTGATATAGTACATCAGGGTAAGGCACTATACATCGGCCTGTCGAAATATCCGGTGGAGAAAGGTAAAGAGATGTGCCGGCTTCTGGAAGAACAGCATGTGCGGTGCCTTATTTACCAGGACAGATACAATATGCTTTCACGAAAGCCGGAAGTCGAACATTTCGACCTCGTTAGAAAGGAAGGTCTGGGATTCATCGCGTTCTCCCCGTTGGCACAGGGACTGCTGACAAACCGCTACCTTAACGGCATCCCGGAAGATTCCAGAGTAGTGAAAAGCGGCGTATTTCTGCATCGTGAAGACATTACCCCGGAGCTGATAGCGAAAATCAGCCGGCTCAACGATGTCGCGGCTCAAAGAGGACAGACTCTGGCGGAGATGTCGCTGTCGTGGCTTCTTAGCAATGAGACGCTCACATCGGTGATAATCGGAGCCAGCTCAGAGAAACAGTTGTGCGACAATATCAAAGCTGTCGACAATATGGTTTTTTTTCAGGAAGAGTTACAACGAATCGACAATATAATAAACAACGCACTATCATGAACAGCAGATTAATCCTCGTGACGATATGCCTGAGTTTGGGCATAATGTCCATGAAGGGGGAAGATGCGAGTGTCAAGAGCCCAGACGGCAGACTTGAGGTGAAAGTCTCATGCAGTCCGACAGACAGTACCGCGACATACAGCATTACATACGACGGCAGGAATGTGCTTCTGTCCTCTCCTTTGGGATTTGAGAGCAATGCCGGGAATTTTACCGACGGACTCACAATGGTGTCACATAACGAGAGTCCGGTATCGGATCATTATAAATTGTCAAGGAGTAAGAAATCGGATATCGACTTCAAGGCCAACAAACTTCTTTGCACTTTCAAAAATAACAAAGGCGGGGAGATGAACGTGGAGTTCGTAGTCGCGGACAACGACGTGGCGTATCGTTATGACATCCCTGTTCAGGGAAAAACAAGAAGCATCCGTATCATGGACGAGAAATCGTTGTTTGTCTTTCCCGATGGCACGACCTCGTATCTGTCGCCTCAAAGCGACCCGATGATCGGCTACAGAAGGAGCAAGCCGAGTTACGAGGAGGAATATGTTCTTGACGCCTCGCTTGACAGTCCCTCCAAGTATGGCCGGGGCTATACGTTCCCATGCCTGTTCAATGTGAAACCTGAGAATCTTTGGGTCCTGGTCAGCGAGACGGGCGTTGACAGCCGGTACTGTGCATCAAGAATTGGTGAGTATAGGAATGGAGGTTACAAGATCGAGTTCCCTATGCCTGAGGAAAACAATGGCAACGGCACCTCTGAGCCGGCGTTCGTTCTGCCGGGCAAGACCCCGTGGCGCACGATAACCGTCGCCGACAATCTCGCTCCTATCGTGGAGACCACTGTGGCGTGGGATGTAGTAAAGCCAAAATATGAGCCAAAGTTCGATGTGAAAGGCGGCAGAAGCACATGGAGCTGGATTCTTTGGCAGGACGGAAGCTGCAACTATGACGATCAGGTCAGGTACATAGACCTTGCAGATGAATTAGGTTATGAATATATTCTGGTTGACGCCTGGTGGAACAAGAATATCGGTTACGACCGTATGGAAGAACTTATCAGATATGCCAAATCGAAGAATGTAGATGTATTCCTGTGGTATAATTCCGGAGGATACTGGAATGACATCGAGCAGACTCCTGGAGGCCGTATGGATAATTCCATCGCTCGAAAAAAGGAGATGGAATGGATGCGTGACAATGGCGTCAAGGGTATAAAGGTTGATTTCTTCGGAGGTGACAAGCAGGAGACCATGAGACTCTATGAGGATATTCTGTCAGATGCCAATGAATACGGACTGATGGTAATCTTCCACGGCTGCACATTGCCGCGCGGATGGGAGCGAATGTATCCAAACTATGTTGGCAGCGAGGCGGTGCTTGCGTCGGAGAATCTTGTTTTCAGCCAGCATTTCAACGACATGGAGTCATGCAACGCCACATTGCATCCATTCATACGCAATACTGTCGGATCGATGGAATACGGTGGCTGTTTCATGAACCGTTTCATGAACAAGGGAAATGAGAAAGGCATTTATAGAACAACTTCAGATATATTCCAGTTAGCCACGACTGTATTGTATCAGAATGCTGTACAGAATTTTGCTCTTGCCCCTAACAACCTGACCGATGCGCCTGAATTGTGTATAGAATATCTGAAGACAGTCCCGACCGAATGGGATGAGACGCGACTGGTTGACGGAATGCCGGGTAAATATGTAGTCGTGGCGCGCAGGCACCGCAATGATTGGTATATCGCAGGTGTAAACGCTACTTCGGATCCGTTAAAACTGAATCTGAACGTTGGTATGCTTGCAGGAAAGGATGTTTCTCTGTATAGTGACTCTTTTACAAAAGAAGCTAAGGACAGAATTAAAAAAGCCGGTAAGAAATCGAACAAAGAAATAGTTTTCAAGAGTACGGATTTTATACCGGATAAGAAGATTGTTAAGGTTAATGACAAGGGGATTATTACGGTGACGATTCTCCCCAACGGAGGCATTGTTATTACTTCCGCTTCCGAATAACTGTTACCTCTGTTGTTAAAGAATCCAGTCACTGCATAAGTAAGCGTTTTGCTGTAAAGTTAAGGTTAACTTAATATATGATACAAAACTTAAGGAACGGATTTTATTTCGAAAATGCTTCTGACGGTGTCATTCCGAAACGTTTCTTAAAGCATGTCGCGAAATGGGTGGGATTCCTGAAACCGGCATTGAGATAGACATCGGAAAGGGGGCAATTTTTACCTTCTATAAGTTTCTTCGCGTATTCAAGACGCTTGTCCATAATCCATTGATGCGGCGTGCGACCGAAAATTCCGAAGAATTCCCTCTTGAATCCGGACAGACTCCTGCCCGAGAAGTGTGCGAACTGCTCCACATTCATGTCGCACAGGAAATTCTTATCCATGAATTCGCGCAGGTCTGATTTCCATTGTCCTGAGAAATCGAACAGTACGGGTGCAAGCTCAGGCAAAAGCTGCAGCAGGACAATTACCGTCTCCTGCACTTTCGATTTTATCAGCGATGTCGGTATCGGAGTGTCGGATGAGAAATACTGGTCAAGCGACATGAACAGTCCCCTTAGGAACGGATGTGGTGAAAGAGTGACGGCAAGTTCCTGTTTCAATGACTTGTCGGCCCTGACGATGGGAATCTCGATCCTCTCCTCGATATTCCTGAGGTCGTAAGAGTTCAGATGGAAGAAAAGACCTTTGAAAGGCTCTCCGTCCGCGCCGGGTTGTTTATACTCTTTCACAAGGTGATTGCGTCGTACGAATACGGCCTGCCCGTTCTCCACATCCACCTTGCGGTTGCCGCAGCGCAGGGTGAGTCTGCCCGATATGATGTATACGATTTTATGTTCCTCCACCATGTCGTGGCAGATCATCTTCGATTCTGTTATACAGCGGTAGAACGTGTTGAGATAATTCTGATGTATTTCCTTACCGGCGTATGCCATGTCATTTCATTTTAATTTTCAAAGATAGCGAAAATCGGGCAGACACATCATCTGAGTTCCATTTTCATAAGCACGACCCCTTGCCTTGGCAGCACGATACGGTCTCTGACGGTGCCGCGGTCAACACTTTTCCATTCCGGGGAACCTGACATTTCCAGTTCTCCCGCCCGCTGCAGTTCTCTCAACTGCGTGTCATCCGGGTTCTGAGGACATCCCATGGCAATCCATTTCGAGTATGAATTGCTGTGGCTGTCGTCAATACAGTACTGGGTCACTAATACCCGCTTCGTGTCGTTGCCGACGTTTACTTTCAAGTCTATATCCGCAGGGGTTACATCCGTGTCGTTCACGTCATGGTAGTTCCAGAGAAGGACAGATGCATTTCTGCCGTCGCGCGATGCAAGCACACCTACATCGGGCATGTCCCTGACACTGTTCCTGACGATAGAATCCACCGGAATCATGCCGGTAGAAGAGGCTTCCACTAAATCGCCGCCCATCTGTCCGAACATTCTGAACACATTGAGAACCGGCTTGACTACTCCGTTTGTCGACAGATCGCGGAACCCGGCAAACCAGGGCTGGTCTTCAAACTCGAAAGCCCATGTCACGGCTCCTGCGAGATTGGCGTCATATTTACGGGCAAGTTCGTACAGCCGGGCGTATGAATCGGCCACCGTACTTGAATACATCGTTCCGTTTCTGTAGTTATACTGCGGAGTGTATTCAGATGAACATGCCGCGCACCCTTCGGGATCGAATTCTCCGATAATGACAGGAAGTCCTTTGAATTCCGGAAATTCACTTATGAGTCTCAATCCCGCATCTACATCATTGAGTTGTGATCCTAATCTCATAACTACGGTTTTACCGTCAAGGCGCGGACTTCCTTTGGCATGGAAGCCGATATAACCTAAGGGTGCTCCTTTTCCGCCGGTAGCGTAATTGGTCCCGTCTATGCAATGCTGAAGGAATTTGCGCAGATATTCACGAGCGTTTCTATCGGCCGGGCCTGTGGAATGCGGACCGCCGATTACGGCTTCCGGGAGTGCCTTCAGAAGACCATCTGCGGCATAGTCGTATATTTTGCAATAATCCTCAAAACTTCCTCTGAGGTAGCCGTTCGGCTCATTCCAGACTTCCCAGTACCATTTTGAGACCTCATCTTCTCCATATCGCTCCTTACAGTGTTGGGCCCAGTTATAGACGAGGTCCCTCCATTTGTCGTAATCATTCGGAGGATAGGCCCATCCTGTGAATATTTCGTCGTATCTGGCATCCGGGGTCCAGTGGTGACGATAGGGTTGCGGGTTCGTGGACAGAGCCTCCGGAGTGAAACCGATCTGTACAAGAGGCCGCATGCCGCGTGCTACGTATGTGTCGAAAATACTGTCGATTATGTTCCACTGGTAGACCGGCCGTCCTTTCCTGTCTTCTGTGTAGATATTTGTGGAACCCCATTTAAGAGCGGCCTCACCGTCGCCGGATGTCAGTAAGTTATGGGCGCGGACATTCACGGGCACCGGACTGAGGCGGGAAATCTCTGTAAGTAGCCTTCTGCCGTCTTTCATATAGGTGTAATTAGGCTCATCATATCCGAACCATGCCCAAAGAGGCTTCATCGGTTCGACAGGTTTGGTCATATCCACATCTACGCAGACTTTGTCTGCCCAATACTCTTCGAGTTTTTCGGCCTGATCTTTGGTTATAGTGATGATTGCTCCGTGCTTTGGCGATGTGAAGTTGGTGGTTTTCATCGGACCCTCGTTAAAATGACCGAGGTCTTTGAAAGTCTTGAAGTCAGTGGTCTCGGCAATCCCGAAATTGTGGGGATTTATGCTGAATATGTCGTACATAAGCACCCATTTGTTTTCGCCATTGCGTTTCCATACATTTGGGGCCTCACAGGCTCCCGGCTCCGTATCAGCCCATTGGTCGGAATACTTATAGCCACGGTTTATCTTGTCGGAGAATGCCATCTTGATTCCACCGGGCTGTTCCTGCGCCACGTACATCAGGCAGTAACGGCCGTCGGGCATCCGGGATATGTCGGCGTCGAGAATCTGGATTTCTGGATCGGGATATTTGAACAGTTCCTTAGGTTTGGTTACAAGCCGCGTGAATTCCGGATCTGTATAGCTGTAGTAGAGTTTGGTCTTTCCGTTGCCGAGGCGCATGGTGAATATCATCATCTTGTCCTCTTCGGGATCGTAGATAGTCTCCGGAGCCCATGCGCAGCCTACATCGAGTCCGGGAAACATCTTGTCGATATGCGCTACGCTTTTGGTCCAGTTTATGAGATCGTACGATTTCATAAGGATAAAACCGTGGTTGTTACCCCAGCCGTATTTGTCCTGATCGCGCTCCCACTTGGTGTCGCGGAATCCCATTTCCTTTCCGCTCAGATTAAGATCGGTCATGGCAAGGTAGAATGCTCCCTCCGGTCCACGGTATATGTGAGGGTCGCGGATGCCGTGCTGGGTGGCGAGTGTATCGCCCGACATCACGGGGCGCCCGTTGTTTAGGGCCGTGAACGTGTATCCGTCGCGGCTTGTGGCCATATACAGGCTGCTCGTGGGATCCTGATGGAATACGAACAGATAGGCATCTTTCTCAGTATCTGTGGTTTTGTTCACATCCTTTGCCGATGCATGCCATGGCAGCAATGTCGCAATGAGGATGGAAAGCTTTAGAAATGTTTTCATGTGTATTGACGGTTTAGAGGTTGTTTAATAACATATGTGAATTCACAGGCCAAAAAGTCAGAGATGGATTTATAACTGAGTTGAAGGAGCATAGCGGTGGCTATGTGACTGAAACGAAGAGATAAAGACACTCTGAATTTTTGGAGGCGAAGCCTTTGTTTTCATTATATTATAAGGTTTTGATACAATCTTATATAAGGCGCTTTATAACATTAGTACAGTCTTGGTGTCTTTTTGTTAACTTGCCCGTCGCTCATCGGTCACATAGCAACCGCTATACTCCCTCTTCGCAATGTGCAATTTAAGCAAAAACACACCAACCTATGCATTCACATATGTTATTAAACAACCTCTTATTGTATTGTTATCAGTTCAATGCCCTCGCTTTTGCCAAGATTGCGGCTATATTGTCTGTCACGTGAGTTGTTCCAATGCTCGAAAACACCAAGGCTGCCGGTTTTTATTCCATTGGGACGATAGTCGCCCAGTCTGTCATTCTTGCCTTTGGCGGCTTCTTTCAGATAATTGTCGCAGTTTCGGCTTGAGCCTTCAGGAAACTGCGGTGCCCCGCTGAATCCGAGTTCGTTTCCAAATTCGGCATAGAGAAAATCAAGACAAACGCATTCTATAGCTACAGGGTCGAGTGACATAAATAGACTCGAACTCCATCCGCCCCCAAGAGTTTTCCATTTGTCGCGGTCCGGTCGTGGCGCACCGACATTGGTCTGCATTCCATAGAGACCGTCGACTATATAAAGGAGTGTTTTCTTACCGAGATTGGGAGACCCCATAAGATCGACGTATGCGCTGTAATCGCCCTCATTACCGCTCATCTGGCTGACAGTGACAGAACCGTGCATCTTCGCCGGGAATGGGATGGAACCGAAATGGTTCTTGGCGCATAGTGTTACTCCGGATATCTCATGGCCTTTCAGAAGAGCGGCGTTTATCAGGTAGTCGGCCTCCACAACTGCACGCGGCAGGACAGTACCTAAGGAAACAGTAGAGTCTGTGTATGAGATGGCGTTATCGACCCAGTCGGCCGCATCGATGCCCTCCGAACCTTCGGCGCTCATCCACCTGACCTTCGGGAAGAGTTGATGAACAGGTCCGTATAGCCTGTCGGGAATAGCACGAGGTTTCCAACCTATGGTGGCATCATAGACTATAATGTTTTCCTGAGGCACACCGGCTCTCCGGGTGAGTTGCTGCAGCAGCGCGACCGTGGCCTGGGGCGATTGGTCGATGTCGTTGTCGCTATCATCGGTAGCGAAGGTATTGTTCAAATTGATTTTCACCGCGATTGTCTCGCCCGGTCTGTAACCTCGGTTACCTTTTCCATGTGTTTTGTTGTGGTAATGGAAAATCTTGTCCCATGCTTTCCTGATATCGTCTGAACCCGCGAGGGCACAGATCGAATTCTCATACATGTTTTCAAGAAGAGTCGGGTCGATGTTTCCTTCGTCCCACCATCTGCCTGTGGTACCATCCCACTTGGTAACCTCAGAATCCATCGCCCAAATTACACGTCCGGGGAAAATACCTTTTCCTTCACCGACGGGGTGGTTCGGGGTCACTGAAAGACCCTGTGCCAAAACGGATGTAACAAGAAAAAGAGCGAATAGGGATAGAACAGTTCTTTTCATGCCGGCTTATAAATATGAATCCAACAATACATGGCCGGCAGTTCCAGGCCCGAGTCTCCTGATTGTCTGTAGTCCATAAAATAGAAGAGGCTGTCTAACAACCAAAGTTAGGCAGTCTCTATTTTTATACACAAAATCTGA
>URMS01000007.1 GCA_900548975.1 uncultured Porphyromonadaceae bacterium
ATTGAATTTCAATTATTTCAAAGTACTCTTATGATTTTTTAGTGGACACTAATGAGTTTAGATAACTTGTTCATGTTAAATTAAAAATGATTGGAAAAGTTTATAAATGATTTGTTATTTAGTTTATCGGTTATGGGTTAAAGGTTAAGGATTACAAATTAGAAGTTACAAGTTAGTAGTTGGTAGTTAGTAGTTGGTAGTCCCAACTTGTAACTTCTATCTTCTAATTCCTAATTTCCTAATCTCCTATCCTCCTACTTTCCTGTTTTCTTGGGAGAGATGAAGTAGGTGACGGGGTGGTAGTCGCGGATGGCTTCGGTGTCGGCAATGACGGTGTCGAGGCCTGTCATGCCGGCAGCCTTGGCTTTTTCGAAGAAAGTGAGGGCGCCGCGCGGGTCGCCGCGGCGGGCGGCGAGGATGCCTCGGGCGTAGTCGGCGATGGCGCTGTTGCCGGCCTTGAGGAGGTGGCTCTGGGCCTTGTCGTACTCGCCGCGCTCAAGCTCGATGTTTGCGGCGTTGAGGTTGAGCATGGGGTCGTCGGGGTATACGGTGACAGCCGTCTCGAATACGTCGCAGTACTGCTTCGAGCCTGTGGGGTAGCTCTGGGCGAGGGTGTAGAAGTCGACGTTGCGCAGGCGTGAGGGGTCGGCGGCGTATACACGCTTTATTTCCTCGAGCGAGGTATATACCTTAATTGTATAGCGCACGGTGTAGTCGGAGTGGCGCAGCCAGGGGTATATGTCGGCGAGTATTATGCGGTAGTCCTCGGGGTAGCGGGTCTGGATGGCCAGATTCTTGTTGTCGAAGCCGAGGGGGCCGTCGATAATCTCTATTATCTCGGGGCGGTGACGGATGTCGAACTGCATGGAGTCGGTCATGTAGCGGCGCAGGCCTGCCCAGTCCTCGGGCTCGTAGCTCGATGTTACGGTGGTGTCGGGGAAGCTGTAGAGGTCGCGCACGTAGCGGCGGAGGGTCTCGGTACGGCCCTGTGCGAGGCGCACGTTGTTGTCGTAGGGGCCTTCGGGCGATGCGAAGCCTTTGATGTGCACGCGGGTGATGGTGGCATCGGTGTCGCGGCGCACGTACTCGATGGAGTTGATGATCTTGTCGAGTTCGGCGCGGTTGTTCATGTAGTTCTCCTTGAGTTCGGTGCGGTTTACCACGAAGGTCACGAAGGCGCTGCCGTCGATGGATCGTGTCACGGGGCCGGCGTCGACGGGTGGCGCGAAGCGGTAGGGTACCTGGAGGTCGGGGCGCCTGGTGTCGATTTCGGCCATGGGCACCATGCCGTTGGGCGATGTGCCGGGCATTGCCTCGGGGCGGTCGCAGCAGTTGGCTGTTGCGGCGCGCATCTCGAGTGTGGAGTGCTCCATCCAGGGTGCGAGGTCGAATTCGCGGTTGTAGCGCACCTTGGCGGGCTTGCCGGCGCGGTATATGTCGGCGTCGCCGCCTTCGAGGAATCCGTTGCGGAGGTAGTAGTACCAGCGGTTGCGTCCGGCCACGGTCACGGGTTCGAGCTCGAGGCTGTCGGAGCGGTCCTTGGCCATGAGCACGGGGGTGAGCACTATCTCGCGGTCGCGGCCGAGGTGGAATGCGGCGGGGTCGACGGCGAGGTCGAGCTTCACGCGGCGTGCTGTCTCGTCGACGGTGAGGCTGAGTTCGGTGAGGTTGATGGTGGTACTGTCGGCACGCAGGTCGATAGCCCATGCGGCCTGTGCGGCTACTGCCGCTGCGGCAGAGATGCCGAGAATGCGTTTGATGGTCATGACTGTTGCGTGCTTAGAAGAGATATATAATGTTTACGGCGGCTTTGGTGGGGCCGAAGTAGTTGTGCGGTGTGTTCGATTTTATCTTCTTTCCGCAGTCGGCGCAGCGGTAGGTGTCGTAGCGGGTGTAGATCCAGCCGATGCCTATCTCGGCCTCGATGTTCCAGTGACGGTCGAGAATCCATGAGTAACCGTAGCCTATGCCCGCGCCTACCATCCATCCCTGGCGGCGGTGCTCCTTGAGCTCGCGGAAGTCGGTGCCGAGGAATTTGAAGGGAAGGTCCATGTGGCCGAAGTTGTACTGGCCCCCAAGCGCGTGGGCGGCGAAGAAGTGTCCGGCAAAGCGCTGGCAGAGCCAGTAGCGCGCCTCGGGCTGGAGCACCCACTGCTTCCATAGGTGGTTGTTCACTTTCCATGCGTTGAGCTGTCCGGAAAGGTCGAGAGTCCATTTGGGAGCGAGACCCACCTCGACACCCACCGAGGGGGTGAGCACGGCGTCGTAGAGCAGGTTGGTCTTTAGCGCCACGTCCTGGCCCCGGACCGGAATCAGGGCTATGAAACATAGCAGCAGGGTTGCAAAGGTCTTAAGTTTCATTGGTCTGCGGTATGCGGAAGTATGATATTTTGGTTTGTGCGTAGCCGGAACGGAAGCGCCGTTCCTGTCGTGAATTGTCAGCCGCTTTGCGGCGTAGGTTAAGCCGAATGCATCAGAATCGCTGTTCGATGCACCCGGATAGTGCGCGAAAAGCGCAAGTATCAGTATAACAGGTGTTTATGAAATGGGGGGGTAGAAGCCTAAGTAGACTCCAGCGTTCACTCGGCCATGAGGGCTCTTAAAGATTATAATTGATCGGTTTGTCATATTCGGAAAAATTGCCTGAGGATACATTGAAAAAAGTAGAGGAAAGAATTCCCGGCAACTTTTATTCTTCGGGACAACAAAGTTACGAACTTTTTTTCATTCTGCAATGTTTTTGTCTGTTAGGGCGTTTAGATGTAGTTAAGAAAAGATTTATGGCAAAAATCCACGATCGTGAGCGCCGGGGGGCTTCTGTGATGCATTTTGAGGCTTTTTTTCATGGTTTTTTGTGCCGGAATGTATACATTTGCAAGCGATAAACTAATTCTTAACCTTATTTTATATCGAGAAAAACGACTTCCATGAGACGAATTTTAACCTTTGTTATGATATTTTTAGGACTTGGGGCGCTCCATTCGTGCACCGCCACCAAGGAAACGCCGGCCGAAGCGCCATTCGAGGTGCACTGGAGCGTTGAGAACCTCGGCCCCGACTCCACAGGGCGCCACTACCGGCAGAGCCTCCGGCTCGTGGGCGATCTGCGAGGGGTGGAGCGGCTGGCATTCAACCAGTTCGCGAGGCGCATGACGCCCTCTGACCCCGCCGATACCATCATAGAGATAGTGCCGGGCTACTATGCGCTTGGCAGCAGCCGCTTTGCCGGCGCCGACGGCAGCGACACCCTCGATGTGGACATCGTGACCTCGGGCGCGCTCTACTCCCTGCGCTATGCTCCCGAGGGCTTCCATGCCGTGATGGCCGACGGCCGCGTGCTGCCGGTGCGTCTGGTGCAGGCCGACATCCTCGCCGACCCAAGAGGCTACACCTCGGGATCGCGCGACTATATGCCCTACGGCGACGCCGTGTATGCCCGCAACGAGGAGATAGCCGGAGGGACGGCCGGAGTGTACGACGTGGTGCCGTCGTTCAAAGAGGTGCGCACGGGCGCCGGCTCGAGCGTGGTCGACCTCGACAATATTGAATTCGCCGAGCCGGCCGAAGCGCCGGCCGACGGCGAGTACCGCGTGACGGTAGGCGGCGGCCGTATGCGCGTGGAGGCGCCGCGCGCCATGTGGCCCCGCCTGCGCCTGCGTCTGCGCCATAATTTCGGCAGCGGCCGCCGCGAGCTGCCCGACGCCGTGATCACCGACCGCCCCGCGCTCGAGTACCGCGGCCTGATGGTGGATGTGGCGCGCAACTTCCAGCAGCCCGAGGAGATACACCGCGTGCTCGATATGATGGCTGTCTACGGACTGAACACATTCCACTTCCATCTCGTCGACGACGAGGCCTGGCGACTGGAGATTCCCCCGCTGCCCGAACTTACCGAGATGGGCGGCCGGCGCGGCTACACGCCCGGCTCCGACGGCACCTTCCTGCCTCAGATCTTCGGCGGCGACGGCAACCCGGCCTCGGCCACGTCGAACAACGGCTATATATCGCGCGCCGACTACATCGATATCATCCGCCACGCCGACAGTCTGGGCATAGCGGTGATACCCGAAATCGAGTCGCCCGGCCACGGCCGCGCGGCCATCAGGGCCATGGAGCTGCGGGCGCGCCGCACCGGCGACAATTCGCTGCTGATGTCGGAGGCCGCCGACACGTCGCGCTACACCTCGGCGCAGTCGTTCCACGATAATGTGATGAACCCCGCGCTTGAGGGCACATATAAATTAATGAATACCGTTGCCGACGAGATCGCCGCCATGCACCGCGAGGCCGGCGTGCCGCTGAAAGCCATACATATAGGTGGCGACGAGGTGCCGCGCGGCGCCGGGAGCGCCAGCCCCTCCGTGGCCGCCATGATGGAGCGCGAGGGGATGACGACGGAGAAAGAGGTGCACGCGGCATTCGTGCGCCGTGTGGCGTCGGATTTCGCGGCCAAGGGCATAGCCATATCGGGCTGGCAGGAGATAGCGCTCAGACATCCCGAGGACTACAACGAGGCCGTGCGGCCGCAGGTCTATTCGGTGAACTGCTGGAGCACGCTCGCCTCGCAGGGCGCCGGCGGTGTGGTCGAGGCTGTGGCAAAGGCCGGGTATCCGGTGGTGCTGAGCAATGTGAATCATTTCTACCTCGATATGTGCTATAGCCGCCACCCGTATGAGCGCGGCCTGACCTGGGGTGGCACTACCGACGAGTTCTCGGCCCTGGCCGGATATCCGGCGCGCCTGTGCCCCTTCGAGGGTGTCAATCTGAAGGGCGTGCAGGGCCAGGTGTTCGCCGAGACCATCCGCGACCGCGGCAACCTGGAGACCATGCTGTTCCCGAAGATGCTCGGTCTGGCCGAGCGCGGCTGGAACCCCGACAGCACCTATTCCGAGGCCGATTTCCATGCGGTGATACTCCGCGAGATTCCCAAATGGGAGGCTGCCGGCCTCACATACCATGTGCGGCAGCCGGGTCTTATCGTTGAGGACGGCCGATATGTGAAGGTGAACAGCCCCTACCCCGACGCCGTGGTGCGCGTGAGCTTCGACGGCAGCGGCCCCGACGAGAATTCGCCCGAGCTGAAGCCCGGCGAGGTCTTCGACCTCACTACGCTGCCCGAAGCACCGAAGCAGATCCGCGCACGGCTGTGGCTCAACGGACATCCGTCCGTGGCGACGCTTGCGCGACCAGTGCAGCCCGCGCCCGGGGGTGAACCCGGAGGTGAATAAAGTAATGAGTTTATAAAGTTAAGATAATGGCCCCGGCTGGCCGGGGAAGCGCATAGCGCTTTTATATAGACACAGCCTATGGTTTGGGCGCCCAGCGGGCGGCCAAACCATAGGTCATAGAAACAACATAAATGGACAACCGCATGGCGGTTGAATATGTTTCGGCCTGATATTCAACCGCTGTGCGGTTGGTCGGGCCGATTTTGCTATTTAGCCTATGGTATGGGGCGGT
The DNA here is from genome assembly GCA_900548975.1 of uncultured Porphyromonadaceae bacterium. GTDB lineage: Bacteria > Bacteroidota > Bacteroidia > Bacteroidales > Muribaculaceae > CAG-873. The sequence goes on from URMS01000007.1 coordinate 5,461, forward strand.
GCCCCATACCATAGGCTGTGTCTATATAAAAGCGCTACGCGCTTGCAGCCGGGGCTATTATCTTAACTTTATAAACTCATTACTTTATCCACCCGTAATCTGCGCAAAGTAGCAGTGCTTCATCGAGCCGTCGGACTCGCGCAGGTGGAAGCCGTTGCCCTCGCAGTAGCGGAACATGCGGCAGTCGGCGCAGATGCCGGTCTTCATCCACGCGCGGTCGCGGTAGGGCTGATAGCGGTTCTGCCATATGTCCCAGAAATCGTCGCGGTAGATGTTGCCCTGGGTGTAGTCGGCGCGTATGCTGGGGCATGCGCCTATGGAGCCGTCGATGAGTACGGAGCCTACGCTGATGCCGGCCTCGCAGTGATAGAAGCTGTCGCGGACGTCGCCCTCGTAGTTGCCCAGGAAGCCCTCGCAGCAGTAGCTCGGGCGTATTCCGCCGGCGGCTCGGCGCGCCTTTATAAACTCCATGAGGGTGATGAACTGCCGCTTGTCGAGCGAAAATTCGGGGTAGTTGCGGGCGCGGCCCGAGGGGAAGATGGTGAAGAGGCGCCATCGGGCCACGCCGAGGCTTTCGAGTGTGGCGGCGATGGAGTCGAGTTTGCCGAGGTTGCGCTGATTGACGCATGTCACCACATCGAAATTGATGTCGGGCGTGGCTGCCGCCATGGCGATGGCGTCGACGGCGCGGCGATAGGAGAGGGGATTGCCGCGCATCCAGTTGTGGTCGGTTTCGTCGCCGTCGAGGCTGATGGTGAGGTTGTGGATGCCGGCGCCGCGCAGACGTGCGAAGCGGTCGGGAGAGAGGAGAAGTCCGTTAGATACTATTCCCCAGGGGAGTTCGCGGCGGTATAGCTCGAGGCCTACCGTCTCGAGGTCGGTGCGTACCAGGGGCTCGCCGCCGGTAATGACTATGTTGAGGCGGTGGCGGTCGACGTGGGGCAGGATGCTGTCGACCACGGCGAGGAAGTCGGCGGCAGGCATGTCGGGGTGCACCGACGACACCTTGCAGTCGCTGCCGCAGTGGCGGCAACTGAGGTTGCACCGCTGTGTGCACTCCCAGAAGAGCTGCCGCAGCTCATGGCGCCGGATTCTGTCGTGGCGGAGCCGGCGGTCGATCTCGAGCGCCAGACGCCGGCGCAGCGACAGGTTTTTCATTTCTTGTTTTTGAGTTTGAAGTTTACGGTTTCGTCGGCAGTTCCGACTACCCACGGGCCTTTCTCGCCCTTGAATTCGACTTTGATGTCGACGGAGTCGGCTTCAAGAGCGTCGGTCTGAGGCTTGCATACTATTCGGATATCCGGGAGTGGGAATCCGCTCCTGTGTAACAGATAGCTGCCATTGTTGTCGGTGAGGACAGTGTCGCCGCGCTCTGTATAGACCTGCCCTTTGCCGATGCGGCGCAGGATTACGCGGGCGTTTTCTACGGGAGAACCGCTTTCGGCTGTCACGCTGCCTTTGATTTCGTAGTAGCCGGTCGGCGTGCCGTACATGCATACCATGCCACCGCCGTTGTCGGGATCTTCAGGGTCGTCGCAGGCGGCGAAGCCCAGCAGTGAGATTGCGCCGGCGAGCATGCTGCGGACGATGTTGCCGGCCTTGATACTGATCTTTTTCATGGATTAATTCTCTGGAAGGATTTTCTTGTATTTGAGGGTGAAGTCGACGGTCTCGCGGGCGGTGCCGCTGTTCCATATCCCCTCTCGGTCCTTGAATTCGACGGTGAGGTTTACGGAGTCGGCTTCGAGGGTGTCGGACTGAGGCTGGCATACTATGCGGATATTCGTGTCGGGCAGCCCGCTGCTGCGTAATCGATAGCGGCCTTCGCTGTCGGTGCGGACGGTGTCGCCGTGTTCGGTGTATGGCCCGAGTCTGTTGATGTGGCGCAGGATTACGCGGGCGTTTTCTATGGGAGAACCGCTTTCGGCTGTTACGCTGCCTTTGATTTCGTAGTAGCCGGTCGGTGTGCCGTACATGAGCGGCAACTTTTCGTCGTCGGGGTCATCGCAGGCGGTGAATCCCAACAGCGAGATTGCGCCGGCGAGCATGCTTCGGATGATGTTGCCCGCTTTGATACTGATCTTTTTCATGGATTAATTTTTCTGTTTGAATTTGAGGGTGAAGTCGACGGTCTCGCTTGCGGTGTCGCTGCCGGAGCCCTTAAAATTCAGCTTCATTTCCACGGAATCGGCTTCGAGGGCGGGGTCGGCCGGCCGGCACACGATGCGAATGCGCAACTCGGATACGGCCGTAATGTCGGATTTTATCAGATAGTCGCCTTTGCTGTCGGTGGTGACTATGTCGCGCGGAGAGGTGTAGGCGTCTTTGCCGTTGAGCCTGCGCATGATTACCTGTGCGCCTTCTACGCTGCTACCGGTTTCGGTCCTTACGGTGCCTTTGATTTCGCAGTGTTTGGTTTCGTAGTATGAGGTCGGTGTCCCGTACATGAGCTCATCGTCGCCGCAACTCGAGAATCCGAGCAGGGTTAATGCTCCGGCAAGCATGGCCCGGACGATGGTTCCGGCTGTGATGCGGATCTTTTTCATGGATTAATTCTCTGGAAGGATTTTCTTGTATTTGAGGGTGAAGTCGACGGTCTCGCGGGCGGTGCCGAAGTCCCATTTGTGGTCGCCGCCTTCGAACTTAAGTTTCATCTCGACGGAATCGGCTTCGAGGGAGGTGTTAAGAGGCTGGCATACCATGCGTATGCGCATCTCGGAGATGGCAAAGGTATAGGATTTAATCATATAGCTGCCCTTGCTGTCGGTGTAGACAGTGTCGCTGGTTCCTGTGTAGGAATAGGGCGTGTCGCGGTACAACGGGCGCATAATGACCCGTGCGCCTTCCACGCCGTCGCCGTCTTCCGATTTTACCGAGCCTTTGATTTCGTAGTATGAGAGCGGAGTTCCGTACATATCTCCACTCTGGCTGCAGCTCGAAAATCCGAGCAGCGATAGCGCTCCGGCGAGGAGGCTGCTGAAGAGGTCTTGTACGCTGATGCTTATCTTTTTCATAGAATTAATGGTTTTTCGGAGGCCGAATCGGATGATGCCGGAGCGGCGGCTTTCCTTTTATTGTAAATGAGCGGATTTGTGCATAATTACTGCATGAGGAATTGCGATTTAACTGTAATTAACAATTAATCTTATCCCTATGGGGTCCGAGGGTGAGTCGTGCTGATTTTTTTTGATGGAAAAGAGCTAAAATGTTTGGTAGTTAGCGAAATAATTGCTAATTTTGCGGCGTTGAAAAGCATGCAGACGCGTCGCTACGTTGTTAATATCCTGATGGATAAGACAATGGGCGGTGTTGTAGGCGTGTGGCGCCCGCGGGTGAAACTGCGGGCCGGTCGACACAAAAACGAGAAAAACGAACAAAGAAATACTATAAGTAACAACACAAACAAACTAAGATGCCCAGTATTCAGCAATTAGTACGCAAAGGACGCGTCCGTCTGGAAGACAAGAGCAAGAGCCCCGCTCTCGACTCGTGCCCCCAGCGCCGCGGCGTATGTGTGCGCGTGTACACCACCACCCCCAAGAAACCTAACTCGGCAATGCGTAAGGTTGCCCGTGTCCGTCTCACCAATGGCAAGGAAGTGAACTCCTACATCCCCGGCGAAGGCCACAACCTGCAGGAACACTCGATCGTGCTCGTTCGCGGCGGCCGTGTTAAGGACCTCCCCGGTGTACGCTACCATATCGTTCGCGGTACACTCGATACCGCAGGCGTTAAGGACCGCACACAGCGTCGTTCCAAGTACGGAGCCAAGCGTCCCAAGGCCGGTGCAGCCAAGAAGTAATCTGCCTTTTACCAGGCGGGTGAAGCGAATCTGAACGCACCGCGAGATTAAACAAATTATTTTAAACTCGTTTTTGCATTTCTTGCAGCTAACCTTTTGGTTGAGTAAGCCCGCGGCAGAGGCCGCCATGGCTGAAGAATGACGAAGCAAGCAACCAAGCAATCAAAAACAACAACACCGAGACAACTCTAATGAGAAAGTCAAAGCCTAAGAAACGGATCATTCTCCCCGATCCCGTTTTCAACGACGTGCGAGTGACGAAATTCGTCAACCACCTCATGTACGACGGTAAGAAAAATACCGCCTTTACCATCTTCTACAACGCACTGGAGACTGTGAAGTCCAAGCTGCCCAACGAAGAGCTCAGCGCCCTCGAAATATGGAAAAAAGCGCTCGAGAACGTCACTCCGCAGGTAGAAGTGAAGAGCCGCCGTGTCGGCGGTGCTACCTTCCAGGTGCCTACCGAAATCCGCGCCGACCGTAAGGAATCGATATCAATGAAGAATCTAATTCTCTATGCCCGCAAACGTGGCGGCAAGACGATGGCCGACAAGCTGGCCGCTGAAATCGTCGACGCTTTCAACCAGCAGGGCGGTGCTTTCAAGCGCAAAGAGGATATGCACAAGATGGCCGAGGCCAACCGTGCTTTCGCCCACTTCCGCTTCTAAGCCTATTCTTTAGTTGATAATCCAATAGATATTCCTAAAAAAATGGCAAAATCCGACGAACTTCTCAAGTATACCCGCAACATCGGCATCATGGCCCACATCGACGCCGGCAAAACCACCACATCGGAGCGTATCCTCTTCTATACCGGTCTTACGCACAAAATCGGTGAGGTGCACGACGGTGCCGCAACCATGGACTGGATGGAGCAGGAGCAGGAACGAGGCATCACCATCACCTCGGCTGCTACCACTACTTTCTGGAAGTATAACGATGAGAAATACAAAATCAACCTGATCGACACCCCGGGACACGTCGACTTCACAGTCGAGGTGGAGCGTTCGCTCCGTGTACTCGACGGTGCTGTTGCCGCTTTCTGCGCTGTAGGTGGCGTTGAGCCCCAGAGCGAGACCGTATGGCGCCAGGCTGACAAATATAACGTACCCCGTATCGGCTACGTAAACAAGATGGACCGCTCGGGTGCCAACTTCTTCGAAGTGGTACGCCAGCTGCAGGATGTGCTCGGCGCAAATCCCTGTCCCATCCAGATACCTATCGGAGCTGAAGAGACATTCAAGGGCGTTGTCGACCTCATCCAGATGAAGGCCATCTTCTGGCACGACGAGACCATGGGCGCCGACTATGAAGTCGACGAAATCCCCGCCTCGCTCCAGGAAGAAGCCGAACAGTGGCGCGACAAAATGCTCGAAAAAATCGCCGAGTACGACGATGACCTCATGGCCAAGTACTTCGACGATCCCTCCACCATCACTGTCGAAGAAATCAAACGAGCCCTCCGCAAGGCCACCCTTTCGATGGATCTCGTGCCGATGATCTGCGGTTCGTCGTTCAAGAACAAAGGCGTGCAGTGCCTCCTCGACGCTGTGTGCGCTTATCTTCCCAGCCCTGTTGACAGCGGTGCCATCGAAGGCCACTCGGTCGACAATCCCGACGAAATTCTCACCCGCGAACCCTCGAGCGACGCCCCCATGTGCGCTCTCGCGTTCAAGATCGCAACCGACCCCTATGTAGGCCGTCTGTGCTTCTTCCGCGTTTACTCGGGCGACCTCAACGCCGGTTCCTATGTGTTCAACGCCCGCTCCGGCAAGAAGGAGCGCGTGAGCCGTCTGTTCCAGATGCACTCCAACAAGCAGAACCCGATGGAAAAGATCGGATGCGGTGACATCGGCGCAGGTGTAGGCTTCAAGGATATCCGCACAGGCGACACCCTCTGCTCCGAAGACGCACCCATCGTGCTCGAGGCCATGGAGTTCCCCGAACCCGTGATCGGTATCGCCGTAGAACCCAAGACTCAGAAAGATCTCGACAAGCTCGGCGTAGGCCTCCAGAAGCTTGCCGAAGAAGACCCCACCTTCCGCGTACAGACCAACGAAGAGACCGGCCAGACCGTGATCTCCGGTATGGGCGAGCTTCACCTCGACATCATCATCGACCGTCTGCGCCGCGAATTCAAGGTAGAGTGCAACCAGGGTCGTCCTCAGGTTACATACAAAGAAGCCATCACCCGTCCTGTCGAGCTTCGCGAAGTATTCAAGAAGCAGACCGGTGGCCGCGGTAAGTTCGCCGATATCATCGTGCGCGTAGAACCCGTCGACGAAGGCTTCGAAGGCAACCTCCAGTTCGTAGACGAAGTGAAGGGCGGTAACATTCCCAAGGAATTCATACCCTCTATCCAGAAGGGCTTCACCACCGCAATGAAGAACGGCGTGCTCGCCGGCTTCCCCGTGGAACACCTCAAGGTGACCGTAATCGACGGTTCGTTCCACCCGGTCGACTCCGATCAGCTCTCGTTCGAGCTCTGCGCCATCCAGGCATTCAAGAAAGCCTGCGAAAAGGCCGGTCCCGTGCTGCTGGAGCCTATCATGAAGATCGAAGTCGTTACCCCCGAGGAATCGATGGGCGACGTTATCTCCGACCTCAACAAGCGCCGCGGACAGGTAGAAGGCATGGAAAGCAGCCGTTCGGGCGCCCGCGTGGTCAAGGCCAAGGCACCTCTTGCCGAAATGTTCGGCTATGTGACCGCCCTGCGTACCATCACCTCGGGCCGCGCAACCTCCACCATGAGCTTCTCGCACTACTCCGAAGTATCGAATTCGATCGCCAAGGAAGTGCTTACCGAATGCCAGGGCCGTGTAGACCTTCTTAAGTAAAATAAAAACAACAACACTATATGAATCCCGTTATCCGTATCAAACTTAAATCTTACGACCACTCCCTCGTCGACAAAAGCGCCGAGAAGATCGTAAAGACAGTGAAGAGCATCGGCGCGGTTATCAGCGGTCCTATCCCCCTGCCCACCCACAAGCGTATCTTCACCGTCAACCGCTCCACCTTCGTCAACAAGAAGAGCCGCGAGCAGTTCCAGCTCAGCAGCTACAAGCGCCTTATCGACATCTACAACGCCACTCCCAAAATCGTGGACGCTCTGATGAAGCTCGAGCTCCCCAGCGGCGTAGAAGTGGAAATCAAGTGCTGATGATAGCAATCTCAAAGACACCTCATACAAACAACAATATCAAATTAACAGAGAAATGCCAGGATTAATTGGAAAGAAAATCGGAATGACATCCGTTTTCAGTGCCGACGGCCGCAATGTGCCGTGCACTGTTATCGAAGTAGGTCCTTGTGTCGTTACTCAGGTTAAGACTGTGGAAGCCGACGGCTATGCCGCCCTTCAGCTCGGTTTCGAGGAGCAGAAAGAAAAGCACCTCACCCAGCCCGAGCTCGGTCACTTCCGCAAAGCCGGAGTAAGCCCCAAGCGCCACTTGGCCGAGTTCAAAGGATTTGGTGACAGCTACAAGACAGGCGACACCATCGGTGCGGACTTCTTCACCGAAGCCGACTTCGTCGACGTAGTGGGAATCTCCAAAGGTAAAGGCTACCAGGGCGTCGTTAAGCGCCACGGCTTCGGCGGTGTGGGCCAGAGCACACACGGCCAGCACAACCGTCTGCGCGCTCCCGGTTCGGTAGGCGCCTGCTCCTATCCCGCGAAAGTATTCAAGGGCATGCGCATGGCAGGCCAGACCGGCAACGCACGCGTTACTGTACAGAACCTTCAGGTCATCAAAGTAATACCCGAGCACAACCTCATCATGATTAAGGGCTCCATCCCCGGCAGCAAGGGTTCAATCGTATTAATCGAAAAGTAACATGGAACTCGCACTTTACAACCAGCAAGGCCAGGAAACAGGCCGCGTGACACTCAATGACGAAGTATTCGCCATCGAGCCCAACGAGCACGCCCTCTATCTCGATGTGAAGCAGTACCTCGCCAACCAGCGCCAGGGTACTCATAAGAGCAAAGAACGCAGCGAAGTGAGCGGTTCCACCCGCAAGCTCCACAAGCAGAAAGGCGGCGGCGGCAGCCGTATCGGCGACATCAACTCGCCCGTCCTGGTAGGCGGCGGCCGTGTGTTCGGTCCCCGTCCCCGCGACTACCGCTTCAAGCTCAACAAGAAGCTCAAAGACCTCGCACGCCGCTCGGCACTGTCGCTCAAGGCAGCAGCCGGCGAAATCATCGTGGTCGACAGCGTGAACTTCGAAGCTCCTAAGACTAAAGAATTCATAAATTTTGCTAAAAATCTCAAAGTGGACGGCAAAAAGGTTCTTCTCGTTTTAGCAGACAAGAATAATAACGTATATTTGTCGATGCGAAATGTGCCCGACGCCAAGATTATCAACGCGTCGGACATAAATACGTATGCCGTCCTCAACAACAACGTCCTTATCCTCGACAAGGCCGGTGTTGAGGTCATTAACAACATCTAAGCACCACGGAGGAAACAACATGGATATAACAATCAAACCGATCATCACCGAAAGAGCAACCAAGCTTTCCGAAAAGCGCAATTGCTACACATTCCGCGTGTCCCCCGAAGCCAACAAGTACCAGATCAAGGCACTTGTCGAAGACATCTACGGTGTGAAGGTGACAAGTGTCAATACCGCAAACATGCGCGGCAAGAACAAATCGCGCTGGACAAAGAGCGGTCTTCTCCGCGGCAAGACAGCCGCCTGGAAAAAGGCATACGTCACAGTAGCCGAAGGCCAGTCCATCGAATTCTTCAGCAACATCTAAGCAACAATGGCAGTAAGAAAATTCAAGCCCACCACCCCCGGGCAGCGTCACAAAGTTATCGGTGTTTTCAAAGGTACCATCACTGCTACGACACCGGAAAAATCTCTTACAGTCGGCAAGCGCTCCTCCGGCGGCCGCAACAACGAAGGCCACCTTACCACCCGATACCTTGGCGGAGGTCACAAGCGCCAATACCGCATCATAGACTTTAAGAGAAACCGCGACGGAATCCCCGCAGTAGTAAAGAGCATAGAGTACGATCCCAACCGTTCGGCCCGCATCGCCCTTCTCTACTACGTGGACGGCGTCAAGACCTACATCATCGCCCCCAACGGCCTTGAGGTAGGCACCAAAGTGCTCAGCGGCCCCGAAGCCGCTCCTGAAGTCGGCAACGCACTTCCCCTGAGCAAGATTCCCGTCGGTACCCTTATCCACTGCATCGAACTCCGTCCCGGCCAGGGCGCCTTCATGGCACGTTCGGCCGGTACTTTCGCCCAGCTCATTTCCCGCGAAGGAAACTACGCTATCATCAAATTGCCTTCTGGCGAAACCCGCAAGGTGCTCGCCGAGTGCAAAGCCACTGTCGGCACCGTCGGCAACAGCGAGCACTCCCTCGAGCAGAGCGGCAAGGCCGGCCGCAGCCGCTGGCTCGGTCGCCGTCCGCACAACCGCGGTGTTGTAATGAACCCTGTCGATCACCCCATGGGTGGTGGTGAAGGCCGTGCATCCGGTGGCCATCCCCGTTCGCGCAAGGGTCTTTACAGCAAGGGCCTTAAGACTCGCTCGCCCAAGAAGCAGTCGAACAAGTACATCATCGAGAGAAGAAAAAAGAAGTAATCTGATAAGATAGCACAATATGAGCCGTTCATTAAAAAAAGGCCCCTTCATCAGCATCAAGCTCGAGAAGAAGGTAGCAGCCATGGATGCTTCCGGCAAGAAAAACGTCATCAAGACCTGGAGCCGCGCTTCCATGATCGCCCCCGAGTTTGTGGGACATACCTTCGCCGTTCATAACGGAAACAAATTCATCCCCGTGTACGTGACCGAAAACATGGTAGGCCACAAGCTGGGTGAATTTGCTCCCACCCGCACATTCCGCGGCCATGCCGGCAACAAGAAAAAATAAGGGACCCGTATAATCATCGAATAAAAAGACGAAACATAAAATGGGTGAAAGAAAAAGACTAGCAGCCGACCGTCGCAAGGAGGAACAGAAGTCCGTGGCATTCGCCAAACTGACCAATGTGCCCACCTCCCCCCGCAAAATGCGTCTGGTCGCCGACCTGGTGCGCGGCAAAGAAGTATTCCGCGCCCTGGGCATCCTCAAATTCAACAACAAAGAGGCTGCCGCACGCCTTGAGAAGCTCGTACGCTCCGCAGTGGCAAACTGGGAAGAAAAGAACGAACGCAAAGCAGAAGAAGGCGAACTTTATATCAGCACAATCTTCGTGAACCCCGCTCCGATGCTCAAGCGTCTCCGCACCGCCCCCCAGGGCCGCGGCTACCGCATCCGCAAGCGCTCCAACCACGTAACAGTCGTGCTCGACACTATTAACACCGAAAAAACCACCGAGGCATAATATGGGACAAAAAGTAAATCCTATTAGCAACCGTTTGGGCGTTATCCGCGGATGGGACTCCAACTGGTCTGAAAAAGGCAAATACCCCGACAACATTCTCGAAGATTACAAGCTCCGCGAATACCTCAATGTCCGCCTTGCCAAGTGCAGCGTGTCCCGTATCGTGATCGAACGCACCCTCAAGCTCATCACCATCACAGTATGCACATCCCGTCCGGGCCTTATCATAGGCAAAGGCGGCCAGGAAGTGGAGAAACTCAAGGAAGAGCTCAAGAAAATCACCGACAAGGACGTACAGATCAACATCTACGAAGTAAAGCGTCCCGAACTCGACGCCGAAATCGTGGCAGCAAGCATCGCCCGTCAGATCGAAGGCAAAGTGGCATACCGCCGTGCCGTCAAGATGGCAGTGGCATCGACCATGCGCGCAGGCGCCGAAGGCGTCAAAGTACAGGTGGCCGGCCGTCTCAACGGCGCTGAAATGGCCCGTTCGGAAATGTTCAAGGAAGGCCGTACTCCTCTGCACACCCTGCGTGCCGACATCGACTACGCACTGGTAGAGGCCCACACCAAGGTAGGTGTGATCGGTGTAAAGGTATGGATCTGCCGCGGTGAGGTTTACGGCAAGCGCGATCTCGCTCCCGCCTTCACCAACACACAGAAAGAAGGACGCCCCGCAGCCGGCGGCCGTCGCGGCGGTTTCCGCGGCGCACGAAACAAACGTTAATCTACGCTAACACAACATAGACATGTTACAGCCTAAGAAAACCAAATTCCGCCGCATGCAGAAAGGCCGCATGAAAGGAATCGCCCAGCGCGGCAATTCCCTGGCCTTCGGCTCCTTCGGTATCAAGACCCTCGAATCCAAATGGATCACAGGCCGTCAGATAGAAGCAGCCCGTATCGCGGTAACACGCTATATGCAACGTCAGGGTCAGATCTGGATCCGCATCTTCCCCGACAAACCTATCACCAAAAAGCCTGCGGAAGTACGTATGGGTAAAGGTAAAGGTTCGCCCGAAGGATTCGTGGCTCCCGTCACCCCCGGCCGCATGATAATCGAAGTGGAAGGCGTAAGCTACGAAATCGCAAAAGAAGCACTCCGTCTGGCCGCCCAGAAACTTCCGGTAGTGACCAAATTCGTGGTACGTCGCGACTACGATCCCACCCAAAACGTGTAATTAAGCTATGAAGAAAGAAGAAATACGCGAAATGTCGACCCCCGATCTGCAGGAGCGTCTGGCCCAGATGGAGAAGGACTACATGCAGCAGCGCATCAACCACGCTGTGACCCCCGTCGACAACACCGCAAAGATCACCGCCGACCGCCGTATGATAGCCCGCGTGAAAACCGAGCTGCGCCGTCGCGAACTTAACATCAAATAAGCAAAGCGAACAATGGAAGAAAAACGTAACCTTCGCAAAGAGCGTATCGGCGTCGTTTCCAGCAACAAGGGCGACAAGACCATTACCGTGATGGTGAAATGGAAGGAAAAACATCCTATCTACGGTAAATTCGTCAACAAGACCAAGAAATACCACGCCCACGACGAAAACAACGAATGCTCTGTAGGCGATACCGTCCGTCTGATGGAAACCCGTCCTCTGAGCAAGACCAAACGCTGGAGATTAGTAGAAATCATCGAAAAAGTTAAATAACAATGATACAGACAGAATCACGCCTCACCGTAGCCGACAACAGCGGCGCCAAAGAAGCCCTGTGCATACATGTGCTCGGCGGCACCGGTCGTCGCTACGCATCGGTCGGCGACATCATTGTGGTCACCGTCAAGAGCGCTATCCCCGGCTCCGACGTTAAGAAGGGCACCGTATCGCGTGCCATGGTAGTACGCACAAAGAAAGAAGTGCGTCGTCCCGACGGCAGCTACATACGCTTCGACGACAATGCCTGCGTACTGCTGAAGAACGACGGCGAAATGCGCGGCACCCGTATCTTCGGTCCGGTAGCCCGCGAGCTCCGTTCCAAAAACATGAAAATCGTCTCCCTCGCTCCCGAGGTACTTTAAAAGAACAATTAACACAGCACCACTATGAGCAAGATGCACATCAAGAAGGGTGACACCGTCTACGTCCTCGCCGGAGAAGACAAGGGCAAGACCGGCCGTGTCCTGGCTGTGCAGCGCGAGAAAGACCGTGCCATCGTCGAAGGCGTAAACATGGTCACCAAAGCCACCAAGCCCAGCGCACAGCATCCCCAGGGAGGCCTCGTGAAGAAAGAAGCCCCCATCCATATCTCCAACCTCAACCTGGTCGACCCCAAGACCGGTAAGCCTACCCGCATCGCCATCAAGCGCGAGAACGGCAAGGCCGTACGTATTTCTAAAAAATCCAACCAGGAAATCAAATAATGGCAACCACACTGCAAAAAGACTACAAAGAGCGCATTGTGCCCGCCCTCGAGCGTGAGTTCAACTACTCAACCGTCATGCAGGTGCCCCGCCTCGAAAAAATCGTAATCAACCAGGGCATCGGCGCCGCCACCCAGGACAAGAAGCTCATCGAGACAGCTATCAACGAGCTCACCGCCATCACAGGCCAGAAAGCCGTCGCCACCCTTTCGCGCAAAGACATCTCCAACTTCAAGCTCCGCAAGAAGATGCCCGTAGGTGTCCGCGTGACACTGCGCCGCGAGCGCATGTACGAATTCCTCGAGCGTCTCATCCGCGTGGCTCTTCCCCGTATCCGCGACTTCAAGGGCATCGAAGGCAAGCTCGACGGCCGTGGCAACTATACCCTCGGCATCACCGAACAGATTATCTTCCCCGAGATAAACATCGACAACATCAACAAGCTGATGGGTATGAATATCACATTTGTGACATCGGCCCGCACCGACGAAGAAGGCTACGCCCTTCTGAAGAACTTCGGTCTTCCCTTCAAAAACGAAAAAAAATAATACCTGATTATGGCTAAAGAATCAATGAAAGCCCGCGAGGTGAAGCGCGCACGTCTGGTGGCTAAGTACGCCGAGCGCCGCGCAGCCCTCAAGAAAGTCATCAACGCCGCATACGACGGCGACGATGAAAAGCGTCAGGCTGCATACGAGGCTGCCCAGGAGCTCCAGAAGCTCCCCAAGAACTCGTCCTATATCCGCAAGCACAACCGCTGCTCCATCACCGGCCGTCCCAAAGGATATATGCGTCAGTTCGGCATCTCGCGTATCCAGTTCCGCGAAATGGCTTCCCAAGGTCTCATTCCCGGCGTAAAGAAAGCAAGCTGGTAAGCTCTCTCCGGCAGGCTCCCCTCCATATCGAAAAGCCGGCGATGCTCCGGATCGGCCCAAGGCCGCAATCAGACATCGCCTTCGAGAGCATTAAATATTGTTGGGCAATCGGGCCCAATCAATTTAAACAAATTCAAACCAATGACTGATCCCATAGCAGATTATCTCACAAGATTGAGGAACGCGATCAAAGCCAACCACCGAGTGGTGGAAGTTCCCGCCTCAAACTTGAAAAAGGAAATCACCAAAATCCTGTTCGAACAGGGCTATATACTTAACTACAAGTTTATAGACGGTGAAAACAACGCACAGGGCACTATCAAGATCGCTCTGAAATACGACCCCGTCGACCGCGTCAACGCCATCAAGGGTCTCAAGCGGGTATCCCGTCCGGGTCTCCGCCAGTACACCGGCTACAAAGACATGCCCCGCGTACTCAACGGTCTGGGCATCGCCATCCTGAGCACCTCGCGCGGCGTCATGACCAACAAAAAAGCCTCCGACCTCAAGATCGGCGGCGAAGTCCTCTGCTACGTATATTAATCAACCTAAAGCAACGAAACTATGTCAAGAATAGGTAAAGCTCCCATCGCCATCCCCGCAGGAGTAACTGTGACGGTTGATCCCAAGACAAACGTAGTAACCGTCAAAGGCAAGTACGGCGAACTCCAGCAGGCCGTCAATCCCGACATTACAGTAACTGTAGAGGACAACCACGTGCACCTGACCCGTCCCAGCGACGACCGCGAGCACCGCGCACAGCACGGTCTCTATCGCGCTCTGATCCACAACATGGTCGAAGGCGTGCACCAACTCTACCGCAAAGAAATGGAACTCGTGGGCGTCGGCTACCGCGCCACCGCAACAGGCCAGGTGCTCGAACTCGCCCTCGGCTACTCCCACGCTATATATCTGAAGCTTCCCGAGGAAATCAAGGTAGAAGCCAAAACCGAGCGTAACAAGAACCCGCTCATCATCCTGGAAAGCCGCGACAAGCAGCTTCTGGGCCAGGTGTGCGCCAAGATTCGCTCCATGCGCAAGCCCGAACCTTACAAGGGCAAGGGTATCAAGTTCGTCGGCGAAGTAATACGTCGCAAGTCCGGTAAGAAGGCCGGTGCCAAATAACATTAACCGCAGACTATCATGATTTCCAAGATCGAAAGACGAAATAAAATCAAAGCCCGCATCCGCGGCAAAATCTCCGGCACCGCCGAGCGTCCCCGCATGACCGTGTTCCGCTCCAACAAGCAGATCTACGTTCAGCTTATCGACGACCTGGCAGGCCGTACTCTGGTGGCCGCTTCGTCGCGCGGCATCGACCAGAAAGCAACCAAATGCGAAATCGCCGCCCTCGTAGGCGCTGCCGTAGCAGCCAAGGCCCTCGAGGCAGGTATCACCGAAGTGGTTTTCGACCGCAACGGCTACCTTTTCCACGGACGCGTTAAATCCCTCGCTGATGCCGCTCGCGGCGCCGGCCTCAAATTCTAAGTAACTATGGCAAAAAGAAACAATAGAGTCAAGTCGACCGGCGACCTCGAGCTCAAAGACCGCCTCGTAGCCATCAACCGCGTCACCAAGGTGACAAAGGGCGGCCGCACCTTCACCTTCGCCGCTATCGTAGTGGTAGGTAACGAAGACGGCGTCGTAGGCTGGGGCCTCGGCAAAGCAAACGAAGTACAGGCCGCTATCGCCAAAGGCGTTGAGGCCGCTAAGAAAAACCTTATCCGCGTACCCGTCCACAAAGGCACCATTCCCCACGAACAGGTGGCCAAGTTCGGCGGCAGCCGCATCATCCTCAAGCCTGCATCGCACGGTACCGGTGTTAAAGCCGGTGGTGCCATGCGTGCCGTGCTCGAGAGCGTGGGTATCACCGACGTTCTTGCAAAGAGCAAGGGCTCGTCCAACCCCCACAACCTTGTAAAGGCAACCATCGCCGCTCTCGACGAAATGCGTTCGCCCGCTCAGGTGGCCCAGAACCGCGGTATATCTGTAGAACAGGTCTTCAAAGGCTGATACATAACCACAGAACAATGGCACAGATAAAAATCAAACAGATCAAGAGCCGCATCAACTGCCCGGCAGTTCAGAAGCGCACCCTCGATGCGCTCGGCCTTAAGAAAATGAACCACACTGTGGTGAAAGAAGACACCCCCTCGGTGATGGGAATGGTAAACAAAGTACGCCACTTAGTTGAAGTGACCAACGCCTAATACTTTCTAAACAATGGATCTTAGCAACATACAACCCGCACCCGGCTCCGTAAAGCGGAGCACCCGCATCGGCCGAGGCGCCGGCTCCGGCAAAGGCGGCACATCTACCCGTGGCCACAAAGGCGCAAAATCGCGTTCCGGCTACAAGCGTAAGATTGGTTTCGAAGGCGGCCAGATGCCCCTTCAGCGCCGTCTGCCCAAGTTCGGCTTCAAGAATATCAACCGTGTGGAATACAAAGCCATCAACCTCGACACCATCGCCCAGCTCGCCGAAGCCCGTCAGCTTCAGAAAGTCGGCGTCGAAGAACTCCGTCAGGCAGGCTATGTACGCCGCGGCCAGCTTGTGAAAATTCTTGCCGGCGGTGCCATCAGCGCCGCCCTCACCGTCGAAGCCAACGCATTCTCCGAAGCTGCCAAAGCGGCCATCGAAGCCGCCGGAGGCACAGCTAACAAAATTTAATCATGAGATTCATCGACACGCTCAAAAATATCTGGACCATCCAGGAGCTGCGCCAGAGAATCCTCATAACACTCCTTCTGGTACTCATCTACCGTCTGGGCTGCTATGTGGTTCTCCCGGGCATCTCGCCGTCAGACATCGACGCTCTTGCCAACTTCACCAACAAGAGCGGTCTGATGCAGCTGCTGGACATGTTCTCAGGCGGCGCCTTCTCCCAGGCGTCGATATTTGCGCTGGGCATCATGCCGTACATCACGGCATCGATCGTCATCCAGCTCTGCGGCATGATTCTCCCCTCGTTCCAGAAAATGCAGCGCGAAGGCGAGAGCGGCCGTCAGAAGCTCAACCAGTACACCCGTCTTCTCACCGTCCTGATCCTTGTCCTGCAGGCACCGGCCTATCTGGTGAACCTTCAGGTGCAGGTCAACGGTGCGTCGAACGGCACCACACTGGCATTCGGCTTCTGGACCATAGTCTATCTCACCATCATCCTCGCTGCCGGCTCGATGTTTATCATGTGGCTTGGCGAGCGCATCACCGACCGCGGTATCGGCAACGGTATCTCGTTCATCATCCTTGTGGGTATCATAGCCCGACTCCCGGGAGCACTCTACTATGAATTCCACAGCCGCCTTCCGGGCGACGGCGCAGGCCAGGGTGGTCTGGTGATGTTCATCGTCGAAATCGTTCTGCTCTTCGCCGTCACTGTCGGCGCAGTACTTCTGGTGCAGGGCACCCGCAAAGTGCCCGTGCAGTACGCCAAGCGTATCGTGGGCAACCGCCAGTACGGCGGCGCCCGCCAGTACATCCCTCTGAAGGTCAATGCCGCCGGCGTAATGCCTATCATCTTCGCTCAGGCAATCATGTTCATCCCCATGACACTTGCCGGTTTCCGCGGAGGCGACAACGGCTTCGTACAGGCATTCACCGATATCAACGGTTTCTGGTATAACGCCGTATTCTTCGTACTCATCGTTGCGTTCACATACTTCTACACCGCCATCACCGTGCGTCCCACCCAGATGGCCGAAGACCTCAAGCGCAACAACGGCTTCATCCCCGGCGTCAAGCCCGGCAAGAAGACCGCCGAGTACCTCGACGCCATCATGAGCCGCATCACCCTTCCCGGTTCTATCTTCCTCGGTATCGTAGCCATCCTTCCGGCTTTCGCCCGTTTCTTCGGCATCAGCCAGAACTTCGCCCAGTTCTTCGGCGGCACATCGCTGCTGATTATGGTGGGCGTAGTGCTCGACACCCTCCAGCAGATCGAATCGCACCTGATGATGCACCACTACGATGGTCTGATGAAAGAAGGCAAAATCAAAGGCCGCACCACAGGACAGGCATACTGATGCTCCAATCATTTTAAATAAAAGCATTAAATGATATATCTGAAGACACCGGAAGAAATCGAGACCATGCGCTCGTCGGCCCTGCTGATATCGCAGTGCCTTGGCGAGATCGCACGGAACATCGCGCCCGGAGTCACCACACGCAAGCTCGACACCATTGCCCGGGAGTTCATCCTGGACAATGGCGGCAAGCCTGCCTGTCTCGGATACGAAGGATTCCCCGCCACCCTCTGCATAGAGGTCAACGAAACGGTCGTGCACGGATTTCCCTCCGACCGCATTCTTCTCGACGGCGATATCATCGGCGTCGACAACGTAGTCGAAAAAGACGGATTCATGGCCGACATGTGCTTCACCTTTCCGGTAGGCACCGTCAGCCCCGAGAAAATGGCTCTGCTACGTACCACCTACCAGTCGCTCTACGTGGGCATCGAGGCCGCCCGGCCCGGCGCGCGTATCGGCGACATCTCCAACGCCATCCAGACCTACTGCGAGCACCGCGGCTATTCGATGGTGCGCGAGATGTGCGGACACGGCATAGGCCGCAAGATGCACGAGGCCCCCGAGGTGCCCAACTACGGACGCCGCGGCATAGGCCCCCGGCTGGTCGACGGCATGGTGATATGCATAGAGCCCATGGTCAACATGGGCAGCCGGAATATAGTGATAGAGCGCGACGGCTGGCAGTGCCGCACCCGCGACCGCAAGCCCTCCGCCCACTTCGAGCACACCGTCGCCATCGTCGACGGCCGCACCGAAGTGCTCACCACTTTCGACTACATACCCTCCGGGATAATGGAACAATTCATTTAAAGCCTCAAACTCCTATATGGCAAAACAATCAGCAATCGAACAGGACGGCACAATCGTCGAGGCGCTCTCCAACGCCATGTTCCGTGTCGAACTCGAAAACGGGCACGAAATCACCGCACACATATCCGGGAAAATGCGCATGCACTACATCAAGATACTTCCCGGCGACAAGGTGCGTGTGGAAATGTCGCCCTACGACCTCTCAAAAGGCCGGATTGCTTTCCGCTATAAATAAACTGAAAAAAACACAGATATGAAAGTAAGAGCAAGCGTCAAGAAACGCACTCCGGACAGCAAGATCGTTCGCCGAAAAGGACGTCTCTACGTCATCAACAAGAAAAACCCCAAGTACAAACAGCGTCAAGGATAAGTAATATATGGCAGTTAGAATCGTGGGAGTTGACCTCCCCCAGAACAAAAGAGGTGAAATCGCCTTGACTTACATCTACGGCATCGGTCGCAGCGCTGCTAAAAGCATCCTCAGCAAAGCCGGTATCGACGTAAACATCAAAGTGAAAGACTGGACCGACGACCAGGCAGCCAAAGTGCGCGAAGTCATCGGCGCCGACTACAAGGTAGAGGGCGATCTCCGCAGCGAGATCCAGCTCAACATCAAACGACTGATGGATATCGGCTGCTACCGCGGCATCCGTCACCGCAACGGCCTCCCCGTGCGCGGCCAGTCGACCAAAAACAACGCCCGTACCCGCAAGGGCCGCAAGAAAACCGTTGCTAACAAGAAGAAAGCTACTAAATAATAGAACCACATGGCAAAGAAAACAGTCGCAGCTAAGAAACGCAACGTCAAAGTCGGTGCAGAAGGCCAGCTTCACGTTCATTCTTCGTTCAACAATATCATTGTCTGCCTTGCCAACAGCGAAGGTCAGGTTATCTCCTGGTCGTCGGCCGGCAAGATGGGCTTCCGCGGCAGCAAAAAGAATACTCCCTACGCTGCTCAGATGGCCGCACAGGACTGCGCTAAGGTCGCATACGATCTTGGCCTGCGCAAAGTGAAGGCATACCTCAAAGGCCCGGGCAACGGCCGCGAATCCGCCGTCCGCACCATCCATGGCGCCGGCATCGCCGTTACCGAAATCATCGACGTCACTCCGCTGCCCCACAACGGCTGCCGTCCTCCCAAGAGAAGAAGAGTTTAAATCAGTTCATACGGCCGGTTTTCCGCCCCACAGCGGAAGCCGCGCCATGCTCTGCTTTCTATTTCAGTAACAATACTCTCTAAACATACTACAACACAAGCGTCTGCACCACGTTCGGCTCCACCGTCGCCACAAGCCTGCCATGGGCGGCCGACGGCATAGCAGGGCGGCGCGCCAGGGTGCCTCCAAGGCGAATAGACCATATTTAAATCACCTCTCTATGGTCGCGGCTGCGCCGGCGAAAGCACAAAGAGCCGCCTTGACGGACAGAACGCAACAGACGAAAAACTGATTTCAAACAATGGCAAGATACACAGGTCCCAAGACCAAAATAGCCCGCAAATTCGGCGAACCCATCTTCGGCGAAGACAAGGTCCTCGCCCGTCGCAACTTCCCCCCGGGCCAGCACGGCCAGAACAAGCGCCGTAAAACATCGGAATACGGTGTTCAGCTCCGCGAGAAGCAGAAAGCCAAATATACCTACGGTCTGCTCGAACGTCAGTTCCGCAACCTCTTCGAGGAAGCATCGCGTCTCAAAGGTATCACCGGCGAAATTCTGCTTCAGCTTCTGGAATCGCGTTTGGACAACATCGTATACCGTCTGGGCATCGCTCCCACCCGTGCGGCAGCCCGTCAGCTGGTGCTCCACAAGCATGTTACCGTCAACGGCGAAGTCGTAAACATCCCCTCGTACAAAGTAAAACCCGGCGACATCGTAGGCGTTCGCGAACGCAGCAAATCGCTCGAAGTTATCGCCGACTGCCTCGCAGGCTTCAACCACAGCAAATATCCCTGGATTGAATGGGACGAAGCTTCCAAGAGCGGTAAATACCTCCACGTGCCCGCACGCGAAGATATCCCCGAAAACATCAAGGAACAGCTCATCGTCGAGCTCTACTCCAAATAATAAAACCTGATCCATGGCCATATTAGCATTCCAGAAACCTGAAGAGGTGGTTATGGTAGAAGCCACAAACTTCTACGGTAAGTTCGAATTCAAGCCTTTGGAACCCGGCTATGGCATCACCGTCGGAAACGCCCTCCGTCGCGTTCTCCTTTCCTCTCAGGAAGGCTTCGCGATCTCGTCGATAAAAATCGACGGCGTCAAAAACGAATTCGATGCCGTACCCGGCGTTAAGGAAGATGTCACCAACATCATCCTCAACCTCAAGCAGGTCGACCTCAAGCAGAAGGTAGAAGATACCGAGTTCGAGCGCGTCACCCTCAACGTTTCAGGCAAAGAAGTGTTCACAGCCGGCGACATAGCCAGGCAGCTTCAGGGATTCGAAGTAATGAATCCCGACCTGGTGATATGTCATTTGGATCCCGAGGCAAGCTTCACCCTCGTACTCACTATCAACAAGGGCCGCGGCTGGGTTCCCGCCGAGGAAAACGTGACCCCGCAGGACGATATCAACACTATCGCCATCGACTCCATCTACACGCCCATCAAGAATGTGAAGTACACGGTCGAAAACTACCGCGTAGACCAGAAGACCGACTACGACAAACTCACCCTCGAAATCAGCACCAACGGCTCCATCCTGCCCAAGGACGCTGTCAAAGAGGCCGCCAAGATCCTTATCTACCACTTCATGCTCTTCTCCGACGAGAAAATCACTTTGGAAACTTCCGAGCCCGATCCCGGCGAAGAATTCGACGAAGAAGTGCTCCACATGCGTCAGCTTCTCAAATCGAAGCTCGTCGACATGCAGCTCTCCGTCCGCGCACTCAACTGCCTTAAGAGCGCCGAAGTGGAAACCCTCGCCGAACTGGTGGTATTCAACAAGACCGACCTGCTCAAATTCCGCAACTTCGGCAAAAAGTCTCTCGTCGAACTCGAAAGCCTCCTTACGAGCCTCAACCTTTCCTTCGGCATGGACATCTCCAAGTACAAACTCGATAAAGATTAATCACCCCGATGCGACACAATAAAAAATTCAACCATCTCGGCCGCAAGAAAGCTCACCGCGACGCCCTGCTGGCCAACATGACGGTATCGCTCATTCTTCACAAGCGCATCCACACCACTCTGGCAAAGGCCAAAGCCCTGCGCATCTACGCCGAGCCCCTGATCAACCGCGCTAAGGAAGACAACACCTCCAACCGCCGTCTGGTCTTCAGCCACCTCCAGAGCAAGGAAGCCGTCAAAGAACTCTTCGGCCCCATCTCCGAGAAAATTGCCAACCGTCCCGGCGGTTACACCCGTATCCTCAAGACCGGTTTCCGTCTGGGCGACAACGCCAAGACCTGCTTCATCGAACTGGTAGACTACAACGAAGCCATGCTCGCTGAAACCAAGGAAGCCAAGGCCAAGACCCGCCGCAGCCGCCGCAAGGCAGCTCCCGCCGCCGAAGCCGCTCCCGAAAACCCCGTTGAGGAAGCCGCAAAGGAAAATCCCGAACTTCCCGCCGCCGAATAATCATCGGCAGCAGTACGATAACAGACAGCGCTCGGACGCCAAGTCCCCGGGCGCTGTTTTTAGTTTTATCACATAGTAGCCGGCCCACATTCGGGACGTGCATCTGTTTTTTTGCGGTATGGATAAAGTCCTTGATATAAGAAAATTAAGATGTGTCGCCGCAGCGATCTTTCTTGTATGGATTGTTGCGCAGTGTATTGTTGTGATTCATTATTGGGGAGTACCGCAGTATAGCGATGCAGGTAACTATCAACGGCTTGCGTTCCAATGTTATAGCGAAGGGACATGGTATCCTACAGTCGCTCAGCTCAACAGCGAGCCCTATGTGATAAATCCCGGATATGTCAATTATCTGATTATAGTTCTGAATGTTTTCGGCACTCTTGATATTGTTCCGTTGTTCAACATAGTATTTAATGCTGCCCTTGCACTGACAGTTTTTCTGATAATCAGGCATCTGGCCGGTGAGGTATGTGCGCATGCAGGCGTGATAATGTACTGTCTCATTTGGAGCAATACCATAATTGTGGCCACTACTATGTCGGAGCTGCTTTTCGGATTGCTTGTATACGTGTCGATAGCTCTGGTGCGCGATCGTTGGCCGGCTTTGCTTGCGTCAGGAGCGCTTGTAGCGGCGGCGAACTATGTGAGGCCGGTCGCAGTATTGTTTGTTGTGCCAGTAGTCGCCTATATGTTTATATGTCGATTTGGGCGTCGGAGTATGATCTCCTATGCCACCGGCTTGGCATTGGTTCTGTCTTCGCTGTGTCTGTTTAATTATCGTGTTAACGGACATGCTATAGTGGCGGCTTCTACGTCGGGCATCAATATGCTTATCGGAGCATCCGATCAGGCAAACGGAAGTTTCGAATGTACGGTTTTCGACGAAGGAAATGCAGGGTATATACCGAACGAAACCGGCCTCGATGTTTTCGGCAAGGATTCAGTGTGGCTGAAGAAGGCTGAGCGTTGGGTGTCGGAGCATCCGGCAGACTATATCGCACTGATGCCTGAGAAAGTTTTCCGCCTGTGGTGTAGCGATGACTATAGCGATATGTCGCTGATTCCCAAAAATGAACTATATGCCGACTGCAACAGAACGGAGATGATTGTCAGGATACTCTCGAGATCTTTGGTGTACTATATCGTATTGGTGCTTAGTGCGTTCGGCCTGTTCGCCTACGGTCGCCGTCTGTGGGGTGTGGCAGGTCTTCCGCTGATTCCGCTTATAGGTGGCTGCTGCATCCATGCTCTTATGTATGGTGCCGTGCGCTACCATTACCCTTATATGCCGATATTGATTTTTTATGCTTCGGTCGGACTGATATTTTTGGTCGGCAAAATACGAAAAAAGAAGATATGTTTAGCGATCTTATAGAACTGATGCGCCTCCGGCAGTGGGTGAAGAATCTTTTTGTGATGCTTCCTCTCTTTTTTTCGGGGAATCTGATAAACATTGAGTGTTGGAAGCTGTGTTTTGTGGCTTTTGTCGCGTTCTCGCTTATGGCGAGTTCCATCTACTGCATAAACGATATAAAAGATAGCGAAGCCGACTCGCTGCACCCCCAAAAAAGTTTCCGTCCTATTGTCTCGGGCCGGGTGTCCAAAACCACGGCGACCGTTCTTGCTGTATTGCTCGCGGCAGCTGCCTGTGCGCTTGCTTTTCTTGGTCTTGGCACACGCGGAGCCGGCGGCGCGGCTATTCTGCTGGCATATTTTGTGCTCAATATTGCCTATTGCTTCCGGTTGAAACACTACAGCATTGTCGATGTGATGATTATCGCCGCAGGCTTCGTGCTGAGGGTGTGGATTGGCGGATATGTGTGCTCCATCTGGGTATCGCCCTGGATCGTGTGCCTCACCTTTCTGCTTACGCTCTTCATGGCTTTTGCCAAACGACGCGACGACGTACTCATCTTCGAGCGGTCGGGTGCCCGTACTCGCGACAATGTGTCGGAGTATAATCTATCGTATCTCGACCAGGTACTCGGTCTGCTGGGTTCCATCACCATGGTCTGCTATGTTATCTACACTTTGCAGCCCGAAGTGGAGGCCCGTCTGGGGTGCGAATATGTGTATCTCACATCTGTCTTCGTGCTTGCGGGTATACTGCGCTATCTGCAGCTCGCTCTTGTGAGGGAGCGCAGCGGCAGTCCCACGGCGATACTCATGAAAGACCGCTTCGTGCAGATGTGCCTTGTATTGTGGGCGTTGAGTTTTATCGTAATCATCTACCTGCTATGAGTGCCGCTTCGCTTGTCTTTTTCGATTTCGACGGCACTCTCACCACCCGCGATTCCCTGCCGTGCTTTGCCCTGCATTCGCTCGGCAAGCTCCGTACGCTTATCGGCGCCCTGAAGGCCTTGCCGTGGATACTGATGTGGAAGCTCGGTGCGGTGTCGAACAGCGTGGCCAAGGAGCGCCTGTTTTCCTTCCTTTTCAGGGGTATGGCCGGCCCGGGGTTTGCGGCCTGCTGTGAGTCGTTCGCGCCGGAGATAGAAAAGATGGTCAGGCCGGAGCTTGTCGCCCGTATGGCACGGCATATCGCCGCCGGCGACGAAGTGTATATCGTCTCCGCCAGTATCGGCGACTGGATCGTGCCATGGGCCGAAAAGAACGGTGTGGATAAATCGCACGTCATAGCTACCGGCGCGGCGGTGGAAAACGGTATACTGACAGGCCGTTTCAGTACTCCCAACTGTCACGGCCCTGAGAAAGTGAGACGCATACAAGCCGCCCTCGGCGATATCGGAGTGCGCTCTGTCGTGGCATATGGCGATTCCGGGGGCGATTTGCCTATGCTTGCATTGGCCGACCGTGCCTTCATGATAAAACGCAAGCGTCCGGTGGAGCTGCTCAAGCAATAATTTAGCCGCTCTTTGTGGTGGCTTTATGCTGTGAATGCAGCGAAATGGGTGGATAAATGATTTTATTTCGGCGTGAATAGTGGAATGTTGAAAATAATACTGTATATTTGCCGGCGTAATGCCCGACACTCTCAAAGCGGACGAAACCGAAAAAATCATATTCTATGCACTTTAAATCTTTACTTCTGTCTATTCCGGTGTTTGCAGGGATGCTGTGTGGCATTCCCGAAGCTTCGGCCGCCGATATTCCGGCCGGAGCAACCATTATCCTGAGCGAGGATTTCGCTAAGTTTACCGGCGGGTCGTTCGGTGCGCCCGACGAATACAACGATCTTGCCTGGGCCGGCATCAGCGACTACACGCAGACCCCCGGCTGGGACGGTGAGGAAATCTATGCCGCCGGCGGTTCGTGCTATATCGGCAAGGGTTGGTTTATGCCCGGCAGTCTCAAGACGCCGAAGTTCGACGGCACCGTCAACGACGGCAGCTACACCCTCTCGTTCCGGGCATGCGGCACCGCCGCCGATAATCTTGGCGTGAACCGCAAGGATGCATCGGGCGAGCGCGTGAAAGAGACCGTCGCCCTCACTACCGAGTGGCAGGATTTCAGCATCGACTTCACCGGCGGTTCAGCTACCGACATCATCGAGTTCGTCCCGGCTGCCGAGGCCATGTATATCGACGATATTGTGGTATACTATGCTCCGGCGGGAGTGTCGGCTCCCGATGGCGCCGTGTTGTTCGAGCCCTTCGACTCGTTCAGCGAAGGCACCGAGGCCGAACCTGTGGCGTTCAAAGACGACAACGGTGTCATTCCCGACGATGCCACCCGCTATCCCGGCTGGCGCGGCCGCGGTCTCTTCCAGGCCGGAGGCTGTGCCTATCTGGGCAGTTTCGGCGCCGACAATCCCCAGCCGGGCTATCTGCAGACTCCCGAAATGAATCTTTCGGGCAACGGCGGCAAGTTCACCGTCTCGTTCAAGGCCCGCGAGTACGACTTCGGCTTCGGTTTCGGCGCCATCAATGTGACGGTCTACGACGCAGTCACCGGAAGCCAGGTGTATAACAACTATGCCGACATCACCTCCGAGTGGTCCGATTGCAGCGTCGGATTCAGCTGCGGCATGGAGCGGTGCTATCTGCGTTTCTCGTCGGCGCTCGGCGAGGCTTATATCGACGACATCGCAGTCGTACAGGCTGCCGGCAGCATAGCGGCACCTGTGGCTCTGGGCTGGTCGGGGCTCACCGATGGCGGTTTCACGGCCTACTGGAGCGAGGTCGAGGGTGCCGACAGCTATCTTCTGAGCGTGTATACCGGCAGCAGCAATCGCAGCTATATCATCGAGGACAAGGCCGTGGACGGTCTTTCGGCCCGTGTCGACGGCATCGACATCTACAAACCGTGCTACTATGTGGTCAAGGCCGTGTGCGCGGCCGGTGTGTCGAACGAATCGAACCAGGTGATGGTGCTCGGTCTCCCCTCGCCCGAGCTTATGGAGGCAAGCGATATTACGGCAGGCGGCTTCACCGCGCGCTGGGGACTCGTTGACCGTGCTACGGCATATCTCCTCACCGTCTGGCAGACCACTACTGTGGCCGAGGCCGGAACTTTCGATATTATCGACGAAGACTTCTCCGGATTCTCAGGCGGTACATTCGCTGCTCCGGCCGAATCGTCGGCTATGGACCAGACTCTCGACCAGTATATCGGCCGCGCCGACTGGACATGCCATCTGCTTGCGTGGGTCGACGGCGCACTGGGCATCGACAACCGCTGGATAGGCGAATACGGCGCTTCGTGGGTGCGCTCGGCGGTCTTCGACATGAGCGGCAGCGACGGCAAAGTGGATATGGCCATGCGCCACTATGGCCAGGATATCAAGGACTTCACCGTGTCGATGTGCGATGCCAAAGGCAATATCATCGACTCTCACGAAGTCGCCTCTATAGCTTCCTGGAGCGATGACAGTTTCACGCTCGAAGGTGCCGACGGCGAATGCTATATCCTCATCAGCCTTCCGTCGTCGCAGCCGGGTGTGCTCTATCTCGACGATCTCCGTGTGAGCCGTGCCGTTGCCGCCGGCGACGTAATAACCGTGCCCGTCATAGGCAAAGAGGTGGCCAAGCCCTACGCCGCCGATGCCACGATGGCCTCGGCAGAAGTCAGGGTACCATCCTGGGCCGAGAACGAGGCATACAGCTACAGCGTGCGTGCGCGCCGTCTCCACTACGACAGCGACTATGTGGGCTATGCCTACAGCAAGCCCGAGACCATGCAGGCGGTCGACCGTCCGTCGCAGTCGGGTGTGGCCGGTGTTGATGCCGGCGGGGCTGTTTCCGTTGTCTGCGGGGCCGACGGTGTCGTAGCCATTGTGGCTCCCGACGGTGCTTCGTTCGTTGTCAGCAGCGTGTCGGGCACAGTTGTAGCTTCCGGCAGCGGCAGCGCTACCGTGCAGCTGCCTGCGCACGGTGTCTACATAGTGTCGGCCGCCGGTAAGGTGTCGAAATTCGTGTGGTGATAATCTTTTTACCGGGCTCCGCGAACTTCTATCCGCGGAGCCCTTTTTGTGCGCCGGAACCGACATGTGGTGCCTGCTATGAGTTGTCCGGCAGACGTTTAAAGAAGCCGAGAGACGAAAAAGACAAATTTTTTGGCTCGATGTGTAAAAAACACACTTTTATGTCGGCGTATCACAATAAAAAATCCGTATATTTGCAGTTTGAAAGTCAATACTATAGAAACTATGAACGACGTAGCCCGCTTACTTGCTGAGAAACTACTTAAAATCAGTGCGCTGAAACTTCAGCCCGCCAATCCTTTTATCTGGGCCTCGGGCTGGAATTCGCCCATTTATACCGATAACCGCCGTACTCTGTCGTACCCCGACGTGCGTACCTTCATCAAGCTCGAACTTTCGCGCATGGTGATGGAAAAATTCCCCGAAGCCGAGGCTGTGGCCGGCGTGGCCACCGGCGCTATCGCACAGGGCGCTCTTGTTGCCGACGAGCTCGGTCTGCCCTATGTATATGTGCGCTCTACTCCCAAAGATCACGGTCTGGAGAATCTTATCGAAGGCGATCTCCGTCCCGGTCAGAAGGTTGTCGTAATCGAGGATCTGGTGTCGACCGGCAAGAGCTCTCTCAAGGCTGTCGAGGCTATCCGCGCTGCCGGCTGCAAGGTTATCGGCATGCTCGCTCTCTTCACCTATGGTTTCCCCGTGGCCGAGGAGAATTTCGCACAGGCCGGTGTGGAGCTGATCACTCTGAGCAACTACAATGCTATGCTCGAAGTGGCTCTCGAAACCAAATATATAACCGAGGAAGACCTCGAGACCCTTCACCGCTGGCGTACCGACCCCGCAAACTGGGTGCCCGAGCGCTAAGGAAATTATGAATTATGAATGATGAATTATGATGTTTGAGATTCATGGTTCGAGGTTCATAATTCATAATCCATAATTCATCATTCAAAAGAAATGGCAAAATATTCGTCTAAACCGACTGTCGTCGACCGTCCTGCCTCCGACCTTGCAGAGCGCTTCGCCGATTTCCGCGGTCTCCAGACCAAACTCGACGAGCTCCCCGCCGATCAGCGCGCGCGCATCGGCGACGTGGCTTTCTCCGAAGATACCATCACCATCACCACTCCTCAGGTGGGCGAGATATGCCTCAAGGCTGTCGACCGCACCCCGGAGCGCGTGGTGCTCGCCGCCGAGAAATCGCCGGTGCCCATGAAGCTCGAGATCACCTTCAAGCCTGTCACCCCCGACACCACCGAGGTGCAGGGCGCTATCGATGTCGAAATACCTATGATGCTCAAGCCGCTCATAGGTCCGACTCTGCAGAAGGCCGCCGACCAGTTCGGCGATCTCTTCGCCAACCTTGCCTGACAGCCATGCGCCTCTCTCTCCCCGCATTACTTATATGTGCCGCTGTGGCATGCAGCGGTTGCCACACTCTCGACGACGACCGGGTTCCCCCGGCCGCCGTCAATATTTCGTTCCCTACCGTAGCCGAGTGGAATGTCTACGGAGTGGCGTCGGCTCTCGACCATAAGCGGTTCATTCCCGAGCAGGGCCTGCCGAAAGGCTTTTTCTACACCGCCTCGACCTACTGCGGCTTTGGCGGCATCCTTCTGGTGGGTGATGTCATGGGCAGTCCGCAGGCCTACGACCTTGCATGCCCGGTGGAGTGCAAGGCGACGGTGCGTGTGCGCATCAACAGCGAGAATCTAGCCGAGTGCCCGCAGTGCCACAGCACCTACGATGTGTTCTCGCTTCTGGGCCATCCCGTTGCCGGCGAGGCTGCCGACAAGGGCTACGGCCTGCGCCGCTATCGCGTGGCGCCGGGCCGCACGGCCTATATGCTTATAAGCAATTAGGAGGTTAGGAGATTAGGAGGTTAGGAAGACAGGTTATTAGGAGATTAGGTGGTTAGGATATTTCTTAATTCATAATTCATAATTAAAAAGAATTGAAGCGGCATTATACGGCTTTGTGGTTGCTTTTTCTGGTGGCATTCGCGCTCTTTGCGGCTGCCTCGGCATTCGATATGCCCGAAATCGCCGGCCATAAATTCAAGTCATCGGAGATCGTGCCGTCGCTGCTCGCCGTTTCTCCTGATGCCGATCCCGAGGTGGCTGCCGATACTGTCGCCGGCGACAGTGTGGCTGTGCCCGCGCCGACATTCCCGGTGCCCTGCGATACCACCGCCAAGACCATACTCTTTATCGGCGACTCGATGCTCGAGGGTCTTGGCCCGCGCCTTGCCGCCTATGCCGAGAAGAACGGCCATACGCTCTATACCGTCATATGGTACAGCTCCACATCGGAGGTGTGGGGCCGGTCCGATAAACTGCGCCACTATATCGACACCATTCATCCCGACTATATCTTCGTATGCCTGGGGGCCAACGAGCTTTTCGTGTCCGATATCGCCACTAAGCGCCGCGGCTATGTGCGCAAGATGATAGCCGACATCGACACCATCCCCTATGTGTGGATCGGGCCGCCCAACTGGAAGCCCGACACAGGCATAAACAGCCTGGTGGCGTCGGAGACAGCCGAGGGCACGTTCTTCCTCAGCGACGGCATGCACTTCGACCGGAGCAAGGACGGCGCGCACCCCACCCGCCAGTCGGCAGCCCTGTGGATGGACAGTGTCGCCCGCTGGATGCCTGAGCACTGCCTGCACCCCATACGCATGGAGCTGCCCGACAAGGCCTCGGCCCGCGCCCGGCGTATCTTCGTACACCAGCCTTCGGAAAAATGAACGAACTGCTCCACAATATCGGCCGCTTCCTCACCTACGACGCCTCGGCGCCCATGCTCTTTTCCTCGGGCACGTTCTGGGCGCTTTTTCTGGTGTTTATGCCCGTCTACGGGCTGCTGCGCAGCCGCTTATGGCAGATGGCTGTGTTTGTGGTGGCGTTCAGTTTCTTTTTCTACTATAAGAGCAGCGGCGTGTTTGTGTGTCTGCTTGCCGCTACGTCGCTGGTCGACTGGACGTTGTCGCGGATTATGTGCCGTCCCGGGCGAAGCCGTGCTTTCGGGCGCATATGCGTGGTAGTTTCGCTGCTGACATCGCTTGGCATACTGGCATATTTCAAATATGCCAATTTCTTCCTTTGGAATATCAACGCCATGGTCGGAGGCAACTTTCAGCCCCTCGATCTTGTGCTCCCGGTGGGCATATCGTTCTATACCTTTCAGTCAGTCAGCTATATAATCGATGTGTACAAGGGGAGGGTAGAGCCCACCGCCACGTGGCTCGAATATGCTTTTTTCCTGTCGTTCTTCCCGGCGCTCGTGGCCGGCCCCATAGTGCGCGCCGACTATTTCCTGCCGCAGATACGCGAAAACCGGCATGCCACCCGTTCCGAAGTGTATACCGGCCTGTGGCTGATAATACTCGGTGTGGTCAAAAAAGCCATAATCGCCGATTACATAGCCCAGTACAACGATCTCATCTTTCAGACCCCCGGCGGATATTCGGGCTTCGAGACGTTGATGGGCATCATCGGGTATACCATGCAGATATACTGCGATTTCTCGGGATATTCCGACATGGCCATCGGTATAGCACTCATCATGGGCTTCAAACTGGCGAAAAACTTCAACTTCCCCTACAAGGCCCGCAATCTCACCGACTTCTGGCGCCGCTGGCACATATCGCTTTCGACATGGCTGCGCGACTATATCTACATCCCTCTCGGCGGCAACCGCAAGGGCACGGCGCGGACCTATGTCAACAATTTCGCCACTATGCTCATAGGCGGTCTGTGGCACGGCGCAGCATGGAAATTCGTGTTCTGGGGAGCCATGCACGGCGCCGGTCTCGCCGTGCACAAGGCGAGCAAGCCCTGGCTTGGCCGCATCGGCGATTCCTGGCCCGTCAAGGCGGTTTCGTGGCTGCTCACCATGACGGTGGTGGCGCTGCTGTGGGTATTCTTCCGCGCTGATTCATGGACCGATTCGTGGACCATTATCTCCGGCGTATTCCGCGACTTCTCGCCGGCCTATATACCCGCTTTCGCATCGGCCCGCACGCTCTGGCTCGTGCTCATGCTGGTGATCGTGGTGTCGCACTGTCTGCCCACGCGCTTCTGGGATGCCGCCCTCGCATGGTTCGTGCGCACGCCCTGGGTAGTCAAGTTGCTGATATTCGTCGTAGTGGTGCAGCTCGTTCTCGAGCTCCGCTCCTCCTCGGTCACACCCTTCATCTACTTCCAGTTCTAAACGACCTCTCGATTTTTGCATATTCGGGGAAAAATACTATCCATAAATTCGAGACCGGCAGTGCCGCCAATATCTCTCTGACTGCGCTTCTTGCACTTATGCGATGCACCGATATGCTCGAAGCCGTCGAAGATATATTCCCGGCCTTGCCACCGTCGCCCTATCTCGACATGCGCGCCGGTAAGCTCAAACAACGTGTAAAACCCTCAAAGAGCAAATCCACCGGCCAGAAGTAGTCTGCCGGTTCTAAAAGTTTTTTGGGGACGTATTTTTGCTTTTATTTTGATGTTTTATAAATAAATAGTATTTTTGCGAGTGCTGACTGCTCATGCAGAATCCCGGTCAACGGGAATAGCGGGAGGGTTGGCATGACATTATTAAGAAAGCGTTTACTCGACGCTCTTTCTTGACGCCTTGAAACTTCGCAACTTTCAGAATGAGTCAGGAATGGGGCAACAGGTAGATGCCTTGTGGATATGTATTATCTGATGATTTTTGGTACGCGAGTGCTGAATGTTGTCGTAAGCATATTCTGCGTGAGGCTTCTGCAAGTTTGTCCGTTCTACTCATTCGGGCAATGCGAAGGCCTCAAGGCGTGGAACGGGCAAGCAGTTTGGCTCTCACGCTTTTTGTTTATGTAAGGCCATGGAAGAGAGTGTATTGGCGGAGGAATATCGTATGGTTTGGAATGCCGCAAATATCGCATTACTGCTCCGAATGTTGAGTGGTGGAAGTATGAAAAAAGATCTTGAGTCTTTTGATTCCGGCGCCTTAAAATGGGTTCCGGAGGTCAGTAATAAAGATCAGGAAATAAAATGTAATATAAATGACTCAGCATATAAGAGCCGTTGCAAAGCTATGTTGCTTTGCTTCCTACTGGCTGTCATTTGTTCGTTGAGATCATATGCGGAGACAGTGACAATAATCGACGATCATGTGAAGTATGAAATTGATGAAGAAACTCAGACAGCTGTAGCGGTAGCCCTTGGCTTTGAAAATTATCCATATAAGGGCAATCATTACTATCGTGGATATACCTACTATACAATAAAATCTAAGGTGTCCAAGGATGGTAAGGAATATCATGTGAAATCTATTGGCGATTTAACAACATTCAATGAGGCGAATTATACTTGTGAAAAAGCAATGACGGTATCCTCGACTATAATGATTGAAGAGGGTGTGGAAACAATTGATTATAGCGCTTTTAGTGGGATAGATATAGAATATAAAATGATCTATGGCGGAGAATTGAAAAAATATCGTTTATTCTCCGATATCAAAATATCTCTCCCGAAAACTATAAAGCGGATAAATAAATATGCATTCTCAGGTGTAACTATAAACAATCTTCAATTACCTTCAAATCTTGAGGAAATAGGAGAAGGATGCTTTAGATTCTGTAAGGGGATTAATAATCTAATAATCCCTAACAGTGTGAAGGTTATTGGTCCGGCTGCATTCTCAAAGTGTACGGATTTGACTACTCTCACCTTGTCGAATTCGTTAGAAGCCATTCCGGCAGACGCTTTTTATGGATGCTATAAACTGGAATCCGTCGATGTACCGAGGTCGGTAGAGACTATTGGAGCGCATGCGTTCTCCGGTTGTAAAGGTATGAAGCAAGTAGGACTTCCGTCGTGGTTGGCATCAATAGGCGATGGCGTTTTTCAGAATTGTGAAACGATTGGGTCGATTAATATTCCTCAGAGTGTGGCTTATATCGGTAAGGCGGCATTTGCCGGGTGTTCGATGTTTAGATCGGCTACAATTCCTGCAGGGATCACTAATTTGCCCGATAGTGTGTTCTGTGGCTGTCGGTCCTTGACTGAGATATCATTGCCTGCGGGACTCAAATCTATTGGAGAAAGGGCTTTCTACGGCTGTTCGATATCCAAAGGTCTGCTTCTGCCTGAAGGGCTTGAGTCAATAGGCGTATCGTCTTTTGTCAATTGCAAATTTCCACAACTTGTGATTCCGGAATCAACTATTGAGATCGGGCAGTATGCATTTTCTGGGAACGCGGCTCTTGTTTCCGCGAATATTGGACCGGGTATCAAAAGTCTTCCGGCTGAGACTTTCCGGAACTGTACTTCGCTTAAAGAGCTAAGTCTTTCCTCAAATCTGACTGAAATTGGAGAATTATGCTTTGATGGTTGTTCTTTACTCAAAGAAATAACATCGGATAATCCTGTCCCGCCTGCTGCCAAAAACAATACTTTTGCCGAAGCTGCATATGATAATGCTTTGGTGCTGGTACCGGCGAATGTATTGACCACTTATAGAAGTGCGCCGGTCTGGAAGTACTTTTCGAACTATGATGTAATCGTGAAGTCGGCGCAAGCTATTGTTGTCAGCCCTTCCCGGCTATCGGGTGTTTGCGGCGATAGCGGTAACTTTTCTTTGACTGTTATCCCGGAAGACGCCGCTATTTCAGATATCACGTGGTCTTCGTCGGATTCAGAGATTGTTTCAGTATCCGTTGATGGCTCTTATGTATTAGGGTCAAAAATTGGTGAGGCTACAGTGACGGCTAGTGCACAGACCGAAGGCGGTGCCCGGACGCTCTCGGCAACGTGTGAAGTTACAGTCCTGCCGACTATGGCTTCGGCTGTGATACTTGATAGATCGGAACTGACTCTTAAAGTGGGAACAACTGATAAAATTTCGGCAAAGGTGCTTCCCGAGACTACGAGCAATCAGACTATTGTTTGGAGTAGCTCAAACGATGATGTCGCTGCTGTTAGCGCCGATGGCATAGTCACTGCCATTTCCGTTGGAGAGGCGGTTGTTATGGCCCGGTGCGGGTCGGTTACGGCAGAGTGCAGAGTTACGGTAGAGCCGATTGAAGCAATATCCATAGAGTTAAATCTGACTCGACTGGAACTACCTGCAAAAAGTGTATTCGGCCTAGTCGCATTTGTCTTTCCGGAGAATACCACAGATAAAACTGTGGTGTGGAGTAGTGATGACAGCAGTATTGCAAGTGTTGATGAACATGGATTTGTCACGGGTGTATCGGTAGGTTCTACAACTATCAGAGCGATTTGTGGAAATGCTACTGCCATATGTATGGTTAAGGTTACACCTCCGTTGATAGAATCTATATTTCTCAATTACAGTGAACTTGAAGTTTCTGTGGGACAATCTGTTAAGCTTGAGACTTCGATATATCCCGAGGATGCGGCCTATACGGTAATCGAGTGGATGAGTGATAACGAGGAATGTGTAAGCGTAGATGCCAATGGCGTCGTGACGGGTCTTAAAGAAGGTCGCGCTATTGTGTCGGCATATTGGTGCGACATCTTTGCCAATTGTGTGGTAAATGTACGTGCTGAGAAGATAGAATGGGATCAGACCATTCATTGTGCAGTTGGAGATAAAATCGAACTCACGGCAGAATCTTCCGCTCCCGAGTTGGTGAGATATAGAAGCATCAGGCCGGATGGCGGCTATCAGGTGGCTGATATAAGTTGTGAGAATGGGAAATGGTATGCCTCGTTCAACGGAGAAGGAGCACACGTGCTCGAAGCATATCTTGAAGGCAACGAGGACGTTAAGGCGGAGAGGCGTTTCAACGTAGTATCATCACACGACGGGCTGTTTTATATAAATGGCATTTATTATAGGTATACGGATGATACCTGTGCTTCATATAAAGTCGTAAGAGGATACAATATGTATGTCGGAGATTACATGATTCCGGCTCGTGTCAACGGTATTGCCGTTGATAGAATTGATAATTTCGCTTTTTATTCGTGTGAAGAACTTGGCTCGGTTACAATTGACGATGGTATAAGAGCCATCGGGATACAGGCTTTTGGCAATGGATCTCTGTCAGCTATAACTATTCCCAAATCGGTTACGGAGATGAGCGATTATGTATTCAATGCCTTGAAAGGCCGCCTGCTTGATATCTATTTGCAGGCTATGATTCCTTTGGTGGTCAAGGATAATATATTCAATGGTTTTGTGGACTACAATGCCTGTGTCCTGCATGTACCATATGGTACAACTGAAGTCTATCGTCAGGCCAACGTCTGGAAAAACTTTATCCATATAGTTGAAGATCAATTGTCTGGTGTTGGCGTGTATGATGCGGATGCATGTAGAGTGACTGTAGAGGACGGAGTCGTGTCGATCGACGGCGTTCAGGCGGGAGCTGAAGTCCGTATTATTAAGATTGACGGTACAGAAATATTCAGGAGTATCTCTGCTGGTACGACAATTAGCTTCGCTCCCGAATCGGCCGGATTATATATTGTCAAGACCGGTATAAAGACGCGCAAGCTGATTGTTAGATGATTATTTCTTTAAAATAATCTTTGGTAAAGCGTTCCGGGAGTCGAACCGGAACGCTTTTTTCGCTTATCGGGAAGATGATAGGGGGCATAGGGTGGGGAAGTAGGGATTTTTGCGTAATTTTGTGGCGGAAAATTGTTTTGCAATGGAAGATATAGAACTTATACTGATAAATATATCGGGCTACGACCGGCCCGGCGTCACTTCGGCACTCACCGACATTCTGGCTCGCCACCAGGCCAATATACTGGATATCGGCCAGGCCGACATACATCATTCGCTTTCGCTGGGCATATTGTTCCGCACCACATCGGACCGCTCGGGCGACATTATGAAGGATCTTCTCTTCAAGGCCTACGAACTGAGCGTGAAGATACGCTTTACACCCATCAGCATCGCCGACTACGAGGAGTGGGTGTCGATGCAGGGCAAGAACCGCTGGATTATCACCATACTGGGCCGTAGGCTTACGGCGCGCCATATAGCGCTCGTTACCGACGAAATAGCGCGCCAGGAACTCAACATCGACAGCATTCAGCGCCTCACCGGCCGCGCGCCTCTGCGCGAGAACGAGGAGCCTCGCTCGAAGTCGTGCGTGGAATTTTCGGTCCGCGGCAATCCGCGCGATATCCAGGCCATGCGCGGACGTTTCCTGCAGATATCGCAGAGCGAGGAATTCGACATCTCGCTGCAGGAAGACAATGTGTTCCGCCGCTGCCGCCGTCTCATATGCTTCGATATGGATTCGACCCTGATAGAGACGGAGGTAATCGACGAACTGGCCGACCGCGCCGGTGTTGGCGCCGAGGTACGGGTCATCACCGAGAGCGCCATGCGCGGCGAAATCGATTTCTGCGAGAGCTTCACACGGCGTGTGGCCCTGCTCAAGGGCCTCGACGAAAGCGTGATGCGCGAGATTGCCGAGAATCTGCCCATTACCGAGGGCGTGGAACGCATGATGCAGGTGCTCAGGCGCACCGGCTATAAGACGGCCATCCTCTCGGGCGGTTTCACCTATTTCGGCAACTATCTGCGTCAGAAATTCGGCTTCGACTATGTGTATGCCAACGAACTCGAGATTGTCGACGGCAAGCTCACCGGCCGCTACGTGGGCGATATCGTCGACGGCAAGCGCAAGGCCGAGCTACTGCGCATCATTGCCCAGGTGGAGAACATCAACATAGCACAGACAATCGCCGTGGGCGACGGTGCCAACGACCTGCCCATGCTTTCGACCGCCGGTCTGGGCATAGCCTTCCATGCCAAACCCAAGGTGAAGCAGACCGCCCGCCAGTCGATATCGACCATCGGGCTCGACGGCGTGCTCTATTTCCTGGGATTCAAAGACAGTTTCATATCGGGTTCTGGACTTTGAACAATCGGCCGCCGGCCGTGTTATTATTTCAAAGTCATAACTTTTCAACTGTTTATTTCATCTATTGTGCGAGTCATGAGGGCTGCTAAGTGCTGTTTTATTTCTCTCTTCATCCTTCTGGCTATGCTCCCTGCGTCCTCCGGGGCGCAGGGATCGCATCAGTCGGTAGGCCTTGTGCTCAGTGGCGGCGGCGCCAAGGGTATAGCCCACATAGGCCTTATCAAGGCGCTGGAAGACAATGACATCCCTATCGACTATATCACCGGCACGTCGATGGGCGCAATCGTGGGCGGCCTCTATGCCTGCGGTTATACTCCCGAGGAGATGATGGCCCTCATCAACAGCCGCTATTTCAGCTACATGGCGGCCGGCAAGACCGACCCTGCGCTGCGCTATTACTTTTCGCGCGAAGCGCCGTCGCCGCAGATGTTCTCAATGTCTGTAGGACGCCGCGACAGCACCGAAAGCAATATTTTCAATCCTCAGTCGCTGATTTCTCCCATGCCCATGAATTTCGGCTTCATGCAGATATTTGCGGCATATACGGCGCGTTGCGGCGGGAACTACGACCGTCTTTTCGTGCCGTTCCGCTGTGTGGCATCGGATGTCGAGGCCAAGCATAAGAAAGTGATGGGCTCGGGGCGCCTCGAGGAGTCGATACGCGCTTCGATGAGTTTTCCGCTTGTATTCCAGGCTGTAAGAATAGACAGCGTTACCCTCTACGACGGCGGCGTTTACGACAATTTCCCGGTAGACGTGATGCTGAGCGAGTTTTCGCCCTCGATTCTCATAGGGTCGGATGTATCGGCGCCATCCAAGGGGCCTGCCAACAGCTATTTCGATCAGCTCGACCTGCTTATGAGTCGCGCCCAAAGCTACGATGTGCCTGCCGAAGCCGGTATAAAGGTGCGTATCGACGTCAGTCGCTTCGGGCTACTCGACTGGGGCAAGGCCTCCGAGATATACAGCGCGGGTTACCGCAAGGGCATGGAGATGATCGACTCGATAAAGAGCCGTGTGCATGTCCGTACGAGCCGCAAGGCCCGCGATCTGCGCCGGGCCGTGTTCAAGAGCACGGTGCCCGAACTGCGCTTCGACAGTGTCGCCGTTACCGGCGGCAAGAACAGTCAGAACGAGTATATCCGCTATCTCTTCCGCCCCTCCAAGGGCTGCGATACCATCGGTGTGGACCATGCGCGCCTGTCGTTCTACCGGGCGCTGTCTACCGGGCGCATGGAGATACTGCGTGTCGGTGCCGAATGCACCGATGACAGCGCCGGCCTCTTCCGCCTCGATGTCGATGCCCGCGCCAAGAGCCGGTTCTCGGTCGGTGCCGGCGGTTTCATTACTTCGAGCAACAACAGCTATATCTATCTTCGCGCCGGATATTCGTCGCTCAGTTTCAGTTCGGCCAGTACCGACCTCAGTGCCTGGATCGGCCAGAGCTATATGGCCGGCATGCTGTCGGGGCGTCTCACGTTGGCGTCGGGCGTGCCGTCGGCATTCACATTCCGTGCGGTGGCCTCGCGGCGCAAGTACTATGAGAACGAAGAACTCTTTTTCCGCGATGACGAGCCTACCTTCGTTACCTCGCACGAATACTACGGCAAGCTCGGCTGGGCTTTTGCCGCAGGGCGGCGCGGCAGTTTCGAGATAGGCGCGGGCGCGGGCAAGCTGCGCTACACCTACTATGTGTCATCGGCTGCGGAGGGCATAGGCCCCGGACGGCATCATGTCGACTATGTGCTTGGACAGGCCTTTGCCTCCTACGACGAGTCGACGCTCAACGGCATCTGCTATCCTACCACGGGCCGCTCGCTCGCCGTAAAGGCCGCGGGGCTGCTCGGCACCGCCCGCTGCGGTCAGCCGGGCTACGAGGGCAGCGACCGACAGTCGTGGCTGCAGCTCGATGTGGAGCAGAAAAATTACTTCGACATACACCGCCACTGGGCGCTGGGCATAGAAAGCCGGGCGCTGTTGAGCACACGGCGTCTGCTGGGCGCCTACGATGCAAGCATCGGCTCGGCGCCGGCCTACACTCCAACTCCCGCATCGGATACATCGTTCAATCCGGCCCTGCGGGCCAACAGCTTTGTCGCCGTAGGGGTGGTGCCGGTATATAAATTCAACAGTTCGCTGTCGGCGCGGCTGTCGGCCAACGCCTTTGTTCCCCTACGGAAGATATGCAGCGACGATACCGGCCGGGCCCGCTATGGCCGCTGGTTCGGTTCGGCTAAATTTTTCGGCGAGGTCGATGTGGTGTATTCCCTCCCGTTCGGCGATGTGGCAGCCTACTGCAACTATATTTCCTCGCCGGGCCGTTTCAACGTCGGCATATCGCTGGGAATCTATCTCCCGGCGCCGAAGTTC
The DNA here is from genome assembly GCA_900548975.1 of uncultured Porphyromonadaceae bacterium. GTDB lineage: Bacteria > Bacteroidota > Bacteroidia > Bacteroidales > Muribaculaceae > CAG-873. The sequence continues at coordinate 44,917 of URMS01000007.1, forward strand.
CTGTGATGTGTCAAACGCAATCAATCATCTATCGATATGGATATTAAGGATAATAAACTAAAAATATGTGTAGCCGGCGCCGGTAACATCGGTTCGGCCATGGCCCGCGGTCTGGCCAAATCGGGCATGGAAGTGGCCGTGTATAACCGCAGCGAGGGCCGTCTGGCGGCGCTTGCCGGCATAGAGGGCATATGGTGCACCACTTCGTTGCGCGATGCCATGGCAGGCTGCGACATCGCACTGATATGTGTCGAAGGCGACGCGGTGATCCCTGTGGCCCGGCAGATGGCTTCGTGTTTCGGTTCGAACGCTCCTCTTGTGGGCTCGTGCGCTGCCGCTGTCGCGCTGTCTGAACTGTCGCAGGCTCTTGCGACGCCATCGGGCGCGGTGCCCGGAGTTTTCCGCCTGCTGCCCAATATTGCGGCCACGGTAGGCTGCTCGGCCAATCTGCTGTGCGGCAACGGACTGTCGGCACATGTGCTCGACCGGCTGAAAGAGGTGTTCTCGTGCACCGGCACCACTGTCGAAGTGCCCGAAGAGCTTTTCCCGGCGGCTATGGCCCTTTCGTCGTGCGGCATAGCATATGCACTTCGCTATGTGCGCGCCAATATGCTCGCCGGGGTGCAGATGGGGCTTTCGCCGGCTGTGTCGCAGGCGCTTGCCTCGGCCGTGCTCGCCGGCACGGCACGTCTGCTCGAGGCCGACGGCGCTCATCCCGAGGCGCTTGTCGACCGTGTGACCACTCCCGGCGGTGTGACCATCCGCGGCCTCAACGCCATGGAGCAGGGCGGTTTCAGTTCGTCGATAGTTTCCGGACTTTTAGCCACTCTTAAAAAATGAACAAGGCCATTTTACTGGGTTATGTGGGCAAAGACCCCAAGATAAGGATGGTGGACAGCAGCACTGTCGCCGAATTCAGTCTGGCAACCTCGGAGCGCCGTCCTGCACGCGGTACCGGGGAGGCCGCCGAGATTACCGAGTGGCACAATATCGTCATGTGGGGTCCGGCTGCCGAATTTGCCGAGAAATATATCCGCAAAGGCTCACGGCTGCTTGTCGAGGGCAAGATACGCACACGCTACTGGGAAGACCATAATGCGATAAAACGCACCGTCACAGAGATATATGTAGACAGCTTCGAACTTCTGCCGAAAGGTTGACAAACAGACATAACATTTACAGACACATGAGAATGAACGGACGCCGTACCAGCGGCAATGTAGAAGACCGCCGCGGTCGTATCAGCGGCAGAAGCCTCGGCATCGGCGGAGGCATAGTGGGCGTTATAGTGGTGGCTGCCATTACGCTGTTGTCGGGCGGCAGTATCGGCGACGTGCTGGGCGGTGTGCTCGGCAGCGGTCTTGCCGACGGGCAGAGTGCGGGCTACTATCAGCAGGACTATCAGCCCACGGCCGAGGACGAACGTCTGGCAACATTTGCCTCGCAGGTGCTCGCAGGCACCGAGGATGTGTGGACCCGCGAATTCGAGCGCCGCGGCTGGGGCGAGTACGAATGCCCCAAACTGGTGCTGTTCAGCGGTTCGGTCAATTCGGGCTGCGGAAACGCCACCTCGCAGACCGGTCCGTTCTATTGTTCGGCCGATCAGACCGTGTATATCGACCTCGATTTCTTCAAGCAGATGGGCACAAACATAGGCGCCGACGGTGATTTTGCCTATGCCTACGTTATTGCGCATGAGGTGGGGCACCATGTGCAGTATCTTCTGGGCACGCTCACCGAAGCCCACGATGCCATGTCGCGCATGAGCGAGACCGAGGCCAATAAAGTGAGCGTGCGGCTTGAGCTGCAGGCCGATTTCTATGCCGGAGTGTGGGCCGCGCTCGACAACGAGATGTTCAACTCCATCGAGGAAGGCGATGTGGAGAACGCCATCAACGCCGCCTCCAAAATCGGCGATGACTACCTGCAGCGCAAGGCCTATGGCCGCGAGATGCCCGACAGCTTCAACCACGGCCTCTCCGAGCAGCGTGTGCGCTGGCTATCGCGCGGTCTCCGCACCGGCGACCCCACCCAGGGCGACACCTTCTCCCCGGCATACGCTTCGCTTTAGGGTGAAGCGTGAAAAGTGAAAGGTGAAGATAATAGTACTTAGGCTATTGTCGTCCCTTTCGCTGAAACTCACACCTTCACCCTTCACCTTTCACCCTTAACATAAAAAGATGGAAAGATACATGCGGCGGGCGATGGCGCTCGCACTCAACGGGCTAGGATTCGTGTCGCCCAATCCTATGGTAGGCGCTGTCATTGCCGGTCCCGACGGTCGGATTATTGGCGAGGGATGGCACAGGGCCTATGGCGGTCCGCATGCCGAGGTCAACGCCGTGGCTTCGGTATCGGACGACGATGCCGTCCTGTTCCATGACTCGACCATATACGTCACCCTCGAGCCCTGTTCGCACTATGGCAAGACACCGCCATGTGCCAGGCTGCTGATCGACTGCGGTTTCCGCCGCGTGGTGGTGGGCGCCGGCGATCCCAATCCACGGGTGTCGGGCCGTGGCATTGCCATGCTCCGCGATGCCGGTATCGAGGTGGTGGAGGGCGTGCTCGCCGAGGAATGCCGGCTGCTCAACAAGCGATTTATGACCGCACACTCTCTCCGCCGTCCCTTCGTCACCCTCAAGTGGGCCCAGAGCGCCGACGGATTCATGGATGTCGAACGGCGGGAGGGCGAGCCGGCAGCGCGTTTCTCGACGCCTCTTTCGAGTGTGACGGTACACTCGCGCCGCGCCGTGCACGATGCCATCGCCGTCGGTGCGGCCACTGTCATAGCCGACTCGCCGCTCCTGGACACGCGCCTGGTGGCCGGCCGCTCGCCGCGCCCTGTGGTCTTCGACCGTCGCGGGCTTGGAGTGGGGGCCGGACTTCTCGACGATCCGCGGCGCACCATCTATATAGGCACCGACAGACCGCTTGCCGACACGCTCGCACACCTCTATGCCGACGAGAATATCACATCGGTGCTCGTGGAGGGTGGCGCCTCGCTGCTGCGGTCGTTTATCGCGGCCGGTATGTGGGACGAAGCTTTTGTCGAGGTGGCACCCTTTGAACTCGGAGCGGCCGGCCGCGTTCCCGCGCCCTCCATGCCATGTGCGCCGGTTAATGCGGAAGTCTGCGACTCCAACACCATCTTCCACTACGTGCCGGCATCGTTCTTCGAGCGCTTCCCCGCCGCCCTCGACAAGCTCTAATCCGCAAAACAGGCCTTTTTTGCGGATTATATTCCTCAAATCAGGCCTGATTTTGGGATTATCCAAAAATATTGTTAAAATTTCACCGCGGCCGGTGGTTAATGTTTATTCGCACTCGGGGTGTGGTGGAGTTAAAAACATATAAATGCACCACATTTGCGCCCTTTTGGGCAAAATGGTTTGCCCCATTGCGGCCAAAATTATAATTTTGCACCTTGTAACACTGTAAACTCAATGAAGAAATTCACTGCAATATGCTTCGCGGCCATCGTCGCCGTGCTATTTTTCGCAAGGTGCAATTCATCGGATCCGACATATCCCGATGAGGATCTTTCGTCGGGCGTAGCCGTATATTCATTCGCCCTCACCGCCGATGACAGTGTGATGGCACACCTCGATACGGTATTTTTCTCGATAAATCTCGATAACGCCACTATCTTCAATGCCGACTCGCTTCCTTACGGCACCAAGGTCGACAAGCTCATACCCCGCATACGCATGCTCGAGAGCGTGTCGGTGATGACACTTACCGTGCCGGCCAACGGAGACAATCCGCAGAGCGAGCACGACTATCTCACCAGTCCTACCGACACTATCGACTTCACAAACCCCGTATATCTCGACGTGCGGTCGCTCAACGGTTTGGTGAGCCGCCGCTACACAATCAAGGTGAATGTGCATACCCGCGTCACCGATTCGCTGGTATGGGACAAGGCCGCTTACCGCAGTCTGCCCACCGCACTGGCAGAACCCACGGCACAGCGCACCGGCAGCACGGCCGACGGCCTTTACTGCCTCAGCACCGACGGCAAGGCATGGAGCATGGGCCATGCGTCGCATGCCTTCTCCGATAACTGGCAGTGCTACACTCCGGCAGTGCCTGCCGGCGCCGACATCGAGTCGTTTAACGGTGCTTCCGACGCCCTCTATATCCTGGCCGGTGGCGCACTTTACCGCTCGACCGACGGCGGCCGCTCGTGGACCGATACCTCGTGCCGGTGGAATAATATCTACGGTGCTGTCGGCGAAACCTTGCTCGGCAATGTCCGCGGCACCAACGGATGGACGTATACCAGTTACCCGGCAGAAAAGTGCGACGGTATGCCGCTGCCTGCGGATATGCCAGTGACCGGTACTTCGCAACTTGTCGACTATACTTTCGACTTCAGCCAGTCGGGTCAGGCTGTGATGGTCGGCGGCGTCAAGGCCGACGGCGATCTTACCGGCGCTGTATGGGCCTACGACGGCGGTGTGTGGGCGAAGCTCAACGGCAATTACGCACGTCCGCTGCGCGATGTCACCCTGCTGCCCTATTTCTCGTTCCGCATATCCAACACCCTTGTGGCTACCGAATACTCCCTCATCATGGCTGTCGGAGGACGCAATGCCGACGATGAGGTGTGCGATACCGTATATGTGACCACCGACTACGGTATGACCTGGTCCAAGGCAGCCGATCTGATGCAGCTTCCCGACTATGTGCCGTCGTTCTACGGCGCACAGGCTTTTGTCGAAGAAGCCACTCTGAGCTCCCGCGCTTCTTCGGCATGGACCGACATGCCCTTCGCCTACAGTCTGCCTGCCGGCGCGGTGTTCGTCGACACTCCCCGCAGCCGTGCCACCAGGCCCGTCACTTCGTGGGAATGTCCGTTTATCTATCTCTTCGGCGGCTATAACCGCGACGGCGAGCTGCACAACTCGCTCTGGCGCGCCACTCTCAACCGCTTTATCTTCAAACCGATACAATAAGCAACTGCAATGAACGCCGCTGTCTGCCAAGCATTGTCCGGTGCCCGTCGCCTCATGGCGTCGGTGCTTTTGGCGTTGTGTACGCTGACAGGGTCGGCTCAGTCGGCACCATATAAATTCGATGTGGGCGCACAGCTGGGCATGAGCGGCTATATAGGCGAGGCCAACCGTTCGGGTCTGTTCTCGCATCCCGGCTTTACGGGCGAACTGTCCATGCGCTATCTTCCCGATACCCGCTGGGCTCTTCGGGCCGTGCTGTCGACGCTGTCGCTGAGCGGCAATACCGCCGATATGACTGATGTCCTCCCCGGCGGCGCGCAGTACAGCTTCTCGTCGCAGGTCTATGCGCTCGATGTTCGCGGCGAGTTCAACTTCCTGCCATACGGCATAGGCGAGACCTACAAGCGCCTTCGCCGCTGGACGCCCTATCTCGCCGTCGGCCTTGGCGCCTGCCTGTCGTCGTCGGGCGGCAAGACCTCGGTTGCTCCCACAATCCCGATGGGCTTCGGCATAAAGTTCAAAGCCGCACAGCGTGTCAATCTCGGCATAGAGTTCAGCATGACAAAGGCCTTCGGCGACCATGTCGACGGGCCCGATCTTGCCGACCTCAACCAGATAAAAACAGCGTTTTATAAAAATACCGACTGGTTTTCGCGCCTCACGGTGGGCATATCCTATGAATTCGGCCCGCGATGCGAAACCTGCCACTATGTAGACTAACCCCGAATCTCTCCTGATATAATATGACCGAACAACCGACACTCGACCTCAACCGCATACCCGCGCACGTGGCTATCATAATGGATGGCAACGGCCGTTGGGCGCAGTCGCACGGCATGGAACGCACCGCCGGCCATGTCGAGGGTGTGTCTACGGTCCGCCGCATCACCGAGGAGGCCTCGTCTCTTGGCGTGGGCTATCTCACCCTCTATACCTTCTCTACCGAGAACTGGAACCGCCCCAAAGAAGAGGTCGACGCGCTGATGCACCTCATAGTCACCGCCATAGAGCGCGAGACACCCGACCTTATAAAGAACAATGTCCGCCTGGGCGCCATCGGCGAGCTTTCGCGCATGCCTGCCGAAGCCGCCGCGCGGCTTGAGCGGTGCATGGCCGACACGGCGCACTGCACCGGTCTCAAACTTATCCTTGCGCTGAGTTACTCGTCGCGCTGGGAGATCGTGGAGGCAGCCCGCTCGCTGGCACGCCGTGCCGCCGAGGGTGCTCTTTCGCCCGAAGATATCGACGAGACGGCATTGTCGATGTCGATGGCCACCGCCGGCATTCCCGACCCCGACCTGCTGATACGCACCGGCGGCGACATGCGCATAAGCAACTTTCTCCTCTATCAGATAGCATATACCGAGCTGATATTCACCCAGTCGTACTGGCCTGACTACAGCCGGCAGGAATTCAGAAACAATATCGCCGAGTTTCAGCGGCGCCAGCGGCGCTTCGGACTCACCGGCGAACAGATACTCGAGAGTTGACCCGGGCCACACCGGATACACGAACCGACCATTACTCACCCATGCAACAACGAATACTTCTACTTCTGGCACTGTTTATCGCTTCTGCACTCTCCGTGAAAACGGCGGCGCAGACGCCGGCCGACACTATCTACAACCCGACGGTCCTCTACACCGCCATGCCGCGGACATATGAGATCGCCGGTATCAGTGTGGAGGGCGCGCCAAACTACGAAGACGTACTCATCCTCGGTTATGCCGGTCTCAAGGTCGGCGACCGCGTCACCATCCCGGGCGATGACATCACCAACGCCGTCAAGCGCCTCATGCGCCAGACTCTCTTCGCCCAGGCCCGCATAGAGCTCGAGAAAACGGCCGGCGACAAGGCGTGGCTCAAGATAGTGCTCCGCACTCAGCCCCGTATCTCGGCCGTGAACTATCTCGGTGCCAAGAAAGGCGAGTCGAAGGACCTCCAGGAGCGCCTGCAGCTCGTCAAAGGCAACACCATTACCCGCAATATGGTGAACCGCACAAAAGCCATAGTCGAAAAGTACTATAAGGACAAGGGCTTCGGCAATGTGACGGTGAAGGTCAATCTCCGCGAGGACCTCTCCAACGACAACGAGATGTTCGTCGACATCGTTATCGACAAGCATCAGAAAGTGAAGGTGCACAAGATCTACGTCGACGGCAACGAAGTGCTTTCCGACCGCGCCATCAAGCGCACCATGAAGAAGACCAACGAGAAAAACGATATTCTCAAGCTCTTCAGTCAGAAGAAATTCGTGGAAAACGACTATCACGACGACCTCAACCGGATTCTCGAAAAATATAACGAGAAAGGCTACCGCGACGCCAAGATTCTGTCGGACAGCGTGGTGCCCTACAACGATAATACCGTCGACGTATACATCGACCTCGAGGAAGGCAAGCAGTACTTCATCAAAGACATACAGTGGGTGGGCAACACCATCTATCCCACCGAAATCCTCGACGCCTATCTCGACATGAAGCCTGGCGACGTGTACAACCAGAAACAGCTCGAAAAGCGACTCACCACCGACGATGACGCCGTGTCGAGCCTCTACATGGACAAGGGCTACCTCTTCTATCAGCTCGTGCCTATCGAGCGTGAAATCAAGGGCGACTCCATATCGCTCGAAATGCGAATGATGGAAGGTCCGCAGGCCCGCATCAACAATGTGACCATCAACGGCAACGACCGCCTCTATGAAAAGGTGATCCGCCGCGAGCTGCGCGTACGCCCCGGCGCCCTCTTCAGCAAGAGTGACCTCATGCGTTCGCTGCGCGAAATCGCCCAGACCGGTCACTTCAACCCCGAGAACATGGTGCCCGACATTGTGCCCAACGAAGAAAACGGTACTGTCGACGTGGCGCTCAACCTCGAGTCGAAGGCAAACGACCAGATCGAATTCTCTCTCGGCTGGGGTCAGACCGGTATCATCGGCAAGCTGCAGCTCAAATTCACCAACTTCTCGATCAAGAATCTCTTCTATCCGAGCACCTACCGCGGCATCATTCCGCAGGGCGAAGGACAGACATTCTCTATCAGCGCCCAGACCAATGCCCGCTACTATCAGAGTTACGCCATTTCGTTCCTCGACCCGTGGTTCGGCGGCAAGCGGCCCAACAGTCTTTCGGTGTCGGCCTACTACAGCCGTCAGACCGGTGTGAACTCCTCGTTCTACAACCGCTCGTGGGCCAACTCATCGATGTGGGGCTATGGCTACGGATACTATCCGGGCATGAACAACTACTACAACGACTACTATCAGAGCAGCTACCAGAATTCGCTCGACCCCAACAAGGTACTTCAGATGGTGGGTGTGAACGTCGGTTTCGGCAAGCGCCTCAAATGGCCCGACGACTGGTTCACTTTCACGGCCGAAATCGGCTACAACTGGTACTACCTCAAGAACTGGGACTACCTCTTCCTGATGAACAACGGTACCTCGAACTCGCTCACTCTCGGACTCACTCTGGCACGTACGTCGATCGACAACCCCATCTACACCCGCAGCGGTTCGTCGTTTCAGCTGAGCCTGCAGATGACCCCGCCGGCCTCGCTCTTCGGAAAGAAAGACTGGAAGAAACTGTCTGAAACAAGCCAGGACGCCTCGCTCGAGACCAAAGTGCGCGACCAGGCCAACAAAGAGCTCTATCGTTGGATCGAATACTGGAAACTGCGCTTCAAGAGCCGCACCTACACTCCGCTGTCGTCCAACCAGCAGTGGACCCCCGTGCTCATGACACGCTTCGACTTCGGCCTTCTCGGCAGCTACAACAAGTACCTCAAATCGCCGTTCGAGACATTCTATGTCGGCGGCGACGGCATGAGCGGCTCCTACACCTACGCTACCGAAACCATAGCCCTGCGCGGCTACGACAACGGCTCGCTCACACCGTGGCGCTCCGAAGGCTATGCCTACACCCGCATGGGCCTCGAACTCCACTTCCCACTCATGCTCCAGCAGTCAACCACCATCTACGCCCTGGCCTTCCTCGAGGCCGGCAACGCATGGACATCGGTGAGCCAGTTCAATCCCTTCGAACTCAAGCGTAGCGCCGGTGCCGGTGTGCGTATACAGCTGCCTATGGTGGGTCTGATGGGTATCGACTGGGCCTACGGTTTCGACCGTGTCTTCGGCGAGCGCGGCGGCAGCCACTTCCACTTCATTCTCGGCCAGGAATTCTAATGCAGAGGTTCGTCGAATAAACCTTTTAAGTTCTCGCGTGTCTATATAAGTATAAAAACTCTCAATCCCTCTTATATATGAAGAAGATAGCCCTCCTGCTCCTTATCGCGGCAGCTTCGGCCCTCGCCGCCTCGGCTCAGAAATTCGCTCTGGTCGACATGGAGTACATTTTTAAGAACGTGCCGGCCTACGAAATGGCCAACGAACAGCTCAACCAGCTCTCGCAGCGCTGGCAGAAAGAAGTCGAGGCTGTCGGCAAGGAAGCCGAGACCATGTATCAGAATTATCTCTCCGACAAGGTGTTCCTTACCGAAGAACAGGTGAAGAAACGCGAGGAAGAAATCGTGGCCAAGGAGAAGGCTGCAACCGAGCTCCGCTACAAATACTTCGGTCCCGAAGGCGAGCTCTATCAGAAACGTCAGACGCTTCTGAAGCCTATACAGGACGATGTGTACAACGCCGTGAAGAAAGTGGCCGAGGAACGCGGCTACCAGACCATCTTCGACCGCGCTTCGTCGTCCGACATCATCTATGCCTCGCCCCGTATCGACGTGAGCAACGAGGTCCTCGCCAAATTGGGATATTCAAATTAAATTCCCTATCTTTGCAATCAACTAAGATAAAACAAACTAAAACCATATAATTTAATATGTTCAAGAAAATCCTTCTCGCCGTAGCAGTGGCTCTGCCGCTGAGTGCTATGGCACAGAAATTCGGCACTGTAGATATTGAATCGGTATTCGACGCCATGCCCGAAACAGCCGCTATGACCACTCAGCTTCAGGAAACCTCCAAGAAGTATGAGGATGAATATGCCAAGCTCCAGGAAGAGGTCAACAAACTCTATGCCGAGTTCCAGTCCATACAGAACGACACCAACACTCCCGAATCCATCAAGGAACGTCGTCTTCAGGAAGTACAGGACCGCTACGCCAAGGTACAGCAGTTCCGCGAAACCGCTCAGCAGGATCTCGCTCGCCTCGAGCAGCAGCTTTCCGCTCCTATCCAGCAGAAGCTCATGGATGCCATCAAGACCGTGGGCGCCGAAGGCTCCTTCACATTCATCATGCCCGCCGGCGGCACTCTGCTTTACTCCGGTTCCGACGTTGTCGATGTAACCCCCCAGGTCCGCACCAAGCTCGGCATCTGATAGTATAGCATAATAATCTCAAAAAACAGCAGCGTAGCTGCGGACCGGGTTGCCGGAACCGCAGCTACGCTGCTGTTTATATGGGTCTAAAAGATATATCAGTAATCGAACATTTCTTTCAGAATCTCCGAAACGGCATGTTTTTCGGCTTCGGAAATCTCTCCTATCGGGGCCGATAATCTCGATTTGTCGACAGTCTTCAGTTGGTCGAGAGCCGCATAACTGTCATTGTCGAGACCGCTTTGGGGAGTGGCTTTTATCAAAATTCTGGTCGGCAGACCTCTTTGGGCCGAGGTAAGAGGTACTATGATTACAGTTTTGAGATATAAATTTATCTCGTCGGGAGATACAATCAGGCATGGTCTTGTTTTCTTCATCTCGGCTCCCACTGTCGGATCGAGATTGACCACATGCAGTTGAAATTTTTTCATATTATTATCACATCAGTTCCATTGCTTCGGTATCGAGATAGTCGGGTAAAAGACTCTCTTCTTCTCCCTGTGCATATTTTGCGAATGCTTCCGCCCAACCTGCGCGCATCGCTTTGGGCTTTGAGATGATGATACGGTTGTCCGAGAACTCGATGTTAACAGGCGAGCCTTTGGTAAAGCCGCCCTCCGCAGCGATATACCGCGGAATTATGACTCCGACCGATGTGCCGACTTGAGAAACCTTTGTGAGCATAATTCTCTATCCTTTTTTCTGATTAACGATACAAAGGTAGGCAAAGTTTTCCGGAATAACAATAATATAATAATGAAATTATAATAATATTGTTGGTGTGTTTTATCGGCGCGTTGGGAAGAGGCGGGCGACGATCTGGGCGATGGCGCCGTCGCCGGTGATGTTGCAGGCGGTGCCGAAGCTGTCCATGGCTATGTATAGGGCTATCATCATGGCGTTGTCGGCATCGGTGAAGCCGAGTATCGACGACAGGGGTCCGAGCGATGCCATGATGGCGCCGCCGGGGACGCCCGGAGCGGCTATGATGGTGATGGCGAGCATGGCTATGAAGCCGGCAAACATGCCGAAGTCGTAGGGCATGCCGTGGAGTATCATCAGGGCCAGCGCGCACGACACTATCTTGAGGGTCGAGCCCGACATGTGGATGGTGGCGCAGAGAGGCACCGTGAAGCCGGCGACATCGCGGTCCACACCCATGGCAACGGTACGCTCGAGGGTCACCGGAATGGTCGCGGCCGACGACTGTGTGCCCAGGGCGGTGAAGTAGGCCGGCATCATGGTCCACAGGCATTTGAAGGGGTTCTTGCGCGAGAACAGCGACGCTATGCAGTACTGAAGCACCAGCACGCCCACATGGAGGCAGAATATCACCACGATTATCTTAACGAAGGTGAGCAGTATGGGCCCGACTTTGCCGCCCATGGTCATGTCCATGAATATGCCGAAGATGTAGAGCGGCAACAGGGGGATTATGGCCTTGTCGATAACCAGGCGGATGATGTCGCGGAAACCGTCGAGACCCTTTTTCAGCGCCTGGGTTGACGGAAGCATGGCACAGCCGAAGCCGAGCACGAATGCGAGCACAAGGGCTGTGGTGACGCTCATGAGCGGCGGCACTTCCACGGTGAAGAATGGCGCAGGCGAGACGCCGGCGGTGCTCGCGGCGGCGATATAGCTGTCGGGCTGTATCATCGACGGAAAGAATGTAACCGAGGTCAGATAAGCGAGTGCGCCCGAGCCGAAGGTCATGGCATATGCTATGGCTACGGTGGCCAGGAGCATGGCGCCCGCACGGCGGCCGATGTCGGCGATGGCCGGAGCCACGAAGCCCACTATGAGCAGCGGGATCACGAAGCCGAGAAACGAGGAAAACAGGGTGTTGAAGGTGGCGAAGCAGCGAGCCGCCCACATGGGCAGCACCATGCCTGCGCCTATGCCGAGGGCTATGGCGGCAGCCACACGCGGCAGCAGGCCGATATGTTTAAGAGGGTGTTTCATAATATCTGTTAAACTCCAGATTGGTGTATTTTTGCTTAAATTGCACATTATGAAGAGGGAGCATAGCGGTGGCTATGTGACCGATGAATGATGGGCAAGTTAACAAAAAGACGCCAAACCGGTGCTAATGTTAAATAGACGCCCGCTTTCAGGTTTAATCAGAATATCTGCCATGCAGGTATCAAAGGCTTCGCCTCCAAAAATTCAGAGTGTCTTTATATCTTCGTCTCAGTCACATAGCCTCCGCTATGCTCCTTCGACTCAGATATAAATCCATCTCAGACTTTTTGGTCTGGAGTTTAACAGATATTATGAAATACCCTCTAATCTTCATGGTTGTCGGGGGTGCCTGCGGGCACCAGGCGTGCGCTGCCTTCCCACAGGGCGTAGATAGGTATGAATACTAAGAATAAGGTGAAGGGGTCGCCGGTGGGCGTTATCAGGGCGGCGACTATCAGCAGCACTACGATGGCATGGCGCCGGTAGCGGCTGAAGAAGCCTCGGGTGAGCAGTCCCATCTTGCCGAGAATCCATGCAAGCAGCGGCAACTCGAACACGGCTCCCATCATCAGCAGGATGGTGAAGAAATTGTCCATGTAGGAATCGAGCGACACTACCGGGCGTATGGCCTCGCTGAGCCGGTATTCGCCCAGAAAGCGCACGGCAAGCGGAAAGACCAGGAAATAGCCCACTGCCATGCCCAGATAGAACATGATGTTGCCGAAGATAAAAGCGCCTGTGATGCCGCGCTTTTCGTGCTCGTAGAGGCCGGGCGACACAAAGCCCCACAGCAGATAGAGAATGACGGGGAATGCCACCACGAATGCCACCCAGCACGAGGCCGACATGTGGACGAAAAACTGAGAGGCAAGCTCCAGGCTCACCACATCGAGCGAGAACGACGATGTGTCGGTGCCGGCGATGGTGTCGAAGAGGCGGTATGTCACGAAGTCGGGATGGCACGGGGCCATAATGATGTTGCCGAAAATCCAGGGCATACCCATGAAAGCGGCGATGCCGAGCACCGCCACCACTATAAAGATGCGGAACAGCACCCCGCGCAGGGCGTCGAGGTGGTCCCAGAATGTCATTTCGGCCTGGGCCATTCAGCTACGGTCCTTGTCGCGGCCGGCGGGTTTGTCGTCATCGTCGTCGAGGGGCCGGTTGAGCTCTTCCTGAGCCTCGCGCATGCCTTTTTTGAAGGAATGCACGCCTTTGCCGAGTCCGCGCATCAGTTCTGGTATCTTCTTGCCGCCGAAGAGCAGCAGAATTACCAACAGTATAATAATCCATTCCCATCCGCGCAGGTTGCCGAGGAAAAGGGGGATAAAAAGCAATGTGTTCATGACGGTGTGTGTATTGTAAGCGTAAAGTTAGTGATAATTCGGCGAAAATTCATAACTTTGCGCTGTTTTTAAGGTAATTTATAAACCAATCCGAAATGAAAGCATATGTATTCCCGGGTCAGGGCGCACAGTTTGTCGGCATGGGCAAGGAGCTCTACGACAACAACGCCGAGGCTCGTGCTCTCTTTGAGAAAGCTAACGAAATTCTTGGTTTCAACATAACCGATCTCATGTTTGCCGGTACGGACGAGGATCTGCGTAAGACCGCCGTCACACAGCCCGCTATCTTCATCCACAGCGTGCTGCTGGCCAAGAGCCTCGGCGACGAATTCCGTCCCGATATGGTTGCCGGTCACTCGCTGGGCGAATTCTCGGCTCTGGTAGCCGCCGGCGCACTCAGCTTCGAGGACGGTCTCCGTTTGGTAAGCGCCCGCGCACAGGCCATGCAGAAGGCATGCGAGATCAAGGAATCGACCATGGCCGCTGTTCTCGCCCTCCCCGACGAGAAGGTCGAGGAAGTATGTGCCGGTATCGAAGGCGTGGTAGTCTGCGCCAACTACAACTGCCCCGGTCAGATCGTGATTTCGGGTGAGGTTCCCGCCGTAGACGCCGCCTGCGAAGCCCTCAAGGCCGCCGGTGCTAAGCGCGCTCTCCGTCTGAAGGTGGGCGGCGCTTTCCACTCGCCCTGCATGGAGCCCGCACGCGCCGAACTCGCTGCTGCCATCGAGGCCACGGAGTTCCATGTGCCCGTATGCCCCGTATACCAGAATGTCGACGCTCTTCCCCACACCGATCCTGTAGAAATCAAGGCTAACCTTGTGGCTCAGCTCACCGCTCCGGTACGCTGGACACAGACCGTCCGCAACATGATCGCCGACGGTGCCACCGAGTTCGTAGAGCTCGGCCCGGGCAAGGTGCTCCAGGGTCTCGTGTCGAAGATCGATCCCTCGGTAGCCGTTTCCGGCCTCCAGTAAGCTTTTTAGGCTGACAAGAAATCAGACAGGCAGACCTCTCCGAGGTCTGCCTGTCTGATTGTGGGGGGAGTGGTAGCTAAAATAGCTAAATTAGCTATAGTAGCTATCTTAGCCGGAGAGTCATTCCCGGGTGAGCTCGATGCGGCGCCAGAGGCTGTCGGGGACCATGCGCCACAGCGCTGTCACCACGGCCCAACGCGAGTCGATATAGGCTATGCGCTTGCCGCGGAGCATGGCTTTTTCGAGGCGGGGCGCCACATAGTCCACGCTCATCTCCATGGGGTAGTTCTTGTGCGCGCCCAGCAGCGGTGTGTCGACAAAGCCCGGGCGTATGTCGGTGATGCTCACATTGACGTGCTGCTGGTGAGCCAGCTGGTCGATGGCCTGGAGGAATGTCCACTGGTAGCGCTTCGATGCCGAGTAGGTAGCCGATACACCGATGCCTTTCATGCCTGCCACCGATGTTATGGCGGCAATGTGGCCGCGGTGCAGGTTGGCGGTGTCGCGGTAGTACTTGTAGGCGGCGGTGATTATTTTGGAGAAGCCTTTCACGTTCACGTCGATGGTCTCGTTGTCGCGGGCATCGTCGAGGCCGGGGTTGTACCATCCGCATCCGGCGGCGTAGAGCAGATAGTCCATGCCGTCGATAAGCTCGATGAGGCTGTAGAATTTGTCGACGGCATCGGGAGCGGCCACGTCGAATGCCATGTATTCAACCCGGTCGGGGTAGAGGTCCTTGATGGCTTTGAGTTTGTCTTCGCGGCGTGCGGCGATGCCCACACGCCATCCCAGGCGTGCGAAGTCGGTGGCCACGCGCATGCCCATGCCCGACGAGGCGCCTATTATTATAATTTTCTTCATATCTTTCAGGCTCTTATGGCGGAGGGAGCAGTCCTTCCGTCTGATTGTCTGAATTAATAACGGCCTCTTCGCTCTTCTTGTTCAGATGAGTGAGCGGCAGAGTGTATACTATCGAGAAGCTCCCGGTGATGGAGCTGCCTCTGGTGCCAAAGCCGGGTATGTACCACGGATCGCCGTATTTGCCTTTTGTGCAGTGCGAAAGTGTGTGGTATTTGAATTCCCATCCGGCCGATATGGGTCCCCATATCTTCACCCGCACGCCCAGGCCGAACTCAAGCCATCCGGCGGTGGCGTTCTGCGAGGGTATGTTGAATCGCGATGTCTCGTCCCAGTAGGGGGCGTCGAGCACCACGTTGTCGACGGCGTAGGAGAACGGCGAGAAACCGTAGCGAATGCCGGCGTAGAGCTGGTAGTCGGGGTTGGAATTGAACAGGAAGTTGTAGTTGGCGCCTATCTTGAAGAAAACGCTCATGGGCGAGCGGTACCGGTAGTTGTTGTTGGGGCCCTCGTGCGATGCCGTGCCCAGGCCGATCTCTACAAACGGCTTGTAGCGGTTGTGGAGCGACAGTTCGGCCCATGCCGATGCTATGCCGTGGTCCTGGCCGAAGATACGCATCACCGGATCCCAGATGTTGAGGCCGACCGATGCGGCGTAGAATAGCGGCTGCTGCATTTTCGGCACCACATTGATGGCGGTGGAGTCGGTCCATTCGGCGCCGGTGACGGTGTCGACGAATATCACCCTGCCGCGGTCATCGGTGTACGATATCGACTGGGCACGCCGCTTGGCATTGATGCGGGCTGTGTCGGTAGCGGTCTCGTTGACGGCCTGAGTGGCCGTAGCCGGCGTGTTGAGGGGCGTCATGCGGCGTTTGCGGTCCTGTGCGAGCACGGTGACCACAGCCAGAAGCGCTATCAGTGCGATAATCTTTCTCATTCCTGAGGCTCCTCCTGTTCGGCCGTTCTGAAGTAGATGTAGATTCGGGTGGCCTCGACATTGGTTATGAGCGAGTCGGCCACCACTACCGAATCGATGAGATGCGTGGTGGTGTTTACTTCCTTTATAAGGTAGCGGTACATGGCGCCGCATTCTTCCGATGCGAAGTAGGGTATGGATTCATAGCCGAACGACACAGTGTCGTTGAGCGCCGGATTGTCGAGTCCTTCCTGAGTGTAGTGGAAGCACCATGCCGTCGTCTGGGCGGTGGACCGCATGGGCAGGTAGACCTGCGATATGGCCGTGCTGCCGGTGGTCAGGGCCGAGTCGCCCAGAGCGCCGACGCCGCTTATGCGCAGCCCCGGCACCGATATGCCGTCGCCGGTGGCGCTCGAGCGGAAAGCCGCCAGCGGGATGGCGCTCTGGTTGTCGAGGCATCCGCTGGTGTTGCAGGCCGCTATGACCAGGGCCATGAGTGCTATGAATGCTGCCGTGGTTTTTCTCACCGTTTCAACAGTATTTCGTCGGTAGGTTTGCGTTTCTTTTCCGGAGCGGAGAAACCGCCTTCGGGGTAGCCTACGGGCACTATCACCACCGGTACTGTACCCTGGGGCAGGGCGAGGTCCACGGTGAGACGGGCCGGGTCGAAGTGGCATATCCAGCAAGTGCCGAGGCCTGCTTCGGCGGCGGCAAGGCATATGTGCTCGGTGGCTATGGCTATGTCGATGTCGCTGTGGTTCTTGCCGTCGTGGGGACGCACCCATGCCTCGGTGGGCACTGCGCATACCACGATGTAGTAGGGAGCCGTAGTCACCCATTCGCGCGGATAGGCGGCGGCGACGGCGGCACGGCCGGCAGCGTCGTCAGGCCCTATTACGGCGAAGCGCCAGGGCTGGCGGTTGCAGGCGCTCGGAGCGAGGCGTGCGGCCTCGATGAGAGCGGATATCTGGTCTTCCGACGGCACACGGTCGGAAGCATATGATCGGCATGAGTAACGCTCGGAAAAAATGTCCAACATTTTTTTAATTATGAATTATGAATTAAGAATTATGAATTCTTGCGAAATTATGAATTATGGATTCAGTTTATTCCTAACCTCCTGATTCCCTAATCTCCTAACCTCCTGATTTCCTAAAAGGTTTCTTCGATTTCGTATTCGTTTCGTTTGGGAGAGTTGCGGACCACGAGTTCGCCCACGAAGCCGGCAAGGAAGAGCTGGCTGCCAAGCAGCATCAGTACCAGGGCAAGGTAGAAATAGGGCGAGTCGGTGACAAGGATATAGGGCGCGCCGGTGTGCATGTGCCACAGCTTCATGCCGCCGACCACCGCCACCGATATGAAACCGAGGAAGAACATCAGGCTGCCCAACAGGCCGAAGAGGTGCATCGGCTTTTTGCCGAATTTGCCTGTGAACCACAGGGTGGCAAGATCGAGGTAGCCGTTGACAAAGCGGTCGAGGCCGAATTTTGTCTTGCCGTATTTGCGGGCGCGGTGCTGCACCACCTTTTCGCCGATTTTGTGGAAGCCGGCGAGCTTGGCCAGGTAGGGTATATAGCGGTGCATGTCGCCGTAGACCTCGATGTGTTTCACCACGGCCTGACGGTAGGCCTTGAGGCCGCAGTTGAAGTCGTGCAGATTGTGGATGCCGCTCACTTTTCGGGCGGTGGCGTTGAAGAGCTTGGTGGGTATGGTCTTCGACAGAGGGTCGTAGCGCTTCTTCTTGAAGCCCGACACCAGGTCGTAGCCATCCTCCTTTATCATGCGGTAGAGTTCGGGTATCTCGTCGGGCGAGTCCTGCAGGTCGGCGTCCATGGTTATCACCACATCGCCCCGGACCATTCCGAAGCCTGTGTTGAGGGCCGGGCTCTTGCCGTAGTTGCGGCGGAACGATGCGCCGCGCACATGCTCGTGGTCGGCCTCGCGCAGGCGTTTTATCACCTCCCACGAGTCGTCGGTCGAGCCGTCGTTCACAAATATTATTTCGTAGCTGAAACCGTTGGCGCTCATCACGCGCTCTATCCACGCCGCCAGCTCGGGCAGCGATTCGGCTTCGTTGTAGAGAGGTATTACTACCGATATATCCATGGTTACTGCGGTGTTTGTGAGCCGTTGCCGCGGTGTGTCCGCGAGCGGTGGCGCACAGTCAGTATTATAGCGTCGGCGAGGCCTATTACGGCGCCGCACAGTATGTTGAAGACTATCAGATTGGCGGCTATGTCGGCTGCTGTGGGGACGCCGAGGGTGCTGCGGACTGTTTCGATCTGCGTGGCCAGAGCCTCGCCCTGCGGCGAGCCCAGCGCACGGAACGTATCGACGGCTATCTGCATCTGCGAGGCCATGAACCCGGGAGCCACAAAGCGCAGCAGCACGTACACGGCGGCCGCCTGCAGCAGCGAGCCCAGCAGGAACGACATCAGCCCCTGCGCCCACAGCTCGGCAAGCGACAGCGTGTAGCCCGCTTCGCGGTAGTGGGCGTGCATGAGCCGGTAGAGAAAGAAGGGCAGATAGATGCTGCCGGCCCATACCAGCAGGGTGGCCAGGCCGAAGCTCGAGCCCAGGCCCGTGAAGATGGCCAGAAGTATGAGGTACAGGCCGAGGATGGCGCCGTTTTCGGCCGCCACGGTGATGATGGCCCTCGGAGGCCGTGTATGCTGCATGCTGTTCATCGAATTCTTCTTTGACCTACAAAGTTACAAAAAAAACATATAGCAGCAAATCTGCTGTCGGCCGACGCCGTTTTCGGCCGCCGCACGGCCCTGTGGGCGCGGTGCGGCGCAGCCCGGCGGGAAAGTGTCTCTTTTTCAGAATGGCGTGCTAAAAAAACGTGTCGCGAAACAAGGCTGTTACGTCTTTTTTGCATAATTTTGCGCCATATTATCACATCTTTGCATTTAGTTTATTATGAAGCGATTGTTGAGACAAATTATCGGAGTAGCGCTCACGGTTGTCATGGCCGTCTTCGCTGCCGCCGACCTCGCGGCGGCCACCCCTTCGACCAAGGGCATCAAGGCCGCCGCAGGGCATCAGTATCTGCGCAGGAATCATTCGGAAATTTCTCGGAACGGGATGCTGCGGCATAGCGTGGGCCGTAGTCGGGCCAAAAGTCTGAAGGCCGTTGCGGCACAGACTTCCGACATCGATATCCCGGTGCTGTACGGCAATGTGATCGACAGCTGGGAACTCGAATCGACCGGCCTGTACCGTCTGCCCGCGTCGGCCGACGGCGCGTTCGAACCTGTAGCGCTCGATATTCCGGGCGAGGAACCGGGCGTGGAAGTGAACGGCATCTACTATTCCACGTGCTATGATTATTCGGAAGACGCCACTTCGGTCATAGGCTACGACGTATATACCGGCGAGGAAGTGTACTCCGCCGACGGCACCTACGACAATGTCCCCATTTCGATGTGCTACGACGCTACCGACGGCAAAATATACGGTATTTTCCACAAGACCGACGAGGACGGCGGCGGCATCCAGTTCGGCACTATCGATTATTCGGGCAGTGTGCCCGTCACCACCCATATAGCCGATCTCGACGAAGACGAGCAGTATTGCGGTATGGCAGTTAGCTCGCAGGGCAAACTCTACGCTCTCCTTGCTGTGCTCGACAATACGTGGCAGGTGTGCGACACCCGCCTTGTCACCGTCAGCAAGACAAACGGCGAAATGGCCGACGTCGGCATGGTGGGATACTACACACAGTACCAGACCGACGCGTGTATCGATCCGGTTTCCGACCGCATGTTTTTCACCACATGCAATTGGGACGGCAGCGCGCTCATAGAGATAGACCTCGCCACCGGCCGGGGCAGCGAGCTTTTCACATTCCCGGGCGAGGAGCAGATCGTCGGTCTGTTCTGCCCGGCGGCGCAGGTGGCCGGAGGTGCGCCAGGAGCCGCTACCGGTCTTGCGCTCGATTTCCCCATGGGCGCACTCTCGGGAACGGTGTCCTTCACCTGCCCCTCCACACTTAACGACGGCACCCCGGCCTCGGGCCCGGTTGAGTGCCGCATACTCCTTGACAATAAGGTGGCCGAGACATTCCAGACCGCTTACGGCGATGCCGTGCGCCGCACTCTTGCAGTGGATGAGGCCGGTATCCACGATGTGGCCGTCGTACTGGTCAACAGCGAAGGCGAAGGCCCGGTGACACGCATCAGGACATTCTTCGGCGAGGATGTGCCGGCTCTTCCATCGGAAGTGACTGCCTCCTATGCCGACGGCCGCATGACCATAGCATGGGAGACGGTAAGCGCGGGCCTCAACGGCGGATATATCGACGCATCGGCTGTGCGCTATACCCTTGTGCGCACTCTGCCCGACGAGGCCACTGTTGCAGAGTCGACCACACAGACCGTCTGCACCGTCGACATGCCCGAACCCGAAGCCAGCACACAGTTCTCGTACACGCTGTCGGTTTACTACGGCGATGTTCTGGTCGGTTCGGTTGTTTCCAACACTGTGGTCCTTGGCTCGCTCATGCCGCCGTATATGCAGGATTTCTCCGGTGAGAATCCGCTTGAAGATTTCACTATCCTCAATGAAAATGACGATAATTCCACCTGGAAGCTCTTCGGCGACTGCATGCGCATAGACTATACATCTCTTCCCATGGACGACTGGCTGATTCTGCCGGGCCTTAAGCTTACGGCCGGCCGCACATATAAAGTCGCATTCCGCGCATGGGCTCAGAGCCTTGGCACACCCGAACGCATCGAAGTACGCTACGGCGCAGCGCCCGAGGCATCGGCTATGGCCGGTACTGTCGTTGCTCCCGTGACCATAGCGGTGCTCAGCGAGGATGCCGGAATTCTGTCGGGCACTCTGACGCCGGAAACCACAGGCATGTACTACATAGGCTTCCATGCGATATCCGACGCCGATACTTACTATCTCTACCTCGATGATGTGGCTGTGACTCCCGAAGCCGAGACCGCAGCGCCTAAGTCGCCGTCCGATTTCACGGCGGTAGCCGATCCTCTGGGGCATCTTTCGGTCAAAATTTCCATGAAGGCACCGGCCGAGGACAATGCCGGACAGCCGCTTGCCGCTCTTAAATCGGTAGTCGTGACATGCGACAAGGCCGTGGTCCATACCTTCGAGGCTCCCGCGCCGGGCGAAGAGCTGTCGTTCGTGCACACTCCCGCTGCACCGGGCACATATACCTATGCGGCTGTTGCCGTCACCGATGGCGCCGAGAGCGAGCCTGCGGAAGCTACTGTGTTCTGCGGTACAAGTCTGCCCTCCGATGTTACCGGTGTCAAGGTAAGAGAAAACGGCCATACCGGCGAGGTGACACTCGAGTGGGACGCCGTGACCACCGATGTTACCGGCCGCGAGATTGATCCCGAGCTCGTACGCTACAACATCTACACCGTCAAAGGCACCGAGCTTACGGCCTTACGCCAGAATGTGGCCGGTACGCAGCTCACGCATCAGGCCGTCGAAGGCGACGGACAGGACTTCGTGCGATTTGCCGTATACGGCGTCACTGCCGCCGGCATGGGCAACGGCATGAATTCCGATATGATACCCGTGGGCAAACCCTACACATCGTTCTCTGAAACCTTCGCCGACCGCAATATGAACCATATTTTCGGCGTCAATGCCATCAACGACGGCTCCATGGGCCTCTACGAAGATAATTATCTCGACAATCTCAACTCCTGCACCGGCGATAACGGTTTCCTCGTAATCTACGGTCAGATACCCGGTCAGGGCGTAGAGCTGTCTTCAGGCAAAATATCGATCGACGGTCTCGTAGAGCCACGGCTCACCATGTGGGTATATAAATTCGACGATTCCGACGAAAATACTCTCAAAATCGAGGTCCGCAAGCCGGGCACAGCCTTTACCACCGCTCTCGACCTGACCGCCGGTAAACAGGCTGCCGCCGGTTGGAATCAGGTAGTGGTTCCTCTGTCCGGTTTCGAGAGCGATGCCGTGCAGTTCCGCCTTACCGGTATCATAAAGAACTATGGTTCGATTGCACTCGACGATATCGAAGTATCGTCGGCCAGCTCATCGGTTGCCTCTGTCGCCGGGCTGCAGACGCCCGAGATTTGCGGAGGTGTCGGGACTATCGACATCGCCGGTGCCGACGGTCTGCCGGTGTCCGTCTTCGCGGTCGACGGCAGGGCTATATTCTCGGGCACTGCCGCCTCGCAGCTTTCGGTAAGCGTGGCTCCCGGTGTCTATATGGTCACCGCCGGAAGCACCACAGCCAAAGTATACGTCCGCTAAACAGTTAGCTACTCTATAATAGCGGGGTCGCTGCCGATTCCCACGAATCCACAGCGGCCCCGCTCTATTTTTCTATGAGTCATGCGATATATTCCGCTTGACAGCGAATACCTATAATGGGTTGAGCATAAATTTCCATATAGGGATTATTTCTATTTCCACCCCGTCTTTTTGAATCACGTCCTCGTCGCTATAGGTGACTATTATATTTCTGCGACATGCCAGGCGCGATTGTACCTTTATCAGTGCCTTGGTTTCCCGCTCAAAAGTCCCTTCGGCATCATTCATAGTATAACATACCTGTATGGCAGTTTCAATTTGTGGAATATAGAAATCCACCTCTACGCCATGATTGTAGAAATATACAGCCTCCTCCTTTGTGCCGTAGGTCGAGAGCAGTTTCAATGCCACAAGGTTCTCAAGCAAAGATGAGCGGATGTCAAGCGCCAGCAAAGAAATTATACCGTTGTCGATAAAATAGTATTTTGGATTCGAGACTTTATCCACGAGATTGTCGGCGATATTTGTCACAGGTAAAATCAGATATGCGTCAGTGGCATAGGAAAGGTAATTTATGACTGTGTTTTTACCGATTTTCGTACCTGTGGAGGCGACAATGTTTGCAGCTCGGGTAAACGACAGCGGCTGTTTGATACTTTCTGCCAGTTTACGGATAAGAACCCTCAGCGCAAAAATATTTTCAATCTTGTTGCGGGCTGCTATATCGCCAAGGAATATTTTTTGATACAGGCTTATGAGATAGTCGCGCTTTACAGGAAGAGTGGCGCATTCCGGGAATCCTCCGAATTCGAAATACTCCTCAAAAAATTTCATAAGTTTTCCGCGTGAAGCTGTTGTCGCTGTCAGCAATTCATTAGTCGGATCCAGGCTGTTTATCGCAAGATACTCGTTAAACTGCATCGGGAATACTTCGCGAGTCATGTATCTGCCTCCGAGAATGGCACTCACATCCTTGGAGAGCATCTTGGCATTGCTTCCCGTAATGAATACTGTAAATTTGTTGTCGGCTATCCGTCGTGCAAAATGTTCCCAGCCATCGACATTCTGGATTTCATCAAGAAACAGCATCGGACGTTTGTCGCTCAATCCGGCATGAACTTCCAGAATCATGTTCAGGTCAGCCGGTTCCATACCGGCCAGACGCTCGTCTTCAAAATTCAGATATATGATTTCATCCCATGTGTGCCCTTCGGCGATAAGCTCCTGTATTTTGCCGTAAAGCAGATAGGATTTACCGGCGCGGCGTGCGCCAACCAACACTTGACGGTCAAAACCATCAAGCGATATGTTTCGTTTGGTAACATCGTGGCGCATAACCTCTTCGCGGTTTTCGAGCATTACTTCCCGCAGTACTTCTGGCTTTATCATATTCCCTATTGTCTTGTGTACGGGACAAAAATAGGCATTTTTTGTCTTGTGTGCAAGACAAAAAATGGGGTTGGGGCCATATTTGTTAACTTATGTATTGCTTTGGCTCGGTTGCTGCGGGGCCGAGAACCGGCAGGGGTGCTTTTTTGTTGTATATAGGTGAAAAATAACTCGAAAACACTTATCTTTGCAACGATAAAAAAAATTAAGTAAAAAAATGGACAATAAAGAATTCGACCGCCTCAGCTATGCTCTCGGGCTCAGCATGGGGCATAATTTCCGTGCAATGGGCATGGAAAAGCTCAGCATACAGGATTTCGCCGACGGTGTAGCATCTGTATTCTACGGCGAAGCCCCCAAAATGACTATCGACGAGGCCAAGGCCGAAGTACAGACATATTTTGCCGAAGTGCAGAAGAAACAGCAGGAGCAGGCTATGGCCATGGCCGCCCTCAACGCCAAGAGCGGCAAGGAATTCCTTGAGGCCAACGGCAAGCGTGCCGAGGTGAACACCCTTCCTTCGGGCCTGCAGTACGAGGTTATCGAGCAGGGCAACGGTCCCAAGCCCGGTCCCGGCGATCAGGTGACCGTACACTATACCGGCAAGCTTATCGACGGAACTGTGTTCGACTCGAGCGAGGACCGCGGCGAGCCCGCCACATTTGGTGTAACTCAGGTAATTCCGGGCTGGGTAGAGGCTCTTCAGCTGATGAATGCCGGTTCGAAATGGCGTCTGTTCATACCCTCCGACCTTGCTTACGGCCCCAACGGTGCCGGCGGCGTGATCGGTCCGAACCAGACCCTTATTTTCGACGTAAACCTTATCGAAGTAGTAGGCAAATAATGCGTGGCATAGCAGCGATGATACTTGCGGTCGCCGCCTCGGTTCTCCCTGCGGGAGCCGCGACGGCGCCTGCCGATTCCACACAGCGTGCCGTGGCATCCTTCATATCGTCGAACTTCAAGCTCGCCATGCAGCAGGCGCTTTCCGACCTCGGTTCGCAGGGCCTGGCTCTCGACAGCGCCGCTGTGCTTGCCATGGTTAAGGCCGATCTCGACACCCCCTACGACCGCGACGCGCACACGGCCGCCTACGAGGCTGTGATGCTTGCCGTGGCCGATGCCCGCAAGGCCGTCAACGACCGCTTCATGGCCGAGGCGGCCGCCCGTCCCGGCGCTGCGGTGCAGCCCTCGGGCCTCGTGTTCGAGACTATGACACCGGGCAACGGCCCGCATCCGACGCCCGAATCGGTAGTGTTGCTCCGCTACCGCGGAGTGCTGCCCGACGGCACCGTGTTCGACGAAATTACCCCCGAGGAAGACCCCATGGAGACAGTGGCCTCGCGGCTTGTGCCGGGCATGACCGAAGGACTGTGCCTGATGCAGGCCGGCGGTAACTATATCCTCACCATACCGGCCGCGCTGGCATACGGCGCGCAGGGCGCCGGCGGCGTCATACCGCCCGACACGCCTCTGCGCTTCGATGTAGAACTCGTGGACATAAAGAACTGACCCGTTTCTGCGCTTCGGGGTACAGCTTGTAGAAATCAATTAAACATCCTCTATAGATATGAAAAAAATGATTCTGGGCGTGTGCGCCCTTATGGCTATGGCCGCTGTATCGTGCGGCAAGTGCGGCGACAGCTCGTGCTCCACAGCCAAAACCGATTCTCTCTCGACCGTCTACGGCGAATACGTAGGCACAGTGCTTGCAGCCGACATGCAGACTAAGGACCGCGAGAATATCGACGCCAACAAGAAAGCATTCATGCGCGGCATGCAGATCGTATTCGGTGCCGACGAAGACAAGAACACCCAGATGGGTATGCAGGTGGCCCTGCAGATGCTCGGCGAAATCAGCCAGCTCGAATCGCAGGGTGCCGTTATCGACCGTGCCAAGGCCATGGCAAGCTTCAAGAAGGCCTTTATGTCGGACTCCGTGAATATGATGCAGTCGCAGACCATGATGATGGAGCTGCAGCGTCTTATCGGCGAGGCCCGCGAGGAAGCCGCTGCCGAAGCCGCCCGCAAGAAAGCCGAGGATCCCGAGGCAGTAGCCAACGTGAAGGCCGGCAAAGAATATGTGGAAGATCTGCAGAGCAAGGACAGCAACGTAGTGCTCGCATCCTCCGGTCTGGCATATAAGATCGAGGATCCCGGCCAGGGCGACAAGCCGACTGCCAACTCCACCGTGGTTGTCAACTATACAGGCCGTCACCTCAACGGCGAGGTATTCGACAGCACCGACGGCGGCACTCCCGCCACCTTCAACCTCCAGGGTGTTGTTCCCGGTTTCCGCGAAGGCCTCATGCTGCTTGGCAAGACCGGCCGCGCCACTCTCTACATCCCCGGCGAACTCGCCTACGGCCCCAACGGCCAGCCCGCCGCCAAGATCGGTCCCAACGAGATGCTCGTGTTCGACGTCGAACTCCTCGACATCGATCCCGAATAATCATACTTACCGTA
Organism: uncultured Porphyromonadaceae bacterium; assembly: GCA_900548975.1. GTDB lineage: Bacteria > Bacteroidota > Bacteroidia > Bacteroidales > Muribaculaceae > CAG-873. The sequence continues at coordinate 71,395 of URMS01000007.1, forward strand.
CTTTCTTTTGCCCGGACGCCGCCGCGCCCGGGCTTTTTTTACGGCTTTGGCACGATTGGAGACACCGGTCCGGCCGCTTTTGAGTAATTTTACGCCATAACAACCTCATATCACATGAAAACCATCCTATCGAAGTACTTTTTCTTATTTCTGCTGGGCCTGTTGCCGCTTTTGGCGGCCTGCACCGGTAACAGCGATGTCCTCGAGACCAGTGTCGAATTCAGCTCGTCGCCGCAGGGCGTGGCGCAGGAAAATCCACGCTTTTCGTGGATTCTCAATGCCGACGGCCGCGGTATAATGCAGAAATCCTATCAGATAAAGGTAGCCCGCAGCGAGGCCGCTCTCCGCGATGGCGAAAATCTCGTATGGAACTCGGGCACGGTCGATTCCGACGACTCCCATCTGGTGTCCTATGCCGGTCCGGCTCTCGAAGGAAGCCGCACCTACTGGTGGCAGGTGACCGTGCGCACCACCGACGGCAAGGAGTACACGAGCGCTCCGGCGCACTGGACCATGGCCCGTGACGCTGACCGTCCATGGACCGCCGCCTGGATAGGCCTCAACGATTCGACTGACATTAAGGTGGCCGACAACCGCACCACTCTGCCGGTGCGCTATCTGCGCAAGGAGTTCGGCCTCCGCGACAAGCCTGTGCGCGCCATGCTGAGTGTGTCGGGCATCGGTTCGTCGTACTGCTATCTCAACGGGCGCCGTGTCGGCGACGATGTCTTCGGCCCGCTGCCGGCACTCTACGACGCTTCCGTGCCCTTCCTCACCTATGATGTCACCGACATGCTCGCAGCCGGCGACAACGCCATTGGCGTGGCTTTGGGCAATGGCCGCTACTTCCCCATGCGTGCCGAGGGCATGCTGGGCTGGGGGCTGCCGCGCCTTATCGCCGAGCTCGAGGTAGAGTACCCCGACGGCACGGTCGAGACCATAGTTTCCGACCCCACATGGCGTGCGACCGCCGACGGCCCCGTGCGCGCCAACAACGAATACGACGGCGAGACCTTCGATGCCTCCATGGTCCTGGGCGACTGGACCGCCGCCGGTTACGACGATTCGGCATGGCAGCCGGCAGTTGCCATGGACGCCCCTGCCGGGCGCCTGAAGGCCCAGATGTCGCCCTGCATCAAGGTGATGGACCGCATCAGCCCTGTGTCGGTGCGCAAGGTGGGCGACAACCGCTATATCGTCGACATGGGCCAGAATATGGTCGGATTTCCGCGGGTGCGCTTCAGCGGCACCAAGGACAAGCCCGTGACCATGCGTTTCGCCGAGGTGCTGCAGCCCGGCGACAGCACCAGCCTCTATACCGACAATCTGCGTTCGGCCCTGGTCACCGACACATATATCCCCGCCGCCGACGGCGTATTCGAGTGGCAGCCCGAGTTCGTGTACCACGGCTATCGCTTCATGGAAGTGGAAGGCGTGGCTGCCGAACCGACCCCCGATGATATCGAGGGTCTGGTGATATACGACGACATGGCCACCACAGGCTCGTTCGAATGCTCCGACGAAATTCTCACCCGTCTGCATCGCAACGCTTACCACGGCATACGCGGCAATTACCGCGGCATGCCCACCGACTGCCCCCAGCGCGACGAGCGCCACGGATGGCTCGGCGACCGCACCACAGGCGCCTATGGCGAGAGCTTCCTCTTCGACAACGCTCTTCTCTACCGCAAATGGCTGGCCGACATCGAGGAATCGATGAGCGACGCCGGCAGCATTTCCGACGTCTCGCCCCGATACTGGACGCTCCACCAGGACGACGTGACATGGCCTGCCGCATATTTCTATATCGCCGACATGCTCTACAATAATTTCGGCGACGATTATTCGATCCGCAACCGCTATGCGTCGATGAAAAAATGGGTGGAGCATATGATGGCCGACCACATGACCGACTACATCATCACCACCGATACCTATGGCGACTGGTGTCTGCCGCCCGAATCGCTCGAGCTGATACACTCCAACGACCCTGCGCGCCGCACCGACGGCCGGTTGCTGTCGACATCGGTGTTCTACAGCATTCTGCAGCTCATGCAGAAGTTCGCCGACATCAACGGCTGCCCCGACGACAAGGCCCGCTATGCCGGCATCGCCGAAAAGATGAAGGACGCCTACAATGCCGAGTTCTACCACTCCGACACCCACAGCTATGCCAACAATACCGTCACGGCCAATCTGCTGTCGCTGCGCCTCGGTCTCGTGCCCGAGGGCGACGCTCAGGCCGTATGCGACAACGCCGTGCGGCGCACCGTCGAAGAGTGCGACGGCCATGTGAGCGTGGGTGTTCTCGGCATTCAGCACCTTATGCGCGGTCTTACCGAGCACGGCAACGCCGACCTCGCTTTCAGCATAGCCTCGAACGACACCTATCCGTCGTGGGGATATATGATACGCCGCGGCGCCACCACCATCTGGGAGCTGTGGAACGGCGATACCGCCGACCCCGCCATGAATTCGCGCAACCATGTGATGCTCCTCGGCGACGTGCTTATATGGATGTACGAGGATCTCGCCGGCATAGCCAATCATCCCGACACTGTCGGCTTTAAGAAGATACTCATGAAGCCGGTGTTCCCGGCCGGTCTCGACGCCGTAAGCGCCTCGCACCGCACGCCCTACGGCACAGTGTCGAGCAGCTGGACCAAAAGGGACGGCGATTTCGAGTGGACAGTGACCATCCCGGCCAATACCACCGCCGAAATCGTGCTGCCCACCGCCCTCGGCGCATCCCTGCAGGGAGATACCACCGGCGTCATATCCGTCGCCGAATCCGACGGCAACACCCACACCACCCTCGGGTCCGGTACCTACACCTTCGGGAACCGTTAGCGCCCGTAGATTTGAATCGGCTATTCTCTCAGGCAGACCCGCGGTGAGCGGGTCGGGAGACAATAGCGCAGGGTGGAGCGTAGCGAGACCCTGCGATTAGGTCCATATACGTTAACAAAACCCGCAGTGAGCGGGTTGCGAGACTTCGAATTTGTCAATTCACCACGGAGAGGTCGAAGATTTTAAGCCCGGGTTAAGGGTCGCCGACAGGCGCCCGCAACCCGGGTTTTATTGATGCTCCCATAGAAACCGACCCTGTAGGTGTCGGACTAACACAACTTATTCGCGGGAGGACAGTAGGGCGGCGGTGCGGGGGAGCATCAGGGGGCGGAGGCTGGAGTAGGGGATGGTGCAGGAGGGCATGCCGTCGGCGTAGCAGGCTATTTCGTACTGCTGGTAGGTGAACACGAGGCCTTCTGCATCGAAGACCGGCGGATAGGCCGGTAGCCTGAGCGTGTCGGGGTTGATGAGGAGCACGTCGGCCAGGGTGGCGCCCTCAGAGGCATTTTCCTTGAAGTACTGGTCCCACAGGGCTTTTTTCACCAGTTCTACGACTGCGGGCATCTTTGCCGGCTCGAAAATATTGGCCTCGGTAAGCCGCTCGCCGGTGTTGGCGTTGAATGTCTGGCCTACGCCGAGGCTGCCGCCGTGAGCGCCGCCCAGATATATGTAGTCCGAGAAAGAGTAGGACAGCAGGCTGTCGGAAGAATAGACCGGGCGGAAGGAGCTTTGGAACTCGTACTCGATGGCTATTTTTTCGCGGGCGAACTCCGCGAAATCGTTTTCGCTCATCTTCGCTATGGCGGCTCCGCACTCGTCGAGGAGGGCCTGTCCGTTCTGCAGGTCGCCGGTCGACAGGCGGTGGCCGGTGCCGAAATCGTCGGCCACGGCGCGTGCCAGGCGCTCGCCTATCCATGCCCGCACGCTGTCGGCGAGAGCCGATGTGTCGTTGGCGGGATACAGGCCTTTGATTTCGATTTTGGCTTTGCACCCGGCGGTAACCACGGAGTCGGCCCAGCCGATAGAGTCGGTGGCGAAGACCGGTGCGTGGTGTTCAGGGGTAGATGTCGCTACGCTGCAGGCCGCCAGCGACAGCGCCGCTATCGCCGCCGGCAAAATATTTAGACGGTGTTTCATAATTTCCATTTTCGCTTATTCGGTGTTAGAAGCACAAATATAGCGAAAAAAACAGGGCAAGCGCACCGGCTTGCCCCGCTCATTAACTTTCTAATCTTACAGGTTCATGATTTTGCCGGCGAAAAGAATGCTGTTTGTGCTCTTTTCGGTAATGAGGAATATAAACGGACGGTCGAATGTAACAGGTCTAAAGCCGGGACTGGCATTTACCAGATGCCCAGACGTGATAGTGGCGGCCTCAGCACCCTGCTCGTTAAACTCGACAGATGTTTTCTGGCGAACCAGAAAACCTACCTCCGAAAGCGGTTCATTGAAAAGATTTACCCGTCCCGGTGCCAAAAGACTCTTCACACCCATGTCGTGGAGTATGTCGTTCAGATCTATCTCTTTGTTCTCTGCGATCTTGAATCTCGGCAGCGAGATGTCTATGCCCCGGTTATGCGGCTCGTACGACCAAAGTTCTTTCAGGGCATCGGATTCGATAAGTTCTTCAATATCGCCTGAGGGCAGGATAAATGTGGCATTGAAAGCTCCGGCGCCGAAGGGCAACTCAACTGCTTCATAGTCGGCAGTACGCTCATACAGGTAGCCTCCCTCGCGGTTCATCATGTCGATCTGCGAGTCGCCATTCTGTCCGTGGAAGGTCGCTTTCTTTGTATTTTTAGTTTTGAAAACATATTTCCACTCCGCTTTGAAATAGGTGGCATTGATGAGAGCACTGTATACAGGTAATTTAACAGTGATATCACGGATGAGGCCGCGCGTCTTGTCGTTTACCCACGAATTGATTTCTTCTTTCACATTCGGCGACTTACCGGTCATATCGCGCCTGAAGATGTCGGCTTTGTAATACTCCTGTGCGATGTTGCTGAAAGTGGGTGTGAGAGTGAACTCCTGCTCGTACCACACCGAGTTTGCGAAGGCTAATTGCGCTTTCGGGTCGAGCGAGGGCAGTTTGGCTGCAAGAGTGGCATAGAGTTCGTTGAGTTCGTCGGTACCGGAGTAGCCGAGAACCGAAGCGATCTCTGCTGCGGTCTCGTCGGACGCAGCGTTCGAAAGCATGCACAGCAACATGTTGGCGCTCAGAGGCGAGCATGCCACATTTTTGCCTTTATAGTCATCTGCAAGCGCCACATTGCGGAAGAAATCGATATTAAAATCCCGAACCGCCGCCGCAGCCTCATTAGCCTCTGCCGTCAGCTCTATCACCGGAGTCACACCGCTGTCGGTGCCTCCACCGTTGTCAGCAGGCTCATCGCCGGAGCATGCAGTCAGCAAACCGGCGAGAGTAACAGACATAAAAATAAATATTTTTTTCATAACTCTTCTCAATATATCATATAAAAATGAACTCCTGTTGAATAGTCAACGGCCTTTTAATCAGAGGTCCATGATTTTGCCGGCGAAAAGAATAGTTTTTGTACTTTTCTCGGTAATGAGGAATATGAACGGACGGTCGAATGTAACAGGTCTAAAGCCGGGACTGGCATTTACCAGATGCCCAGACGTGATAGTGGCGGCCTCAGCACCCTGCTCGTTAAACTCGACAGATGTTTTCTGGCGAACCAGAAAACCTACCTCCGAAAGCGGTTCATTGAAAAGATTTACCCGTCCCGGTGCCAAAAGACTCTTCACACCCATGTCGTGGAGTATGTCGTTCAGATCTATCTCTTTGTTCTCTGCGATCTTGAATCTCGGCAGCGAGATGTCTATGCCCCGGTTATGCGGCTCGTACGACCAAAGTTCTTTCAGGGCATCGGATTCGATAAGTTCTTCAATATCGCCTGAGGGCAGGATAAATGTGGCATTGAAAGCTCCGGCGCCGAAGGGCAACTCAACTGCTTCATAGTCGGCAGTACGCTCATACAGGTAGCCTCCCTCGCGGTTCATCATGTCGATCTGCGAGTCGCCATTCTGTCCGTGGAAGGTCGCTTTCTTTGTATTTTTAGTTTTGAAAACATATTTCCACTCCGCTTTGAAATAGGTGGCATTGATGAGAGCACTGTATACAGGTAATTTAACAGTGATATCACGGATGAGGCCGCGCGTCTTGTCGTTTACCCACGAATTGATTTCTTCTTTCACATTCGGCGACTTACCGGTCATATCGCGCCTGAAGATGTCGGCTTTGTAATACTCCTGTGCGATGTTGCTGAAAGTGGGTGTGAGAGTGAACTCCTGCTCGTACCACACCGAGTTTGCGAAGGCTAATTGCGCTTTCGGGTCGAGCGAGGGCAGTTTGGCTGCAAGAGTGGCATAGAGTTCGTTGAGTTCGTCGGTACCGGAGTAGCCGAGAACCGAAGCGATCTCTGCTGCGGTCTCGTCGGACGCAGCGTTCGAAAGCATGCACAGCAACATGTTGGCGCTCAGAGGCGAGCATGCCACATTTTTGCCTTTATAGTCATCTGCAAGCGCCACATTGCGGAAGAAATCGATATTAAAATCCCGAACCGCCGCCGCAGCCTCATTAGCCTCTGCCGTCAGCTCTATCACCGGAGTCACACCGCTGTCGGTGCCTCCACCGTTGTCAGCAGGCTCATCGCCGGAGCATGCAGTCAGCAAACCGGCGAGAGTAACAGACATAAAAATAAATATTTTTTTCATAACTCTTCTCAATATATCATATAAAAGTGTACATCTTTTGAATAGCCGCTTCTACTGATTGAAAGTGGCAGAGTCGGATTCACGGGAGCAGGTATTTCATCTTCTTGAAGAACTTGGTCAGGGTCATATACATCACCTAAGAAATATCCGTTTGAGTCGCCGCACTCTCCCCAGTTAAAATGAAAATAATAAGTATTTCGGATATCTTCTTTTCCATTGAGTAAAATGGCCTGAGTATGGTATTCATAGTGCTTGCCACCATCACATATCCATGAGTGTCCGTTGTCCTGATCGGTACTGCCTCTGAAAATAGCAACAGCTCCGTAAGTTTTCATATTTGATATTAATCTATTAAAATATGTGGCACTAAAGCTAGTAAATGGAGTAAAGGTTTTGGACGGCAATAAGGTTTTATATAGTGAATATACTGCATCAGTTAAGGTATAAGTCTCCGGGAATCCATTATTATCTTTATATTCTGCATTATTTCGATGTCCTAATTCTCTGCAAAGATATGCAAGTGCAGTATGGCTTTCTTGTGTTGCATCGCAATTTTCCATATGCGTTCTAAGAGAAAAGAACTCGTTGTAACATGAAACACGATGTTTCTTAATCTCAGACCAGTTCAATTGCACCCGATCGACATCATGACCGGGGTATGTTAATTCAATACTTGTCGGTTGTTCGAAATAGGAAAACACTTGAGCCATTGCAGTTTGGTCACACCCGCACAAGCCATTGGGGCACAGTATGCCTTCGGGATAGGATTGACCCCATTCGACTTTAAGTCGAGGTCTGGCCTCTCTGACAACGGTATAAGGCTTTTTATATGGCTTTATATCGATAGTGTCAATAGTAAAAGAGGCATTGGTCGTGTATTCCTTCGATTTTTCGATGAAAAGGTTGAAACCGGGGTTATTCGTTGTTTCTGCAGGATCGTAAGAGCCGGCTTCGACATAGGCAAGCACAGGCACGGCCGCCTTGGGGGCGGAAACGATAATGAAGCCTTCGTTATCGGAAAGGTTGACGGAATAGAACAGCGTATCGGTGCTGTTTCGGCTATTGGTTCCGTATCCTACCTTGACATTGTCGATGTCGGACGCAGAACGTGACTGAGGTGCGTCGGAGTCGGCGCTGAGGAACGCGATTGCGATATCGCAAGCTTCTTCGACACTCCGGATATCTGATTTGGCAGATACAGATACCGGTTCAATCTGAGTGGATACCGGCTCATCGCCGGAGCATGCCGAAAGCAGGAGGGCAGAGGCGAGACATGCGCCGATGAATGCCACTTTTGGTTTAAGAGAGTAAATTTTCATAAGCTGAAATTTGGTTTAGATTTGGCTATTTTAGGATATTCCGGAATAGAATGGTTTATTTTGCAATAATAAACATAAAATTTGTAAAGGTCAAGACGCAATAGTTTGTTTTAAATTTTATTAACAAATGAAGGTTTGGCCGGTGGAAGTATTGAAGCTAATTGGCGAAGTAATAGCGTTCTAAGACGAGATGCAGCCAAAGCAGGGGTCTCGCAACCCGCTCACGCGGGTTTTGCATTTTTTTTTGGGGGGGAATGAATCGCAGGGTGGAGCGAAGCGAGACCCTGTGCTATTGTCCGACCACCCGCTCGCCGCGGGTGCATGTCTGTGGAGATGATGGTGCAGGGTTTGGCGGAGCCAATGTGTTAAAGTTGCAGAGATAATTTTCGGCAAAGGGCTTGGAATGTCTAAATAATTCTTACCTTTGCGGTGCGATTAGGGCACGGCGCGATTCGTGCCGCCCATATGTCTTAAATCTAATGAATTAACACACAAACACAAATTATCATATAAACTTAGTCATGTTGGAGAAAACTAATGTAAAGGTTCTCGACAAGGTGGTTGTACGCTTTTCGGGTGACTCCGGCGACGGAATGCAGCTCGCGGGCAACATCTTCACCAATGTATCGGCCGGTCTTGGCAATCAGGTGTCCACATTCCCCGACTATCCTGCCGAAATCCGCGCCCCGCAGGGCTCGCTGAGCGGTGTGTCGGGTTTCCAGGTAAGCGTAGGCACGGGCGTGCATACTCCCGGCGACGCCTGCGACGTGCTGGTGGCCATGAATGCCGCCGCCCTCAAGACCAATCACCGCTTCCTCAAGCCCGGCGGCGTGATCGTGGTCGATATCGATTCGTTCCGCGAAAGCGACCTCAAGAAGGCCCAGTATGCCACCGACCGTCCCTTCGAGGAGCTCGGCATCAAGGCACAGATAGTGGAAGTGCCCGTAACAACAATGACTAAGGCAGCCCTGGCCGACAGCGGCCTGGACAACAAGAGCGTACTCAAGTGCCGCAATATCTTCGTGCTCGGTCTGGTGTGCTGGCTGTTCGACCGTCCGCTCGAAGGCGCGCTCCGCCATCTGAAGAAAAAATTCGCCAAAAAGCCCGCAGTCTACGAGGCCAATGCCCTGGTGCTGCAGGCCGGCTACGACTACGGCCACAACATCCACGCCTCTGTATCGACCTACAAGGTCGAGACCGAAGATCCGCGTCCGGGCGTATACACCGACATCAACGGCAACACCGCCACGGCGTGGGGCCTGATCATGGCTTCCGAGAAATGCGGCCGTCCGCTGTTCCTCGGCTCCTACCCCATCACCCCGGCCACCGACATACTCCATGAGCTTGCCAAGCGCAAGGACCTGGGCGTGAAAGCCTGCCAGATGGAGGACGAAATCGCCGGCGTATGCTCGGCCATAGGCGCTTCCTTTGCCGGCAACCTCGCCGTGACATCGACCTCGGGCCCGGGCCTCGCCCTCAAGAGCGAAGGCATCGGCCTGGCCGTGATCGCCGAGCTGCCCCTTGTGGTTATCGACGTGCAGCGCGGCGGTCCCTCGACCGGTCTTCCCACCAAAACCGAGCAGACCGACCTCATGCAGGCTCTCTATGGCCGCAACGGCGAGTCGCCTGTGGCCGTGGTGGCACCGGCATCGCCTACCGACTGCTTCACCATGGCATTCGAGGCCTGCCGCATAGCCGTGGAGCACAGCACTCCGGTGATACTGCTCAGCGACGCTTTCATAGGCAACGGCTCGTCGGCCTGGCGTATACCCGATGCCGATGAATATCCGGCCATCAAGACACCCGACGTGCCTGCCGAAATGCTTGCCGACGGCTCGTGGCGCCCCTATGTTCGCCGCGAAAACCTCGGCCGCTACTGGCCCGTGGGCGGCACCGAAGGCGCTACCCACCGTCTGGGCGGCCTCGAAAAAGACGCCGTGACCGGCGCTATCTCCACCGACCCCGCCAACCACGAAAAGATGGTGATGCTCCGCCGCGAGAAAATAGCCCGCATCGCCGACGACATACCCGCACTCGAAGTCCTCGGCGACCCCGATGCCGACACACTCCTTGTGGGCTGGGGCGGTACCTACGGCCATCTGCGCACTGCCGCCGAAGAACTTTGCCGCCGGGGCCACAAGGTGGCGTTCGCACATTTCCGCTACATCAACCCGCTGCCCGCCAACACCGGCGAGGTGCTGGCCCGCTACAGCCGCGTGATAGTGGCCGAACTCAACACCGGCATGTTCGCCGACTATCTCCAGGCACGTTTCCCCGGGCGGCAGTTCTTCCGCATCAACAAAATCCAGGGACAGCCGTTCAGCGTGGGCGAAGTGGTGGAAAAAACCGCAGAAATTATGAATTCCTGATTCATAATTCTTAATCCATAATTCATAATTCTACAAAAATGGACTCCATACAATATACAGCAGCCGACTACAAAAGCGAACAGGCGGTGCGCTGGTGCCCCGGCTGCGGCGACCATGCCATCCTGAACACTCTCCACAAGGCCATGGCCACCCTGGGAGTACCGCCCTACAAGACGGCCGTGATATCGGGCATTGGCTGCAGCTCGCGCCTGCCCTACTACATGAACACCTACGGCTTCCATACCATCCACGGACGCGCCGCCGCCATAGCCACGGGCTACAAGGTGGCCAACCCCGAGATGACAGTATGGCAGATATCGGGCGACGGCGACGGCCTCGCCATCGGCGGCAACCATTTCATCCACGCCGTACGCCGCAATATCGACATCAATATCGTGCTGTTCAACAACAAGATCTACGGTCTCACCAAGGGCCAGTACTCGCCTACGAGCGACCGCGGATTCGTGTCGAAATCGAGCCCCTACGGCACGGTCGAGGATCCGTTCATACCGGCTGAGCTTGTGTTCGGCGCCCGCGGCAACTTCTTTGCCCGCAGCATCGATGTAGAGCTGGCCACTTCGCAGGAAGTGCTCGCAGCCGCCGCACGCCACAAGGGCACATCGGTGGTGGAGATACTCCAGAACTGCGTGATATTCAACAACGGCATACACAACGAGATAACCGATCGCGAAGTGCGCGCCGACCGCACAATCCTGCTGCGCCACGGCGAGAAGATGATCTTCGGCAAGAACAAGGACAAGGGCCTGGTGCGCGACGGATTCCTGCTCAAGGCCGTGACAATCGGCGAGGACGGCTACACCCTCGACGATGTGCTGGTGCACGACGCCCACACGCAGTCGAATTTCCTGCATCAGCAGCTCGCCATGATGGACGGCCACTCGCTGCCCCTGGCGCTCGGTGTGATCCGCGATGTCGAGGCCGTGACCTACGACGCCGGTGTGACCGCACAGGTCGAGGAAGTACGCGCCCGCAAAGGCTTCGACACTCTCCGCGACATGATTCTCGCAGGCGAGACCTGGACAGTGGAATAATTGCAATACCATATTAATGACAAAGGCCATGCACATGCTGTGTGGCCTTTGTTGTATGTGTCAGTATCGGCGACACTTTTATCATTGTCGTATACATAGGTCTTGCCGGTTCCTGCTATCTTTGCGGCATCAAACCAATAAAATCTTTTATCATGAATTTTAAACCGTTATTGCTTGCAGTGATGGGTTTGCTCGCCACATCTGCCGTGGCCCAGAGTAACTATACATTCAATGGGCTGGATATGAACATGAGCACTCTTCCAATGTTGTCGAATGCGCAGACACGTTCAATCAGTCCCGAAAACTTCACCGGTGAAAAAGGCAAGGGCGGAATGGCCGACCCTGTTCGCGACAAGGATACACGCAATGTGGCAAATGCCGCAGTCAACGCCCGCGACCTCGGTGTGGGATGGAAAGTGAACCCCTACATAATAGTCAAACCCGGCGAGACAATCACCATAGCCGAAATAAATGGTTCGGGAGCCATTCAGCAGATTTGGATGACTCCGACGGGCAACTGGCGTCTGTCGATATTGCGAATGTACTGGGATGATGAGACTGAGCCGTCGGTAGAATGCCCGGTGGGCGATTTCTTCTGCAGCGCATACAATGAATACGCACAGTTGTCGTCGCTCGCTGTATGTGTCAATCCGGGCAGCGCTTTCAACTGCTACTGGCAGATGCCTTTCCGCAAGAAGGCCCGTATCACCATCGAGAATATCAACAATGCCGAGGAGATGCGCCTCTACTACCAGATAAATTATACTCTCACCGATGTGCCCGAGGATGCGGCGTATTTCCATGCTCAGTTCCGTCGCTCCAATCCGACACAAGGCTCACTTCATACGCTTCTTGACGGTGTCAAAGGCAAGGGCCAGTATGTAGGCACCTATCTGGCTTGGCGCGTCCACGACAACTGCTGGTGGGGCGAAGGTGAGATTAAGTTCTATATCGACGGCGACAAGAAATTTCCCACTATATGCGGTACGGGTACTGAAGACTATTTCTGCGGATCATATAACTTCGAGAATCAGAAAACACATCAGTATCAGGAGTATACTACGCCCTATGCCGGCATGCATCAGGTGCTGAGGCCCGATGGCCTTTACCGTGCGGTAACCTCGTTCGGCCTCTATAGATGGCATATTCTCGATCCGATACGTTTCGACAAGGATCTGAAGGTGACGATACAGGATCTCGGATGGCGTCATGACTGGCGCTACAACAATCAGAAATCGGATATTTCGTCGACTTCGTTCTGGTATCAGACCGAGCCCCACGCCAAATTCCCCTCACTTCCCGCAAAGGACGATATCGAAATCCCCCGGTGGTGATTTAGGAAATTAGGAAGATAGGTGATTAGGAAAATAGGAGATTAGGAAGATAGGAGGTTAGGAGGGTAGGAGATTAAGGAGAAAAGGAGGATAGGAAGTTAGAAGGAAAGGATAGAGGCGATGATTTTTTCTCTCATAATTTCCTGCCTCCCTAACGACTTCCTAACCTCCTTTTCTTCCTAACTTCCTAACCTCTTACCATCTCCTAATCTCCTACCATCCTAACCTCCTATTTTCCTATCTTCTTGACCTCCTAAATTCCCTAATCTCCTATTTGAATTCCTTGTTTCACCAAAATTTTGTATTTTTGCGGTCTGAAACAAAGCGTTAACTACAAATGAATCTTTATTCTCAAATCGAAGCCGATATCAAGGCCGCTATGCTGGCCAAGGATAAGGTGCGCCTGCAGGCGCTCCGCGGCATCAAGAAGGAATTTATCGAAGCCAAGACAGCTCCCGGCGCCAACGGCGAACTTACCGATGATGCTGCCATGAAGATACTGGTCAAGATGGCCAAACAGCGTCGCGAGAGCGCTTCAATATATCAGGAGCAGAACCGCGCCGACCTCGCCGAGACCGAACTGGCCGAACTGGCCGTTATCGAGACCTATCTGCCCAAGGCTCTCACCGACGAGGAGCTTACCGAGGCTCTCAAAAAGATCATAGCCGAAACCGGCGCCACATCGGCCGCCCAGATGGGCAAGGTGATGGGTGTGGCCACCAAGGCTCTCGCCGGCCGTGCCGACGGCAAGGCAATCTCCGCCAAAGTACGCGAACTCCTTTCCTAAACTAACTACAAAATGCTTACACTCCAGCAGATAAAGGCCGATCCCAAGTATATAATCGGACGTCTGGCCGTCAAGGGTTTCGATGCAGAGAAGCCCATTAACCGTGTTCTGGCCCTCGACGATCTCCGCCGCGGTCTACAGCTTCGCAACGACAACGCCGCCGCCGACCTCAAGCGCAAGGCCGACGCTATCGGCAAGGCTATGAAAGAAGGACGCCGCGACGAGGCCGAAGCCGCTAAGGAAGCCGTGGCCGTGCTCAAGGAAGAGCAGAAAGCCATAGCCGACGAGCTGGCACGCACCGAAGACGCTATCCGCAACGAACTTCTCAATATTCCCAACATTCCGTGCGAGGCCGTGCCCGAAGGCAAGACAGCTGCCGACAATGTGGTGGAACTGACCGGCGGCCCCATGCCCGACCTCGGCCCCGACGCCCTGCCTCACTGGGACCTCGCCAAAAAGTACAATCTCATCGACTTCGACCTCGGTGTGAAGATCACAGGTGCCGGTTTTCCCGTGTATCTCGGCAAAGGCGCCAAGCTGCAGCGCGCCCTAATCCAGTTCTTCCTCGACGAGGCTTCCGCCGCCGGATATCTCGAGGTGCAGCCTCCCTATGTAGTCAACGAGGCTTCGGGCTACGGTACAGGCCAGCTTCCCGACAAGGAAGGCCAGATGTACTTTGTGAATCTCGACAAGCTCTATCTCATACCTACCGCCGAGGTGCCTGTGACCAACCTCTACCGCGATGTTATCATCCCCTCCGACAAGCTCCCCGTCAAAAACTGCGCCTACTCGGCATGCTTCCGCCGCGAGGCCGGCAGCTACGGCAAGGATGTGCGCGGCCTCAACCGCCTGCACCAGTTCGACAAGGTCGAGATAGTACGCATCGAGAAACCCGAGAACAGCTACGCCGCTCTCGAGGAGATGAAAGCCCATGTGCAGGGTCTTCTCGAAAAGCTCGGTTTGCCCTGGCACATACTCCGTCTGTGCGGCGGCGACATGAGCTTCACATCGGCAATAACATTCGACTTCGAGGTATACTCCGCCGCCCAGGGCCGTTGGCTCGAGGTATCGTCGGTATCCAATTTCGAGACATATCAGGCCAACCGCCTCAAATGCCGCTATCGTGGCGACGACAAGAAGACTCACCTCTGCCACACTCTCAACGGCTCGGCTCTGGCCCTGCCCCGAATAATGGCCGCTCTTCTGGAGAACAACCAGACTCCCGAAGGCATCGTGGTGCCCGAATGCCTGCGTAAATACACCGGTTTCGACATCATCGACTAACCTTTGGTCCGGCCGATTGTTTTTTAAGATGCAGGCAATGTCGCCTGCATCTTAACATATAGAACAGTATGGAATCAACCCGTCAAGCCAAAATCGCCCGTCTTCTTCAGAAAGAACTCAGCGAAATATTCCGGCGCCAGACCGCCAAGACTCATGGTGTAATCGTGTCGGTGAGCGCCGTGCGCGTGTCGCCCGATCTCTCCGTGGCCAAGGCATATCTGTCGGTATTCCCTTCGGAAAAAGCCAAGGAAGTGATAGAAAATATCGAGGCCTCGCGCCAGACAGTGCGCTATGAACTCGCGCAGATAGTACGCCATCAGCTCCGCAAGGTACCCGAGCTGCAGTTCTATCTCGACGACAGCCTCGACTATATCGAAAACATCGATTCATTGTTGTCGAAATAGGGTTAAAGAAGTAATGAGTTGAAAAAGTTAAGATAATAGCCACGCCGCAAAAACCATTCTCTTAACTCATTAAACCCAATACTCTATCCACCCTTCCCAAAAAGACTAATATCTTAACTCTTTAAACTTAATACTCCTTCGACCCGCTCTCAACGGAATGCTATCCTTTCGCATTGCCCTGCGTTATCTCTTTGCGCCGAAATCGCACAGAGCCGTCAACGTCATCTCGGTCATTTCGATAGCCGGGGTGGCCGTTGCCACTATGGCCATAGTGGTGGTGCTGTCGGTTTTCAACGGTTTCACCTCGCTTGCCGGCGACCGCCTGGGGCGTATCGATCCCGACCTTAAGGTCGTGCCGCTCGAGGGCAAGGCATTCGCGCAGGCCGATTCGCTTGCAGCCGCCATCGCGGCGCTCGACGGTGTGGCTTCGGCCATGCCGGTGCTTGCCGAGCGTGCCCTTCTTGTGGCTCCCGACCATCAGCAGCCCGTACGCCTCATCGGCATCGACCCGGTGGAATACGGAGCCGAAGGCATCGACAGCATGCTCATCGACGGTGTCTATGCCACCCATGCAGTCATAGGGCCCGATACCATAGCGGCGGTGCAGCTTTCGGTGGGTGTGGCGCTCAACAGCCGGCTGCGGCCCGGCGACGACTCGCGCGCTTCGGTCTATGTGCCGCGCCGTGTGGGCCGTATCAATCCGGCCAATCCCGCGGCTGCCTATCGCAATATGCCGGTGGTGGTGAGCGGAGTATTCCAGATCGACCAGCCGGAGTACGATAACGACTGCGTCTTTGTGCCTCTCGATCCTCTTCGCCGCCTGCTTGAGTACACCGGCGGTGAGGCATCGTCCATCGACATATCTGTTGCTTCGGCCGCAAAACTGCCGGCCGTGCAGGCGGCGGTGGAAGCCATTGCAGGCGGGGCGTTCGCCGTCCTTACCCGCGACCGTCAGCAGGCCGATACTTTCCGTATGATCGCCATCGAGAAGTGGGTCACTTTTCTCATGATGGTGTTCATACTCCTTATAGCGTCGTTCAACATCGTGTCGACCCTGTCGCTGCTGGTAATCGAAAAGCGCGACAATATGCTTACACTGCGCGCGCTCGGCGCCTCGCAGGGCGCGGTCAGGGCCGTTTTTGCGTGGCTTGCTTGCCTCATTACGGCCGCCGGCGGTGTCGTTGGCGCTGTTTTGGGCGTAGGGCTGTCGCTGCTTCAGGAACACTTCGGGCTGATAAAGCTCGACGGCGACCCGTCGGCTCTGTCGGTCGACGCCTACCCGGTGCATCTGGAGTGGGGCGACGTGGGTCTGGTGCTCGTCACTGTCGTGGCCGTCGGACTGGCTATCGCAGCTCTTACCCGCATTTTCACAAGGAAAATAAATACTCTCTAATTCAAAGAAACTTTGCAAACCGTTCTCTTCCACGAAACCATTTTCGGGCCGATACATTCACGGCGGCTCGGTTCGTCGCTTGGCGTAAACCTTATGCCGAACGACGGTAAAATATGCTCGTTCGACTGTATCTACTGCGAGGCCGGCTACAATGCCCAGGGCCACGGTACAACCGGACTTCCTTCGCGCGAGCAGACGGCACGCCTGCTCGAGGAAAAACTGATATTCCTCCGCGAGAACGGCAAGCCGCTCGACGTAATCACCTTCTCGGGTAACGGGGAGCCTACGCTTCATCCCGATTTTGCCGGAATTGTCGACGATACCATCGCCCTGCGCGACAAGTATTTCCCCGAGGTGAAAATCAGCGTTCTCACCAACTCCACCCGCATTGCCGACAAGTCTGTGGCCGATGCGCTGTGCCGGGTCGACAACAATATCCTCAAGCTCGACAGCGCCTTCGAGGAAACCGCCCGACTGCTCGACCGTCCCGCGCGGGGCTATACCGTTGCCAAGACCATCGACGGCCTCCGGCAATTCGCGGGCACGGGCATCATACAGACCATGTTTACCCGCGGAGAACACGATGGCGTGGCCATCGACAACACCACCGACACTGAGGTCGACGCCCTCATCGAGGCCTACCGCGCCATCTCCCCCCGCGAGATAATGATATACACCATCGACCGCCCCACACCCGAAACAACGCTCCGCCGCATCACTCTCCCCGAACTCGAAGCCATCGCCGCCCGCATCCGCCGCGCCACCGGCCTCCCCGTCCAGGTCTCCGCCTGAAAACTACTTACGTCTTACGCATCTATTCGGCAAAGAGGGGTTGTATAACTTGCGAATTATGAGTAAATTTGCAATTTAAGAATAAAAGATATGCCTCTGACGAAAGATGAGATACGATTGCTGTTAAGCGATATTGAGAATGAGCGTGTGGAGCGCACATTATCCGTCGATAATACAAAAAAGATGTCGGAGGCGATATGCTCGTTTGCCAATGATATCCGCAATACTAAGAAGCCGGGTTATTTCGTGATTGGTGCCGATGATGACGGCAATCTCGATGGACAGACGTTTACGGATGAACAACTCCGTTCATACGCCGGACTCCGCAATTCCGGAACGATTCTTCCGCCACCGGCAATGATGGTTTATAAAGAGGTATTCCCAGAAGGAGAGGTTGCGGTTATAGAGGTTCAACCAAGTGAAGATACACCTGTTCGATACAAGGGAGTAATTTGGATTAGAATCGGAGCGAGGAAGGCTGAGGCGAATACAGAGGAGGAACGAATACTCACCGAAAAAGGACAGATACACAGTTCCTCTTTCGATGGTCGTCCATGCCGGGAAGCGACTATTGCAGACATAGATGTTGAGCTATTCAGGAATGAGTATTTGCCAAAGGCTGTATCGCCTGCGACATTAGCCAAAGACAAGCGCACCCCTATTCAGCAGATGGCATCGTTACGTCTTTTTGACACGCGATTTAATTGTCCTACCTATGCGGGAATCCTATTGTTGGGAATCGACCCGCAATATTTTATTCCGGGCGCATATATCCAATATGTGAAGTTCGCAGGAGCTACACGTGCCACAAAGGTACTGAAAGAAAATCGCTTCAAAGGCAATCTACTTTCCATGCTGAAAGAACTGGAATATTTCATCAAGTATTCCATCGAGAACAAACGTCCGGAATTTGTCAGTGTATTGCGTGAGGAACCTCGCATTAATTATCCATGGGAAGCCATCCGAGAGCTTGCCATGAATGCCGTGATGCACCGTGCCTACAATGGCAATAATTCTCCGATTAAGTTTTATGAGTATAGTAACCGTATAGAGATTGACAATCCAGGCAATCTTTACGGCAAAGTCAATCTGGAAAATTTTCCCGACGAGACCGATTATCGCAATCCCAATATAGCTGAGATAATGCTCAATCTTGGTTATGTAAATCGCTTTGGGAGCGGTATTAATACCGTTTCAATGCTACTTGAAGATAATGGAAATGCCCCGGCAGAGTTTCTTCTCGGAGATTACACTACATTCAAGGTTATTGTCAGGAACGCCGATATCATAGAAAATGGCACAGTGGGCCCGACTGAAAGTGGCACCAATAACAATGACGTTGGCACCAATGATGGCACCAATAATGGCACCAGTGAAGATGCCAACCGAAAGGACGCCATTGTCGAGATGATGAGACACAATAAGCGTATTAGCGTCAGGCAGATATCCGAGGCATTGAATATTCCTCGCAGAACACTGTTCAGAATTATAGATGTGCTGAAGTCGGAAAATAGAATCAAGCGTGTTGGAAATTTGAAATCCGGCACATGGGAAGTTATCGGGTAGGTTCCTATAGTCATTCCTGTGAGCAAGGTTAAGTTGCTTTCAGAATCGAGTTTTATCCCGACGGCAGACATTTCAGCGAAAGCTGTCAATCATTTGAAAGGTTTGACCGGCTGTCTGCCATGGTCAAAATTTGTGGGCGTGTTGCAGGATTGGGGCGAATTGAGTATTTTTGCGAGGAATGAATACGAAGCAACGAATACTCTGGGCCGACGACGAAATCGACCTGCTCAAGCCCCACTTGCTGTTTTTGCGTAACAAGGGCTACGATGTAACCACGGCCAACAATGGCCGCGACGCTCTCGACATGGCTTTCTCCGAGCCGTTCGACCTTATAATCCTCGATGAGAATATGCCCGGTCTCACCGGTCTGGAAACGCTGTCGATGATAAAGCAGCGTCTGCCGCATATCCCGGTCATAATGATAACCAAGAGCGAGGAGGAGAATATCATGGACCAGGCCGTAGGCAGCAAGATTGCCGACTATCTCATCAAGCCTGTCAATCCCAACCAGATACTCATAGCCATCAAGAAGCATCTGCATGCCGACCAGCTCGTGCAGGAGAAAACGCAGCGCGACTACCGCGAGGATTTCGGCAATCTGAGTATGCTCATCAACAGTGCCGACACTATCGACGACTGGTATGCCCTCTACGACCGTCTTGTATTCCGCGAAATGGAACTCGCGGGTGCCGGTTCGAGCATGGACGAACTGCTCGAAACGCAGAAAAAGGAGGCCGACTCCGAGTTCTACAAGTGGGTGCGACGCCGCTACGAGGACTGGGTGGCCGACGGCTGTACCGGTGCCGACGCGCCTCTGATGAGTCCGCGCATTTTCCCCACCACGGTCTTCCCGCTGCTCGATGCCGGCGAGAAAGTATTCTTTATCCTCATCGACAATTTCCGCCTCGACCAGTGGCGCACCGTCAAGCCTCTGCTCGGCGACATGTTCAATATCGACGAGCACCTGTACACATCTATCTTACCCACCGCCACACAGTATGCCCGCAATGCCATTTTCTCGGGCCTGATGCCGGCGCAGATCGAGAAGCTTTTCCCCGACCTGTGGGTCGACGAGGACTCCGAAGAGGGCAAGAATATCAACGAGTCGCCGCTCATAGCCACACAGCTCGAACGCTATCGCCGCAATCATAAATTCTCCTACAACAAGATCAACGACAGCGCCGCCGGCGAACGTCTGCTCCGCGAGTTCGACCGTCTTGAGGCAAATGATCTCAACATCATCATATTCAATTTCATCGACATGATGTCGCATGCGCGCACCGAGTCGAAGATGATCCGCGAACTCGCCGGCACCAATGCCGCCTACCGCGATCTTACCGAGGCGTGGTTCCGCCATTCGTCGGCTATGGAGATTTTCAGGCGTATAGCCGAGAAGGGTTACAAGATAGTACTGACCACCGACCACGGCACCATCTGCGTCAATAACCCCATCAAGGTGGTCGGCGACCGCAACACCAACACCAATCTTCGCTATAAGCTCGGCAAAAATCTGGCTTACAACGCCCGGCAGGTGTTTGAAGTCAAGAATCCGCACCGTTTCGGGCTGCCCGCGCCTAATGTATCGACCACATATATCTTCGCCGCCCGCGACGATTTCTTCGCCTATCCCAACAATTACAACTACTACGTGCAATACTACACCGGTACTTTCCAGCATGGCGGAATATCCATGGAGGAAATGCTGGTCCCGCTAATAACTCTCTCTCCTAAAAACAGTTGAATATTATGAAGACTATAGAAGTACCCTCGCTGGCAGCTCTTCCCGAAGCTGCGCGCCAGTTCGCCGCCGAAATGGGCGACAATACCGTTTTCGCATTCTACGGCGACATGGGCGCCGGTAAGACCACCTTTATCAACGCTCTGTGCGAGGTCCTGGGCGTGGATTCCTCGGAAACCGCATCGCCCACTTTCGCCCTCATCAACGAATACCGCTCAGACACTACCGCCGAACTCATCTATCACTTCGATTTCTATCGTGTGGAGACTCTCGAGGAGGCTCTTGAGCTGGGCATCGAGGACTATTTCGACTCGGGTGCTGTGTGCCTCATCGAATGGCCCGAACGCATTGCCGCCGCACTTCCCAACGACACCGTGTCGGTGAAAATTACCGTCAACGACGACGATTCGCGTACCCTCACCATCAGCGAATGATCATAGAGTGGCTCGACTCCTGCCGCTCGACCAACTCCGAGCTTGCCGCGCGCACCGATGCGCCCGGCGGCTTCACTGTGGCCACTCGCTGCCAGACTGCCGGCCGCGGTCAGCGCGGCAACACATGGGAGGCCGAGCCCGGTGCCAATCTCACGTTCTCGCAGTTGCTGCGCCCCGAGGCTATTGTGGCCTCGAGGCAGTTCGAACTGTCGATGATAGTGTCGCTGGCCATAGTCGACTTTGTGGACGGCGTCTTCGCCGAGGCTTCGCTGCCCTTGCGTGCCGCCATCAAGTGGCCCAACGATATCTACGTGGGCGACAAGAAAATATGCGGTATCCTTATCGAAAACACCCTCACCGACCGTAATATCGACCGCGCCATCGTTGGCATAGGGCTGAATGTAAACCAGACTATCTTCCTGAGCGATGCTCCCAATCCGGCATCTCTGCGCACATTCACCGGCCGGGAATACTCTCTCGAGCCCATGCTCGAAAGCCTGTGCGGGGCCATCAACCGTGCTCTTGCCGCTTATGAGGCCGCTCCCGACCCCGAGGCTCTCACGGCCCGCTACATGAGCCGTCTGTGGCGGCGCGACGGAGTGTGGCCTTTCGTCACGGCGGACGGCGAGCGTTTCGTGGCATCGATAGAGTCGGTAGGCACCGACGGCATGCTCACACTTTCCGGCAACCGCCGCTTCGCATTCAAGGAAGTGGCTTTTGTGCTTTGATATGGAACAGCCGACCACACGCCGCTCTGCCGACTGCCGCTATCTGATACCCATGATTCTGACGGGTATCATCGGGTTTCTGTTCGCATACTGTTCCAACTGGTTTGCCGATGCCATTGAGTACAAGTATATCCATCCGGTAGGCGATTACGAGTTCCAGTCGGATACTGTAGGCAGTCTGGCAGATATATGGGAGTCGCAGTGCAACCACTATTTCGGCACCAACGGCCGATTTGTGGTTCATTTTATCGTGCAGATATTCTGCGGACTGGTCGGAAAGGTGTGGTTTGCCCTCTTCAACGGACTTATCTGGTTCCTGCTGCCGTATCTCGTGGTGCGCTTTGCTACCCGGGGCTCGAAATCGCTCTCTGTGTCGGTGAGCGCCTGCGCCCTTATCCTGATAATGCTGCTTCAGGTGCGGATCGATCCGCCATTTCAGATCAACTATGCCTGGACTGCCACCGCGATTGTCGGCTGGCTCATGATATTTTTCAGCGGTCGCAGCTATTCGGCATGGATGCTGATATTTATAGGAATCTACAGCTTCCTCTGTGGCGAGTGCAACGAGAGTTTCTCCATCCCCATATGCTTTGCCATGGCGGCGTATGCCCTGCGTCGCCGTTTCCGCCTCACGCCGGCCCAGTGGGTGGCTGCGGTAACATTCGGTATAGCAGCGATAATACTGGTGGCAGCGCCGGGCAACTGGCTACGTCTTGGCGAGGTTTCCTATGCCACCCGTCATACTCTCGGAACTTACTATTTTTTTATTCCGGCATTGTTTGTGCCTGCATTGTGTGCCTGCGTAGCGTGGTCGCGCCGGCATTCAGCCGAAATAGCGTTTACGCCCGAAGTCCTGTTTTTGGTGGTGCTGGTAGCGGTTAATTATTCACTCGGCACAGTCACCGGCTATCAGTGGGGTGCGCGTATGGTGTTTATGGCCAATCTGTGCATTGTTATGGCCGCACTGGCTCTTGTCGCGAAAAAACATCTCTCGGTTGTGGCGAACGCCGTGCTTGTGCTTATTGCTTTGGTATCGGTGGCATGGCATGCGGTGGATACAAAGAAATTCAACGATACCGACAACCGTATCTACGAAACTTACGCGGCGTCGGCCGACGGTGTTGTCTATCTGCCCGACACTGTTTTTTCCGAGCATATATGGTGGGTCAGGAACGCTCACCAGGGCCATGTGCTCGAGTCGCGTCTGCGCACTCCGGGTTTGGCGGATATTAAAATCCGCCCCGAGGCACTGCGAAACATCCCTGCCGATGCCGATACCAATGTAATTGTCGAAGTCGCTCCGCAGGCGTGGCTTATGGTGCAGTCGAAGAAGCATCCCGCAAGATTTATCCTTCATAAGAAGATACTCCCCGGAACGGTAGCTCGTCATATGGCCGACCGCGAGATTGATTTCAGTATACCGCGCGATGTAGTTTTCGAGGAAAACGACATGCAGTGGATAGGCTTTTACCGCAATATATGGCCTCTTACAGCTACGGAAATGGAAATGACAGAAAACAGACAGTGATGGAGCCTAAGGTATCGGTAATAGTATGCACTTATAATCACGAGGACACCGTCGGTGCCGCTCTCGACTCCATACTGGCCCAGCGCACCGATTTCGACTTCGAGATTGTGGTGTCCGATGACTGTTCCGCCGACGGCACCGCCGACATAGTGCGCTCATATGCCGCACGCTATCCCGACCGAGTGCGGGCCATTTTCAATGCCGAAAACAAGGGTGTGGCCGACAACTACTTCGACACGCTCTACGAATGCCGTGGCCGCTACATAGCCGACCTCGCCGGCGACGATGTGTGGACCGATACCGGTAAACTCGCACGTCAGGCGGCGCTGATGGACTCCGATCCGTCGATAGTGCTGTGTCATGGCGCATGGTGTTTCCTGCATCCAGACGGAAGCATGAGCGAGCCGAGCGGCTATGCCAAGCCGGCGTCGGCCGGCGTTGTCGAGGCCGGCGAAGCGGTGCCGCTGCTCCTGCAGCACCGCCGAAGCGAGTTTTTCATACATCTGTGCACTTCGATGTACCGTCGTGATACCGCGATAGCGCTCACGCAGAAATACTCCGAGTTTTTCTATGGCCGCGACCTCCCTTGCGAGGACCTGCAGCTCGAAGTGCTTATGGCCGCCAACGGCCGCATAGCCTACGACCCTGCGCCTGTGCTTGCCTACCGCGTGGGGCACGACAGCGTGTCATCGCCTGTCAATATGGCTAAAAATGCCGTTTTCACGGCGCGTATAGTGGCCCTGACCCTGCGCCTTGCCGACGAGCTGTGTGCCGACAAGAGCGCGCTCGCGCCGTATTTCGACGGTGCCATGACCTATGCCGCTTCGCGTGCCTTGATATCGGGGTCGGCGCAGGCGGCCGCCGAATGCAGCCGCACGGCCTCTCTCCTGGCCCCGCACCGTCTTCCGGCAAAGGTGAGAGTCGCTTTGGCCTTGATGCGGAGCCGCTTCACCCATACTGTATCCCGTTTTGCCTACAAACTGATCCCACGATGATAAAAACCGCCATACGTCGATTCAAGGCGCTGTTTACCAGGGTTCACGAGCTGCATAATTCGCTCGATGCATTTCCCTATTACTTCAGGCGCGCCGAATACGAAAAAATAATCTTCGGCGACGCCGGCAGTGGCGTCACTGACCGCGATTATTGCGGCCGGCCCGTTGTGGTGTCGCTCACCAGCTATGGGCGGCGGCTCATCGACGTTTGCTTCACCATCGAGAGCATCATGCAGCAGTCGTGGCGACCGAACCGCATAGTGCTGTGGCTCGCTCCCGACGATATGGCGCGGCCGCTGCCCGAAGCGCTTGTGCGTCAGCAGGCCCGCGGTCTGGAGATACGCCGCACCCCCGATATTCGCAGCTATAAAAAACTGTTGCCGGCTCTTGAAGCCATGCCCGACGCCTGCATTGTCACTGTCGACGACGATATGATCTACGACTTCGATCTGCTCGAGCGTCTTATAAAGGGTCATATTGCCAATCCTCATGCCATAGTAAGTACCAAAACCTATCGTGTGGCCTTCGACCGTCGTAACCGTCTTTTGCCATATCGGAAGTGGGACCGGAGCAATGACGGACCCGGCGAAAGAAGTGCCGCCCTTTTTGTGCTCGGCGGAGCCGGCACACTCTATCCCCCCGGCAGCCTTGCGCCGGAGGTCGCCGATACAGCTCTGTGCATGAAGCTTTCACCCGGCGCCGACGATGTATGGTTCAATATCATGGCGCGGCGCCAGGGCACGCCGGTTGTCAAGATACCGGTGCGTCACCCCGAAGCGAAGGAATACATCGACAACCGCAACATGCTCGATACCGGCCTCGCTCGGCAGAATGTCGACAACAACGCCAACGACCGGCAGCTCGCCGCCGTGCTCGCTCATTTCAATCTTGATCCTTATTCACTTTTCATGAAAAAATAACCAATGAACCGATTCACATTACTGTCTGCCGCCTTTGCAGCGGGAGCTTTGTCGGCCGCCGCTGTCACCGTCGACAGCCCCGACGGCCGTCTGCGCCTCACCATCGACGCGGGTGGCGCTACGCCTCTCTATTCCATAAACTACGACGGCAAGGCCATTGTCGAGCCTTCGCCTCTGGGATTCGATACCAACATCGGCAATTTCTCGAAAGGTTTTCGCATTGTATCGGAGAAAGTCGACACCGTGCACCGTGTGTTCTCGCAGGATAAAATCAAGAAAAAGAACATCGACTACAAGGCCACGCGCCTTACCGTAGGCTTCGCCGGCCCCGACAAGCACCGCTTCTCCATGGAGTGGGAAGTTGCCGACAACGATGTGGCTTTCCGCTATCTCATTCCCGCTCAGGGCGACACCCGCGCTCTGGTGATAGAGAAGGAGGCTACCGGATATCGCTTTCCATCGCAGTCTACTGCTTTTGTCACATCGCAGAGCGACCCGATGATAGGCTGGAAGCGCACCAAGCCCAGCTATGAGGAATATTATGCCGTCGATGCGCCCCTCGATTCTGCTTCGACCTACGGCCACGGCTATACTTTCCCGGCGCTGTTCCGTATCGGCGGGGATGGCTGGGCGCTGCTGTCGGAAAGTGGTGTCGACGGTTACTACTGCGCTTCGCATCTCAGCGACTACGACAACGGCCTCTACACCATAGCATACCCCATGCCGGGCGAAAACAACGGCAACGGCTCGGCCTCGGCGGCAATAGCGCTCCCCGGCAAGACGCCCTGGCGCACCATTACGGTCGGCGCCGGTCTCGCTCCCATTGTCGAGACCACAGCCCCCTGGAATGTTGTTGAGCCGCGCTATACCCTCGACCGTCCGGCTCAGACCGGACGTGGCACATGGAGCTGGCTGCTGTGGCAGGACAACTCTATCAACGACAAGGACCAGCGAGCTTTCATCGATTTCGCATCAGAGATGGGCTATGAAAATGTGCTTATCGACAACTGGTGGGACAACAACATCGGCCGCAAGGGCATGGAGGATCTTATTGCTTATGCACATTCGAAGGGTGTGAATCCCATTCTGTGGTATTCGTCGAGCGGATACTGGAACGATATCGAGCAAAGTCCTGTCAACCACATGGATCGCCCGATAGTCCGCAAGAAAGAGATGAAATGGATGCGTGACAACGGCATACGTTCGATTAAGGTCGACTTTTTCGGTGGCGACAAGCAGGAAACGATGCGGCTCTATGAAGACATCCTCAGCGATGCCGCCGACTATGGCATAGACGTTGTTTTCCATGGCTGCACGCTGCCGCGCGGATGGGAGCGCATGTACCCCAACTTTGTCGGCAGTGAGGCTGTGCTTGCTTCCGAGAACCTTGTATTCGGTCAGGATTTCTGCGACAAGGAGGCTCTTCATGCCACCCTGCATCCTTTTATCCGCAATTCGGTTGCCATTATGGAGTACGGCGGAACGGTGCTCAACAAGCGTCTCAACCGCGGCAACGACGGCGGCACACGCCGTGTTACCGGCGATGCATTCCAGCTCGCAACTTCGATACTTTTCCAGAATCCGGTGCAGAATTTCGCTTTGGCACCCAACAACCTCACCGATGCTCCTGCCGAAGCTATCGACTTTATGAAGGCCGTGCCGACCACATGGGACGACACCCGCTTTATCGATGGTTACCCCGGCCGGTATGTGGTGCTTGCCCGCTGCAACAAGGGCCGCTGGTATATAGCCGGCGTCAATGCCACCGACAAGCCTCTCAAACTGCGTCCCGACCTTGCGCCTCTCGGACTCGAAGGTAAAACAGCTGAGCTCTACGTCGACGCTCCCGGCCTCAAATTCACCAAAACACTCTACAAACCCAAATCCACAATCGAAGTCGCTCCCAACGGCGGTTTCGTCCTGGTCTTCTGAACGCCGGGCGCAAGCACCCGCGGTGAGCGGGTGCCTGGACAATAGCGCAGGGTGGAGCGAAGCGAGACCCTGCGATTGGTCACCTTCTCAAGAAACTAAAACCCGCGAGAGCGGGTTGCGAGACAACTACATTCTCTATAAAATGAAGCCTAACTCCTGTGCGACAGACGTTAGGCTTCATTATAATTATGTAATGATTGTTTGCCGGAACTATCAATAAACTATTTTGACGGGGGAGAGGAGGCCGGTTGGCTGAAGGTCCGACTGTGGCGAAGGGCTGCGGAGATTCCATGTTTTGCGTTGGTCGGCGGGGAGGCCGGCGTCGTAGACAAGGCGGTTGAACCATGTGCCGGTTACCTTTATCGACAGTTCGTTGGTGCCTTCTCGCAGATACTTGGATATGTCGGTGGTGTAGGGTTCGCACCAGAGTATGCCTGCTGACTGGCCGTTGACGGTGATATCGGCAATGTCGGCCACACGGCCCAGATCGAGGGTATAGCTTGTGCCGGGCCTGAGGTCTTTTATGTCGAAAGTGGTTGTGTATGTGGCTGTGCCTGCAAAGGCGCGGGCCTCGGCGCCGAGCGTGTCGATGTCGCACCAGGGCTTGAGTTCGTCGAGGTTTATGCTTTCGGGTGCGCCCCAGCCTGCGGGGAATGAAAGCGTCCATGGGCGGTCGAGGTCGATGGATGCCGTTGCGTTGCGGTGTGTGGGCTGCCCTGTCGGTTTGTCGGTGAAGACTACAAAGCATGAGCCGGCTGCCGGCAGGTCGAGTTTCACCCGCGTGCGGCCGTCGGCCTTCTCATATTCGGGTACGGTGACCGATCCGTCGACGGCGCTCCATATCTGCGGATAACCGTTGTTGCGGAAATCGGCTGTAGCCTTATAAGCACTTCCCTTCGGGGCTGCTACGAAGTACCAGTCGGCATCGTCATCGCGGAAATGCGACCACATGGCATCGCCGCCGGTCATGTCGGGAGCTATCCCGCAGAGTTTCAGCGCATCTTCGATGGATGTGCCCGAGATTACCCGGCCGTTGCCTACCAGGCGTACTCCATTTTTGCCGTTCCACAGTTGCTTTACGGCTTTTTCGAGGCGCTTGGCGGCTTTCTTTCCGCCGGTTAGAGTGGAGATTCCCTCGGGAGCGTTGCCTACAATAGTTGCGCCGTCGCGGACAAGGCGGTCAAGTGCCTCGACGGTCTCGGGCAGCATGCGACGGTTTTCGGGTATCCAGATCAGGGCATAGCTTATGCCTTCGGGGGTGACGATGCGGCCGTCGGCAACACTGAGACGGTGTACGAGCACATCGGGGTTACAGTAATCGTATTTGTATCCGGCAGGGAACGGAGCGTTTTGGTCGGGCTTGTGGTCCATTTCGTCGCCGAGATACCACAGTACGTCCGATACCGGGCGGCCGGTTTCCATCATATAGCTGCAGCGGGCAAGATAGTCGGTGAAGCAGTGCATATAGGGCCACCATGTCTGTCCGCGCAGGAACGGAGTGCCTATGCCCTGGCCGCCGAACGAGGTGCCCGGAGGCAGAAAGCCTACCTGTGGATTGTGGGTGTAGGTGTGGAACACGAGGTGCGACACGCCCTCGGCCATGTTGGCGTCGGCGACCGATTTCAGGTATTCGAATTTCTCCTTCCATGTCACGGCGAACGAGGTGAACGCCTCGGCGGCCACGCGCTTCTTGCCGTATATGCGGGCGGCGGAGGCGGTAGGCTTTATCGGCTTGAAGTTGACGGAGCCGACATAGTTGTCGCCCATAGGCTGCCAGAACTCGCACATGGGCACGTCGGCATATTTGAAGTATTCGAGTATATCGCCGGGAACGACGTCGCCTATGGCTGTCTCGTAGGTTATGGTCATGCCGCGGTCGTGGGCCTGAGCGGCCATGTTGCCGTAGAAATTTTCGACGGTGAGGCCGTTGATGGTCCGGCGCCAGTCGCGCAGGAAGCGTGTGGTGGTCTCGTGGTCGGCTACTACGTATCCGAATATTGCAGGCAGCCATTTGCGGAGCTCGTAGCCCGTGGCTGATGCGAATTCCTGTTCCATGTCGGTGGTCCAGGTCTGTGTGGCGCATTCCCAGCTGTCCATGAGCATGCCTTTGAGCAGGGTGCCGGCAGGTCCGTCAGGAGCCGACAAACGGCCGATATAGTTGTCGAAATGCACCTTCGAACCGTTGCGGGAAAGTTTGTCGCATTCCCAGCCGGTACCCTCGACCGGCGCGGGACCGTTGCGGCGTCCGGTATTGATGTGGCCTATGCGCATCACCGTCCATCGGCCGGCCGGTGCTTTCCATGTCAGATTGCCGTCGGCGTCGGTCATGGATGTTATGTCGATGATTCGGTCGGCGTCTACGAATGCTTTTTCCGACTGGTGCGGGCTTGCAGCTGTGCGCTCTATGGCCCGAAGCGACAGACCGGCCTCGGCCTCCCAGTTGTTCTTGCGGGCCGCCGTCGATATGCGCAGGCGGTCGAAACGTGCGTCGTGGGCATTTTTTATCTCGATGGTATAGACCGAGCCTTTATGTTCGTCGAGAGCGAGGGTGACCGGATGTTCGTCCTGCCAGGCGCCCTGAGGTATGTCGGCGTCGAGAACGGTCTTGCCGTCGGATTTTACCGCTATGTGCACGCCCGGCTCGTAGCACCAGCCGTGATTCATGCTTTCGACGCAGGGCAGCTCTATGGACCGCAACGTTACAGGATGTTCGAAAGTCACATCCATGCGGTATGGAGTATCGGATGGTGCAAAGTTATAGCCTTTGTGAACTCCGCTAAGCCATTCCTGCCAGGGTGCATCGGTATCATTTGTGAATGTTATACTGAATCGGGGCAGCTCACCGGCTTCCGGTGTAGGAAAGGCAAGCACGGCGATGTCGCGGTAGTCGCGCCAGTCCTCCGACGAAGGTTTTGGCTTGGGGAGCGATATATTCTGTATAGTGCCGTTGCCGGTGACGTCGACAGTGCTCATCACAGCCTGGCGCATGGCGTTTTCCGGTTTTATCCACGGACCGCCGGCCATGGCCCAGCCTGGACAGTTCTGCATGGTGAACCGCAGCCCCAGACGCTCGCACTCGGCGGCGGCGTGGTGCACGGCGTCGTCCCACTTCGGGTCGAGGCATTTGATAGGGTCGGTGACGCCGGGCCACACATTGTCGTTGAAATGGCCGTGGAAAAGCTGCACGCCCGAGAAGCCGGCGGCTGCGATAGCCTCGAGATCGGCGGTGATGCCTTCTTTCGACACATTTCCGCTGATGAAGTGGAACCATGTCTGCGGATGGTTGTCGGCAGGCGGATTCTGGAAATTATCGTGGGTCAGTGCGGTTGCCGGAAGCACGGAGGCCGCCAGCATGGCCGCAAAAAGATTCAAGGTTTTCATATCTGCATATTGATGATGCGCAAAAGTACGCAAATAAGCTGCCCCCGCTGTCCTCATCCCTGCCAAAATAGGAAAAACCTCCGCGGTTACCTGTCGTAAAGGACTTCTGAAATTTTGCAACTGATGTTAAATTCGTCAATATTTTGAAACAGACCTGAAGCGTTTCTGCAACTGCTCCAGACGCTCGATTAGAATATCAAACGACAGTTTTTCTCCATAGATCATGGAGTCCTTCATTACTTCATAGTCCATACGCATCATATCGCGTAAGATACCGGTAGGACAAAATGAGATGGTAGAAGGATTGTTAAGTTCGTAGTCTACAGCACCGACGTGATAGAATCGTTTGCGATGTGCGATGATTTCCTGATACAGGTTCATATTCGCGAGCGCCTCTGCTGCAAATGGAGTGTCCATCAATTTCTCTAAATCATAGAGATGCCTGCTCATTCGTTCGGTTCGAGGATTGTGTCGCTGATATTCTTCGTTGAGCAGAAAGGCTTTTTCAAGGAATGTGCGTGTAGGAGTTATAGTCGGAATATAGGCTACGGTTTCATCATCAATCATAGGAAAAGCATCTCCGACGAGCGTTGAGATACGCTTGACTTCAAATGGCTCTTTCATTGAAAGACAACTAATCTCAATCTTGACGACAGGGCGTACATACGCATCGGAATTGACTTTGACGGGATAATGAATCTCAATTACTACCGGATCGCTGTCGTGGTCGATTGGTGTTCCGTCTTTTTTTGTTGCAACCGGCACTACCAGACATTCTGTTAATCCGCAGTCAATAAGTTTCGTCTTCAAGTTTTCGGTAAACTCACCGAGGACATAATCACGATTGGTTATTCGCAGATTTTTGACTTGATTGTTGGTTGTGCCTTTGGCGCACTCTTTACCAAGTTCGTTAAGATAAAAATCGCGGTGAAGTGCTATGTCTATATCTTCAGAGAAGCGATCTATCAGATTCCAGCCTTTACTTAAACTTGTGCCCCCCTTAAAAAGCATATATTTTGCTGGAGGAAGAGAAAACAATACTTTTAGTATGGCGGTTACCCACCAGTCTTTTTCGACAGCACCCTGACTGATACCTTTGCTTTCTGCAAGAGAGAATGAGGTATATTGAATCTCATCGGTTACGGCGTCAATCCACTTGCTCATT
Organism: uncultured Porphyromonadaceae bacterium; assembly: GCA_900548975.1. Classification (GTDB taxonomy): domain Bacteria; phylum Bacteroidota; class Bacteroidia; order Bacteroidales; family Muribaculaceae; genus CAG-873. Next base: position 103,107 of record URMS01000007.1, read on the forward strand.
TTTCCTAATTAAATTTTTGGCATTAATAATAATTTTACGAATCCATGCGGGTGCAAGTTTGACATCATCTTCCCATGTAGTTTCTTCAGGATACTCTTTAAGCACACCATAAACTGTGTCAAGTGTATCTTCGGTCACATTATTTTTGCCAATGGATTTGAGTGCGAGTACTAAAACAGGCATTATTTCCCCTTTGTATGAAAAATTGGTTGGCACTCCATACTTAAATGTCAGTGTTCGATTGCCGATACGTAGCTTTCGGGATGCTCCGTTGGTTATATATACAGCATTTGTCGGCACCTGCGTAGAGAAACCCAGATAGTTTTCGGCAACAGGGCCACACGGCAGTATTTTGGCATGGTCCCGCTTTGCAATTATTTCTGCAATTTCATATAATGAAGGCATAAGAGGCCCGAATCTTGTTAATTTAGGTTTTAGATATATTCCCTGCGAAACTCTGACCAACACCCCGTCTTTGACTAATTGTCCCAATACATTTGAGGCGTATTGGACATCTATGGGCAGGAAGCTGTCCGGAAGGAATATTGTTCCTTTCTTACTTCTGTTTATTTTTGATACTATGGTTTCCTTAAGTCTCATGAGCTTTCTTAGAGTGAAAATATTTGAGAAATTTTCACTTTTATATGGCACAAAAATAAATCTTTATTTCCGAATAAACAAGTATTTAGCTTGGAATATATTAAATGCCACGGATGATCGTGATTTATGGGTGTGATAAAAATCTTTGCGGAATTTTTCGGGGGTTGGGGATAATTGTATAATTTTGCCTTTGTTGGATCTTTTTCTGAATTCGATATGAGACATCTGTTATTTGCCTTGTTTGTAGCCGTGTCGTGGGTCATGGCGTTCCCCACGGCTCAGATTGCCGAGAGAATAAATGATAAGGGCAAGACCAAGAGCCTTGTTGTCTGTCTGCTCGAACGCGATAAAGGCACGTTCTCGGTACTTAAGGAGCGGCTTCCAAAGAAAGCGACGAGTACCGCATTGTGGCGCAATTATATAGGCTGCTGGAAGTTCCAGAACGACTCCTTGTTCCTCGACAGTATACTTGTGCCGAATCCGGCTGAAGATTATCCCGGTTTTATCCCGGCTAAGATCGATGATATCTATGGTGCCCGTCGTACGCCGTCGGGATATTTTGCCGATTGGGTTACCGACACACTTCGTGTCGTGTCGGGCGATATTGTGCGCTACCGGCACATGGGCTGGGAATCTGTCTGGACAAAGGAGGAATTCATAGCGGTAGACAGCGGACGGGTGAAAGACCGTGTGGTATACTGGAACCGGCTTGTCAATCCGGGAGCCCGCGATGCCGTGAAGGACGTTGTCGACTCTCTCGATTTGGGTAAAATACCCAAAAAAATTGTAGTACAAGTAAGCTGCCTTGAATTCGACAGCAAGGGCCGTCCTGTCGTGGGTAAGGTCGAGATCGAGCGCGGCAGCGGCGAAACAGCAGCCGACAGTCGCGTAGTCAGCGTTTTCGAAAAGCCCGAAGTGCTTGCCCGCCTTCTCCCCGTCTATCTGATACGCGGCCGCTACCAGTCTACCCCTATCACAATCGCCATCCCACCCCGCCCCTGAAAGGCTATGGAAAAAGTATGGGGCAGAGCCTGGAAGCGCTGCCCCATGTCGGGTATTGACTCATGGGCGGGGTTATTCGGGGAGCATGGACAGCTCCACGTGGTCGGCGTTGCGGATGTAGCGGCGACCGAAGTCGCGGATGGCGGCCGAGGTCATGGCGTTCACGATATCCTCGTAGCCGCTGTCCATGTCTGGACCGTACTGGTCGAAGACCTTGACCACGGTCTCCCAGTAGCCGTTGCTCTCGCGGTTTTCGGCAATATTTTTCATGAGATAGGCCTTCACCTTGGCGAGTTCTTCATCGGTAGGACCGTTTTCGATCAGATCGTCGACAGTACTGCGCACCACACCGAATACTTCCTCCTCGTGGCCCGGTTTCACCTTGATATATACCGGCATGATGAAGCGCGAAGGGGTGTCGGGGCCGTTGAACCCGGCTGTGACGGAGCAGTGTGAGTTGATGCTGTATGTGAGGCCGCGCTTTTCGCGCACCTCACTGAGCAGACGGCTCTTAAGGATCGAGCCGAATGTCTGGGAAACGAGTATGTGCTCCAGGTCGTAGGGGCATTCGCCGTTGAAGAAAGAATATGTTATCGAGTTCGGCTCGGCACCCATCGGATGGCGGAATGTCTCCTTGCCCTTGCCTTTGTAGAAACCGTAGCCGAAGTCGCGGGCGCGCTCCGTGCGGCCTGCGCCCGGGAGCGATGCCACATAGGCGGCTATCAGAGGCTTCACGCTGTCGGCGTCGAAATTGCCGGTGATGATATAAGTGAAATCGCTCATGTCGCCGAAGCGGTCGCGGTGCAGGGCTACGATGCTGTCGTAGTCGACCGACGCGAGGTCGGCTTCGTGGAGCTTGGCGCCGAGAGGATGCCGGTTGTACACAATAGAGTGGATGGTATCGCCCATAGCTATGGTAGCGGTCTGGTTGGGGCGGTTGAGTCGCGAGCGGGTGGTGGCCATCAGTGCGCCGAACGCATTGTTGTCGCGGGTGATGTCGGTGGCCTTGATATAGAGCAGCTGCAGTGCGGTAGCGATGTCGGCGGGAGTGGTGACGGCGATAAGCTCTTCGGCGGTATTGCCTATCTTGACTGCCGATTTCACCGAATGACCGGCCAGAAGCTTGCGGAGATCCGACGACGAGTGGCCGCCGTAGCCGCTCACGGCAAGAATGTCGTCGCACATCTTGTACAGTCCCTTTTTGGCCGGATCATAGCTCATGGAGAAACCGCCGGGGCTAACGGCGTGGATGAGCACTTCGTCGGGTTTGGAGCTGTTGGGACGCAGATATACCCTGATGCCGTTCGAGAGAGTGAGCACACGGGTATTGAACGGACCTGCGGCCTCCGACACTATGGTGCCCGCTGCAGGCTCTGAGGCCATGAGAGGACGGCCTGCGAAGGTATCGACGAAAGGCTCTATCGAGGCGATGTCGATAGCGGCTGCGTCGGCAAGAAGATTGTCGGCGCTGAGAGCGGCGGCATCGGCTTCGGTGGCATAGACAGATGTTATGCGGTTGCGGCCGTCGGGACGCACAAGGGCTGCCATGTGGGCATTCACTTCTTTGAGGCCGGTGGTGCGTTCCACGCCTTTCATTATCTTGTACATCTGCTCGGTCGACGTGGCGAAGCCTCCCTGAGTGAAATGGCGCACATAGCGGCGCGCCAGAGTCGTGTTCGTTTCAGCCGAGGCGTTGGCCAGTTCGCTGTCGCGCTCGCTGCGCTCCGACAGCTTGGCCCGCTGCAGTTCGGTATCGGTGAAGCCGTGAATGGCGGCGCGCAGAAGTTCGGTGTTGAAGCAGTCGAGGGCGCGGCGTGCGTCGGCGGCATTGCGTGCGGTGGCGCGAAGCATCAGAGCGTCGCGTGTGCCCGACAGCAGGAAGCGCTGGTCGCCGATGCCGAGATTGGACCACGGGCAGTCGGGTGCGTTCTCGATGCCGTCGAAGCGCTCTACGAGCATGCGCACTATGAGGCTGTGGATATAGTCGGCGCGCACTTCGGCTATGGAACCTGTCTCGCCGGGTGCGGCTACGGGTTCCTTGATGTAGAGCTGTATCATGTTGTCGGCTTGCTCGGGGTCGGAGCCGACGACGGCAATGGGGCGTTCGTTGTCGGGCACTTCGGTCGGAGTCGCCACCATGGCACCGGGGCCAGCGGCGAGGCCGTCGAAATGGCGGTGTATGGAAGCCTCGATGAAATCGGGGTCGATATCGCCCACCACAACAACCGCCTGGTTCTTCGGATGGTACCATTTGTGGTAGTATGCCCGCAGGGTGTCGGGGTCGAAGCCCTCGACTACCTCCGCAAGGCCTATGGGCATACGGCGACCGTAGATGCCGCCCTGATATATGTCGGGGGCCAGACGGGTGAGTATGCGCGAGCCGGGGGTGGACCGCTGGCGCATCTCGCCGCGGATAACGCCGCGCTCGGCGTCGATATCGTCTTTATTGAGAAGGAGGCGTCCGCTCCAGTCGCCGAGTATCATTACGCAGGAGTCGAGAGCCGACTGGCGCGATACGGGCACCTGGCAGATATTGTATACAGTCTCGTCGGTCGAGGTGTAGGCGTTGAGATTGCGGCCGAATTTCACTCCGAGCCCCTCGAGATACGATATGAGCGTGTTGCCGGGGAAATGCTCGGTGCCGTTGAAGCACATGTGTTCCAGAAAATGAGCCAGGCCTTCCTGACCGTCGAGCTCGTTGATCGAGCCGACACGCTGGGCTATGAAGAAATCGGCCTGTCCGGCGGGTGTGCCGTTGTGGCGGATATAGTACGTAAGGCCGTTCGGCAGTGTTCCGGTACGGACGGCCGGGTCGACAGGTATGGGATTGGCCGCCGACAGGGCCAGGGTCGCCGACATGGCGAGCAGAGTAGCGAATATTTTCATATCATTTAATTAAAGTTTCGTAAGTTTTCAACTTACTCATCGTGAAGGGTGAATGGTGAAAGGTGAAGATAATAGTTATTTATAAGGAAGTATCATCTTCACTCAGGCGAAGCCTGAATTTCACTTTTCACTTTATTCACTTCAACTTGAGCTTGCGAAAGTTGAGTTATTTAAAATATTACAGATAAAGAGAATGTATAGTCGTGATGGCGCATCTCGGCAGCCGCCTGCACCATATAGCGGCCCGCTACGGTGTGTGCCGCCGAAATACGTGCTGCACCCCGCGTGCGGTATGTCGATGCCAGGCGGTATGCCTCCATCTCGATATTGTCGAGCTGCACGGTCTCGCTGTCGGAGCCTGCCGAGCCGTAGGCCATGTCGCAGGAGAATGGACTGTAGAAACGCACCGACGCACCCGCTCCAAGCAGCCACGAATGCGGCAGAACGAAGTCGGCGCCGGCACCGAGCGAGATGGCGACGGCATTGACGGTGCTGTGGCGCCATGGCTCGATGTAGGTGGTGACGCGCCGCTGCCACGCGGCGTCGGCTACGGCTGCCACGCGGAGGGTGCCGCTCTTCAGACCCCACAATCCTTTAATGCCGGCCGAGGTGCCGTTGTCGGCATACATTTCGTTGGAGCCTATCTGCGGGAAAATGCCTGCGGCTGCATCGCCGAACACGTTCTCGCTGCCATGGCGCCGGTAAGCTGCCGTGCGGGCGCTCACGCCGCCGTAGAAGCGGTCGGCGCGTGCGAGCCATCCGGCCTCGGCCTCGATGGTCTTGTGCCAGGCCGAGGCCATGGGCAGTTTATTGAGGTCGGAGAGAATATTGTCGAACGAAAACCGGCTCATGGCCACCGACACGAAAAAACCGCGTCCCGACGCCGGGTAGATATCGGCACTGACACCATAACGGTAGCCGTCGTAGTATGTGGAAAGCGCCGTGCCGGCAAAACGGCGGTAGTGTGTGCCCATGCCGGTAAGGTGGAAAATCTTGTCGACACCCATCTCGCTTTTGAAATCGATGTCGTTGCTTTGCTTGTATTTGCGGAAGTTGAACGAAACACCGGCATAGTAGTCGCCCGCGATCCTGTAGGCCGCTCCGGCGGCGGCATCGAGGGTGCCGACCACGTTCCTTGGGCGCGGATCGACATCGCGGTACTCGAGAGTGGCCAGATAGCTCAGTTCGGCGCCCCAGGCCCATCGGCCGCTGTGGTCGGCGTAGCCCCCGCTGAACGAATACTGTTCGCGGTGCAGGTCGCCGCCGATGGAGTCGGCGAGAATATAGGGATATACGATGTCGTAGTCGGCGGTTTCGTTCCACACGGCGTCTTTCAGCAGCCCGTTTGCATACTTTGCCGCGCCCCATAGTGTGGAGGTGCGGTATTTGGTGTATGTATCGGCGCCGACGCTCCAGTTGTGGCCTCCGCGGCCGAAGCGGACGTCGCGGTCGGTGTCGTCGCTCTCATGGCTGTAGCCGGCGCCGACGCGCGTCAGGCCGCAGTCCATGCGCCACTGGTTGACGGCAGGATTCTGCCACGGCAGCGAAGCCACATGCCACAGTCCGAGGCGCTCTTCGCCTACGGCCGCGGCCGGATCGGCTGCCCACGCATGTGCGGCGCCGAGGGTCAGCAGTAATATCAGAGCCTTCAGTCTCATCGCGGCATGGATGTTACGCCATCGTAGGTGAGCTGAGTGCAGGGCGTGCCGTTGATATCGACAGCGGTGCCCTGAAGCTCGATTTCGGAGGGTATGCACATGGCGTTGAAGTCGTCGGTAGAGTTGTTGGTGTCCTTGAATACGGCGCGGCCGTTGTCGGCCACATAGAGCAGCTTGCGGCGCACGCTGCGGAAATAGCGTGTCTTGTCGTGGTCGATGGTGCCACAGCCGGTCCAGCCGCAGTCTATCGACGGGTCGCATACCTGCCAGGCGTACTCTGCGGCCACCGAGGTGGTCACGGCGTCGACTATCCATTCGTTGGGCAGGCGGTATGCGCTCTGGGTCATGGGGAATGTGCCTGCTATAGTCACCTGGTCGTAGTCGTAGGAATACCAGTAATCCTTGAGGTATGTGTCGCGGTCGACAGGTATGCGGGCTATGCCCCATGTGCGGAAGCCGCGGTTGTGGAGCACCCAGAACGAAAGGGTGTAGCAGTACCACTTGTCTAGGTTGGCCACCGGACCGTCGATGTCCATGTTGTTCGGTTTGGTGGATATGTCGTACCACTCGAAATCGGCGTGCGACAGGTCGAAGGAGTTGGGGTTGGCCACACGGTGGTCGATGCCGGTATCGGCCAGCAGCAGGTATTCGCCGGGCTGTACGGGCACATCTTTACCCGTACCGGGCACGGTGTAGAGAGCCTGTACCGTCATGGCTTCGCCCATGATGTCGGGCGAATAGTTGAATTTCTGTGTGGTGGTGAATTTCGACTCGAAGAGTGTCAGGCCGTCGGCGTAGATCACGTGGTCGGTGTTGTTGTAGAGCTTCACGTAGTCGTCGCCGTAGTACTGGTTGCCCGAGCTCTGGAGTGTGCCGGTGAAGAATACCTCGGCAATGATAAGGCCGTCGGTCTCGCGGTTGTTGTAGGCCTTGAGCACCACTTCGGTCTCCGCACCTGCTATGTTTATCGACGACAGATTGGCGCGGAGCGTGGTCTCGGCGGCGCCGGGCACGAGCACTCGTGCCGAGAAGGAGGCATCGTAGAGCCCCGGTATAAGCTCGATGTCGGAGCCGGGGACGTACTGTGTGGTCTTGTCGGACGATACGTTGCGGAAAGTATATATCCTGTCGACAACATCGGCCCCGGCGGGCAGTTCGGGCATGTCGACAGTCACGTGTACCACAGTGCGGGCAAGCTCGCCGCTGTTCATATCGTCGGCGCAGCCTGCGGTGACAACCATGATTACTGTGGCTGCTGTCATGGCGATGGTTTGGATAAGTGTTCTCATAGTGTTAATATGTTATTAAACGACCTCTTATAGTGTCAGACTGGCCTCCATGCCGAAGTATGCTCCCGATGTGCGGCGTATGGTCAGGCCGTTGACGGTGTATTCGGGGAGGTAGTCGATAATACGGTTTACGAAAGCCGATATCCTGAGGATGCGGCCTATCTGTTTGGTGGCCTTGAGGTTCACATATATGGCGGGAGGTACTGTCTGGGTGGCGTAGGCCTGCTCGTTGTAGCGCTTCACCAGGTACTGTAGCATGAGGTCGTTGCGGTCGGCCTCGGTGTAGGGGTGGAGCTGTCCGTCGGCGGCCGATATGTACTGTGCCGGCACGCCGTTGTCGCGCAGGCGGGTGGTCTTGAGGTACCACATGCACTGGATCGATGTGGAGAATACCAGGCCCCAGCGCGGTATCTGGGTGTCGAACATGAAGTTGGTGTTGAACTGCTCGTTCACGCGGCCGTCGTTGGTATCGTAGAGGCCCACATAGATGTCGCTGACGGCGGTGTTTCCCACCACATCGTTGACGGTGGCGAAGAGCATCTGCGAGTTGGAGTAGCGGCTGCGGAACCATGCGCCGTTGACAATGAGCGACGTGCGCAGCGCCGGCCACCGCACGGTGTTGAGCTGGTATTCGATGCCTTTCTTGTCGATGCGGCTGCCGTTGGTCACCCGGCGGTAGCCGTCGAGTATGCGGGTGTCCTCGTAGGGCAGATCTTCGAGTGCGGGTGGTGCCGTGAGTGAGCCGGGTACAATGCCCGAGGCATCGTAGCGGCGTAGGTCGTAGGCGCCGTAGACGGTCGAATAGCGGTAGCCGGAGTTCATTTTCTCGCTGAAGAAAGTCACCGACAGGCGGTTGCCGCCCCAGTCGGCACCGAGACGCACTTCCCATTTATGGTTGCGGGCGGCCTTGAGGCCGTAGTTGGTCGGGTCGTCGATATAGGTGCGCAGATTCACGCGGCTGTTGGCCACAGGATCGGTCACATCGTAGTAGTTGAGCTGTATCATGTCGTTGTAGTGCACCTGCGGGTAGAGGTAGTCGACTGTAGGCATCTTTGTGGTGAGGCCGTAGCCTCCGGCCACAAGCAGCGACAGCGGCAGCCCCGCGGCATCGAACGAGGGGAAGCGGAAGAGGCCGTTCAGGCGCGGGTCGACATACACCTTTCCGGCAAGCCGGAAGCGGCTGTCGAGGCCCGCGAGCTGTATGGTGCGTGCTCCGAGCTGCATCTCGAGGGTAGAGGCGCCGAGCAGGGCCGTCACCTTGTCCTCGGCATAGGCCGACACCACATGCAGCGCCGGAATGTCCTTGTAGGCACGCGGGCGGGTGGTCCACGAAGCGCTCAGAGGGCGCGTGAGGTCGTAGATCTGTCCGTCGCCGTAGTTCTTGGCCATGCTCCACTCGGCGCCGGCCTTGTAGCTGTGCGCCCAGGTGCCGAAGTCGAGCTTGCCGGCGGCGTGGACCTTGAGGTTGAGGGCGAAGGGGCGTCCGTCGCTCACATAGTCGGCCACATACTCGCCCAGGAGGTAGTGGCCGTCGTGCACGCCTTCGGCCATGGTCGTGGGCGCTACCGAGGCGCGCTGCGGGGCCACCTGCTTGCGGCGCGTGAGACGGTCGTGCTGGTAGCTTGCGGCGGCGTTGACACCCACGGCGTCGAGCCAGTGTATGCGCTGCAATTTCAGCGATAGGTCCGATGTAAGCGCCCAGCGGTTGTATGAGCTTTCGAACTCGTCGATTTTGTTGTAGTTGAGGTCGGGGTCTGCCTTGGCATTGTCGAAGGAGCCTGTGTAGTCGGCTCCGACCGTCCACTCGGCGGCGACGGCCGACGGTGTGTCGCCGAAGAAGAGATGGGCGCGCAGCGAGCCGTTGGCGCGCTTGTAGTTCTCGCGGGCGTCGCGCGGATCGGAGCGCGAGTCGAGATAGCCGGCATCGGCATTTATCACGTTGCGGCCCAGGGCCACGCCCTTGCCGACAGAAAAGAGTTTGCTGTATTCGTCGACCTTGAAACGCGCCGTCAGCGGTGTGGCACGGCGTATGCGCTTTATGTTCACCACACCCGATGTGAGGTTGCCGTACTCTGCCGAGGGTATGCCGCGCACTATCTCCACGCTTTCGATGTTGTCGGTAGATATTGTGCGCATGTCCACACCGCGGTTGGTGATATTGCGGCGCGCCTCGGGGTCGGTGGACGAAGCCGACGGCACGCCCTGCAGGTTGGCGTCGCCGTTGACGGGCGCGCCGTCGACCATGAAGACAGTGCCGAGCGATGTTATGGCATAGTCATCGGACATGTCGGTGCGCTGGCCTGTGGCGCTCACGGCGCCTGTCTCGCGCAGGGTTATGGTGTTGGCCTTGCCCATGTCGGGAGTCTGCGACATATTGCCGGGCAGGAGTTCGAGCAGGTCGGTGAAACTGGTGGGCTGCAGGTGTTCCATGGCCGAACGGTCGATGCGCGAGGCGCTTGTCATGCCGTGGCCTTCGCGAGCGCTTATCACTACCTCGCGAAGTTCAGTGGCTGTGGGCGACAGTTTTACGTTTATGTCGCCCCGGTGAGGCACACGGACGCGCAGGGTATCGGCTGCGTAGCCGACAAACGAGAAGATAATGCGATAGTTGCCGGGCTCGAGGCGCATGCTCCAGCGGCCGTCGGTACCGGTGACGGCAAACTGGCCCGACGGTGCGGCCACGACACTGGCAAACTCCACTCCCTCGCCCGTGGCGGCGTCGGTAACCCGTCCTCCGACGGTCTCGCCGTACGCTGTGATGCCTGACAATAAGACTATTAGATATGCAAGTATATGTTTCATGATTTACGATGCAAAATTACAGCGGCCTTTCCGACCCCGAAATAACCATTTTTGAGTATTTCGATACCCTCTGTATGGTATGCGGAGGCATCGTTTTTTAACTAAAAGTGGGTATTTCGCCGATTTTTGAGCTTGTGTAATTTTGCAGCGAAAACAAAAACATTCAACCATATTCTATGAAGAAACTCATACTCAGCATTTTCGCCGCAGCGTCGGTAATGACGGCGGGCGCCTGCCGGTACTACTCCGGGCATTGAATACTCATGGGCCAAGCTTATCGACGGCTCCACAAACGCCGGCGACCAGTCGACCTCTGTTAGCGTTGGTACCAAAGGCGGCATATACTGGTTCGGCACCTACGGTTCGACCGAAACAGACCCCGCTGTCAACTTCGACGGCACCTTCCTGTTCGACGGCGCGCCCTACAACGCCGGCACCTCGCAGAACAATAACTTCACACTCATCAAAACCGACGCCGACGGCAACCTGCTGTGGAACGTGCACTCAACCTACGGCGACTTCGGGAACAATGCCGGCGGCAGCGCGGCCACTTCCGACGGCGGCGTGGTCGTGATAAGCAAGGTACGCCATACCGACGGCCTCACCGACAGGAATGTGACATTTGTCGACGCCTACGGCTCTGCTACCGAAATCGACTGGGCTTGTGCCGATCCGGCCCGTCGCAACTACATAATGCTGGTGACCAAGATTTCGGCCGACGGCAAGATCGAGTGGAATCGTCAGATAAAATTCTCGACCGAGCCCGGCCCCAAGGCCAGCGGCAACTATGCCGGCTACTGGTCGAATGTATTCAACACCACCGGTGTGACTGTCGACGGCAACGACAACGTGTATGTGGCCGTGAACTTACGCAACCCCATGTACGTGGGCAAAGCCGACGGTACCACCCACACCATTACTCCGCTCAACAATCAGAACTGGACCGGCGACCCCCAGAGCGCTGTCGGCGATTTCCTCATTCTCGGTCTGGACAAGGACGGTTACTACCGTAATTCTCTGACTTTAGAAGGCGAAGCATCGACAGCATATTGCCAGAAGGTGGAATATGCCGCCGGCAAGGTATATGCCCAGGGCTATATCACCGGCAACGGTACCGACCTCAAGGCCGGCAGCTACACACTTGCTCCCTCGAAAATAATGAGCCCCGTATTGCTGTGCATCGACACCGATTTCGACGTGAAATGGGCCAAGTGCTACCAGGGCGAGAAGGTGCAGAATAAGAATGGTTTCCAGAATGTGGGTATATCCGTTGTAGGCGACAATCTGTGGTTGTGCGGACAGTTCAACCTCAAATTCACCGACCCCGACAATGCCGACAATGTCCTTACATCGACACAGGGCAATATCCGCGAAGGCTTTATACTTAAGGTGAATACCGCCGACGGCAAATGGCTTGCAGCCCGCACAAGCCGCGACGATGACTGGAACGAGCCCTCCGCACTGGCAAAGACCGGTCTCACCGGTTATTTCCGCGTGCTCCAGAACGCCGAGAAGCCCGAAAAGATATATGTATTCGGCTATGTGATGAACGCCAATGTGGGTGTCTTCCTGCGCCAGTACGACGCCAACACACTCGAAGGCAATCTCGAAGAAGGTCAGAACAATATCGTTACAAAAGGCGGTGTGCCCACCTGCCAGACCATAGCATATGATGCCGCTAACGGCGCTGCCTACTTCACTGCCCGCGGCAACCAGGCCTTTGCCATGATCGACGGTACCGCGACTGCCGCTCCGGTAAAATGGGGTATTCTGGCTGCAAAATATCTGCTGCCTGCCGACATGAAGACCTCCGGTATCGAAGACATCACTGTCGACGATGATGAAAACGCCCCGGTAGAGTACTACAATCTCCAGGGCATCCGCGTGGTCAATCCCTCGCACGGCATATATATCCGCCGCCAGGGACGCACGGCCACCAAAGTGGCCTTTTAGGAGATTAGGAAGATAGGAAATTAGGAAGTTAAGAGATTAGGAGGTTAGGAAAATAGGAGGTTAAGAAATTAAGGAAATAGGAAATTAGGAGATTAGAATATAGGAAGTCAGGCGATTGGGATTAACAATCCTACAGTCTCCTGACTTCCTGTTTTTCCTAATATCCTTCTTTTCTTAACCTCCTATTTCCCTAACCTCCTAATTTCCTACCCTCCTAATTTCTTAGCTTCCTATTTTCCTAATTTCCTAATCTCCTCCTCAAAGAGTGGGGAGATTGAGGATGGTCTGGAGGATGTCGACGGCCTGGGAGACGGTGGGGACATGGGCGAAGGCGAAGCTGCGGCGGCCGTTACGTTCGCGGATTTCTACGCGCGAGGCATTGCTCTGCAGGTAGTTGAGCATGCGGCCGAACATGGGACTCTGGTAGTATGCCTTGTTTGTCTCGTCGACAAAGAACGTGAACATCGAGCCCTGTTTCATCACCACCTTCTCGATGCCGAGTTTGCGTGCCAGGCGTCGCAGTGTGGGCACGCGCAGCAGCTCGCGGGCCACGTCGGGGATGCGTCCGAAGCGGTCCTCGAGCCGTGCCTCGAATGCCTTGAGGTCGGCGGGACGCTCTATGCTGTCGAGCTCCTGGTAGAGGGCTATGCGCTCGCTTTCCTGAGGCACATAGAGCGCCGGCAGGAGAAGTTCGAGATCGCTTTCGATAACGCAGTCTGCAACATAGTCCTCGCCCTCGGTGCTGTCGGCGGCGGCGTCCTTTACGTCGGGGAACTCTTCGGTGCGCAGCTCGGTCACGGCCTCGCGGAGCACTTTCTGGTATGTTTCGTAGCCGAGATCGGCGATGAAGCCGCTCTGCTCGGCGCCGAGCAGATTGCCGGCACCGCGTATGTCGAGGTCCTGCATGGCGATGTGTATGCCCGAACCGAGGTCGGAGAAGCTTTCGATAGCCTGCAGGCGGCGCCGTGCGTCGGGCGACAGCGGTTTTTCGGGAGGCACCATAAGATAGCAGAATGCCTTGCGCGAAGAGCGGCCTACGCGTCCGCGGAGCTGATGCAGCTCGCTCAGGCCGAAATTCTGGGCGTTGTTTATGATTATGGTGTTGACATTGGGCATGTCAATGCCGCTCTCGATGATGGTGGTGGCCAGGAGGATATCGTAGTCGTGGGCCGTGAAGTCGTTGATGGCTTTCTCGAGCTTTTCGGGTGGCATCTGTCCGTGGGCCACTATGGTGCGGGCGTCGGGGACGAGGCGTTTTATCATGGCCTCGAGATCGTAGAGGCCTTCGATACGGTGGTTGACGAAGAACACCTGTCCGCCGCGGGCCAGCTCGAAGTTGATGGCTTCTGCGACTGTCTCGTCGGAGAGGGCGTCGACCGAAGTGATTATAGGATAGCGGTTTGGCGGCGGGGTGGATATGGTGGAAAGATCGCGAGCACCCATGAGCGAGAACTGCAGCGTGCGCGGTATTGGGGTGGCGCTCATGGTGAGGGTGTCGATGTTGACCTTCATCTGCTTGAGCTTTTCCTTGACGGCCACGCCGAATTTCTGCTCCTCGTCGATAACAAGCAGTCCGAGGTCCTTGAACTTCACCCCTTTGCCGATGAGTTTGTGGGTGCCTATGATTATGTCGATCTTGCCGGCCTCGAGGTCGGTGAGGATGGCCTTGACGTCCTTGGGCGAGCGTGCACGCGACAGGTATTCCACCCGCACGGGAAGTTCGGCAAGACGGTTCTTGAATGTGTGGTAGTGCTGATAGGCCAGCACGGTGGTGGGTACGAGCACGGCCACCTGTTTGCCGTCGGTAGCTGCCTTGAAGGCCGCGCGGATGGCTATTTCGGTCTTGCCGAAGCCCACGTCGCCGCATATGAGGCGGTCCATGGGTCGGTCGCTTTCCATGTCGGCCTTCACGGCCTGCGTGGCTGTGAGCTGGTCGGGGGTGTCTTCGTAGATAAAGGATGCCTCGAGCTCGTTCTGCAGATATGAGTCGGGCGAAAAGGCGAAGCCTTTCTGGTCGCGCCGCTCGGCGTAGAGTTTTATCAGGTCGCGGGCTATGTCCTTGAGCTTGCTCTTGGTCTTGTTTTTCATCTTCTCCCACTGGCCCGAACCGATGCGGTTTATCTTGGGCGGGACGCCCTCCTTGCCGCGGTATTTTGCGAGCTTGTGGAGGGAGTGGATGGAGACGAAAAGAATATCGTTGTTCTGATACACGAGCTTTATCACCTCCTGCATGCGGCCGTTGATATTGGTGCGCAGCAGGCCGGCGAATTTGCCCACGCCGTGGTCGATGTGCACTATGTAGTCGCCCGGTTCGATGGCGCCGAGTTCCTTGAGCGAGAGGGCGAGTTTGCCCGAGCGTGCGCGTTCGCTCTTGAGGGTGTATTTATGGAAGCGGTCGAAAATCTGGTGGTCGGTGAACACGCAGATTTTGGTTTGGTGGTCGACAAAGCCTTCGTGGAGGGTGCCGTCGACGCTTTCGAAATCGATTTTGTCGCCGCGGTCGGCGAAAATAGCTTTGAGGCGTTCGAACTGGCGGGGATTGTCGGAGAGTATGCACAGCCGGTAGCCCTCGGCGAGGAAGCGTGTGAACGAGTCGCTTATGAGGTCGAAGTTCTTGTGGTATATGCCCTGGGGCGAGCATTCGAAGTCGAGCAGGGCGCCGCTTTTGGCCGCTACGGTTGCGGCGGCGGTGAATTCGATGCGCCGGAAGGTCTGCAGCCGTGCCGCGAAATCGTCGGGGTCGACGAGTACGGCGGCAGCGTCGGCGTCGCCCTCTTCGGTAAGAAGGGTGAAGGCCGATATTTCGGTCGAGGCGACCGCCTTTACCCGCTCGAGGGTATAACTCTCGTTGCGCAGGGCCACGAGTGTGCCTGCGGGCACGAAATGGAGAATCGACAGCATGCCCGCGCCGCCGCTCACGTCGGCCGTGATGTCGATGGCGTCGAGTTTTTTCTCGGAAAGCTGTGTCTCGATGTTGAAAGAGCGGATAGAGTCGATTTCGTCGCCGAAGAAATCGAGGCGCACCGGCAGTTCCTCGCTGTATCCGAAGATATCGAAGATGGAGCCGCGGATGGCGAACTGGCCCGGCTCGAAGACGTAGTCCACTTCCCTGAAGCCCTTGTCTTTGAGCCAGTGCTGCAGCTCCTTCATGTCGACGGGAGTGTCTTTGGCTATGTGGCGTGTGGCGCTGTCGAGATCTTCGCGCGAGGCCACGCCCTCGGCCATGGCTTCGGGGTAGGTGACGAGGAAGCGCAGGCCGCCGGCCTTGACGCGGTTGAGGGCTTCGGTGCGGAGTATGCGGTTGGGCGCATCGGGCTGTCCGTATTTTATGTCGCGGCGGAATCCCGAGGGCATCATGGCCACGGCGTCTTCGCCGGCGAGGCGGCAGAGGTCGAAGTAGAGGTAGCCGGCATCGTCGAGCGAATCGCCTACCACCATTATGGGTGCGCCGCCGGCGGGTGCGGGGAGACCGCACAGCATCACGGCGGCCGACGAGCCGGCCGCTCCTATGATCTGCGAATGTTTCTTAGAGGCCAGGGAGGCCAGGGCTTTGCGCCGCGCGCCATCCAGGAGAGCGGCGCTGATTTCCTTGAGTGTCATAAGCACCGCAAAATTACTAATTTTATAGTGTAAAGTCGGGGTCTATAGAGTTTAAAAAGTGTATAAAGTTAAGGTAATGGTACTTGATTGCGGGTTGAAAGTGTAAGGAGTGCAAAAAGTTAAGCGAATGGGTTTTGCCTCTGAAACTATTGTCTTAACTTTTTACACTCAATACTTTATAAACTCCACATCATCTTATATTTAGTTCCTGGACGGCGGATTTGTAGATGGTGTCGCCGTCGGCTTCGAGGCAGAGGGTGATGCCGCTCCACTGGCGGGCGGGGTCTTTGCCGAAATAGTCGGGATCGTAACGGAAGGTGTACTCGCCGGTCTGTATCACCGGGCCCGAGAGAATCACTACGCGCGGACGCACGGCCGCGTGGCTGTCGGACAGCGTCATGCGGCTTTCGTCGGTGAAGACAGGCTCGACGGTGAATTCGTCGCCGGGCCGTGCGCCGTTGAGCTTGATATGGCTGTCGGGATTGAAGACCATCATCTCGCCGTTGATTTTAGCGTTGAGGTACTGCATCTTCTTGCCATGCGACTCGCGGTAGCGGGCGCGCGTCATATCGGCCATTTCGCTGTCCTGATACCAGAACATGTCGTGCGGATCGTCGCTTTCGGTGCCGTCCTCGCGCCAGCGCGACATGTACACGCCTCCGGCAGGACGCGGGTCGGCCAGGGCCTTGGCTATAAACCGGGCTATATAGCGCTGAGTCGCCGGGCAAAGGTCGAAATGCCCTTTCCCGGCATCGCAGAGGAATGATATGCGGCTGTCGGGGTACATCATGCGGAAGGCCAGTGCCGGACGCACGCGGGCTTCCCACCACTCGTATTCGCCCTCTATCATCAGACCCGGTATGCCGTCGATATTACGTGTGCGGCCCCACTCGATGTTCTCGCGGCCGTAGCCGCAGAGGTTGGTGCGGGGAGCGTCGCCGTGGTAGGATATGATGCAGAGTGTGCGGTCGGGATTCCACGCGGCGAAGTTCCACGGGAATGTGGCCTGGGCCGAGTGGCCGAAGGGTATCACCGGCGCGGTGGCTATTTCGGGGTGCCCGGTGCCGGTGGCAAAGCCGGCTATTATTTTCTCGAAGCGCTCCTGGCAGCCTTTGCTCACGTCCCAGTTCTGCGAGCCGCTCTGCACGAAGGCCATGGCCACGCCCAGGCTGTCCATGGCGCTGCAGAACTCCCCGCTGCGGAAGAGTACCTCCTCGGTCATATTCTGATGGCAGTAGAGCAGGGCCTTTACCTCGGCAGCCCCTCGCGGCAGCCTCAGATACGCCCGCTGCCCCTCCTCGCCGCTTACATAGTCGAATGTCACGCGGCCGCGCTCCATCGGCCCGGGGTGGCCGGAGGCACGGGCGGGTATGATGCAGAGGAGTGCGAAAAAGATGAGTGCGATTTGTTTCATGCCGGTTGAGGTTTTTGTTGTATTATACGCCAAAAGCAGTGTATACACTCATTTTTAGTAAATTTGCAGCATGAAAAAGATACTGACATTATTGGCGGTCGCGGTCACGGTATTCGGCGCATCGGCAGTGGATTTCGACAAATATTTTGCCGACAGCACCCTGAGGGTGGACTATGTTTTCGGGGGCATGGCCGGCAATGCCGCCGTGATGCTCGATACATCGGTCAAGACACCCGGGTGGGCCGGCCGGCGCCATCATCTCGACAGTACGCCGCTGGCCGGAAACGGATCTGTGACAGTGCGCAACCCCTCGACCGGCGATACGCTGTATATGAACACATTCTCGTCGCTTTTCCAGGAATGGCTGGCCACAGACGAGGCGCAGCACACACCGCGCTCTTTCGAAAATTCGTTTCTGGTCCCGCTGCCGAAGGACGAGGCCGATATCGAGCTGACGCTCTACGATAACCGCCGCGACACAATAGCACGACATATCTTCCGCTATAGTCCTGCCGACGAACTTGTGGCGGTGCGCGGCGACACCGCACTTCCGCATGTATATGTGCACCGGGGCGCCGACCCGGCAAAGGCCATCGATGTGGCCATACTTGCCGAAGGCTACCGGGCCGAAGAGATGGATTCCTTTCTGGTGCACGCCCGGCGGATAGCCGATGAAATACTGTCGTACGAGCCCTATGCCTCGCACCGCGACAGATTCAATTTCGTGGCCGTGATGTCGCCGTCGGCCGACAGCGGAGTGAGCATACCCCTCGACCGTGACTGGAAAAACACGGCTTTCGGCGCGCATTTCAGCACCTTCCATTCGCCACGCTATCTCACCGTGCCGAGGGTGCACGCCCTGCACCGCGCTCTCGAAGGCATACCCTACGAACATGTGATGATTCTTGTGAATACCGACCGCTATGGCGGCGGAGGCATATACAACAGCTATCACATATCGGCAGCCCGCAATGCTCTGACGCTTACGGTGTCGGTGCATGAATTCGGCCACAGTTTCGGTGGCCTTGCCGATGAATATTTCTACGACGGCGAGGAAGACAGCACTTATCCCATCGACATCGAGCCCTGGGAGCCGAACATAAGCACGCTTGTGGATTTCGGCTCGAAATGGGAGGATATGATCGACCCGGGAACACCGGTGCCTACGCCGTGGACAGACAAGGGCGGCACACGCGAAGAGCGCATGAAGGAGGCGCCCGCCACCGCCAGTCCGGAGGTGACAGGAGTGTATGAGGGAGGCGGTTACCGCTCGCACGGCGTATACCGGCCGGCGGTGACATGCCGCATGCGCGACAATTATTATCCGTCGTTTTGCCCGGTGTGCCGTCGGGCCATTCTTCGTGTGATAGATTTTTATACTTCGGAATAATGCCGTAAATTTGCAGTCGGAAAATAAGAAGTTTATATGAACCCTACATTCGATATGGTGGCCAAGACTTTCCAGGGACTGGAAGAAGTGCTGGCCGAAGAGCTCCGTGGACTCGGCGCGGAAAATGTGATGCCCGGTAAGCGCATGGTAAGTTTTACAGGCGACAAAGCCATGCTGTACAAAGCCAATATGTGCTGCCGCACGGCATTGCGCATACTCAAACCCATCTACACCTTCCGTGCCTCGGACCCCGACAGCCTCTATGAGGCCGTCAAGGGCTTCGACTGGGCCACATTGCTCGATGAGTCGAAGACCTTTGCCATCGACACGACGGTGTATAGCGACGAGTTCCGCAACTCCCAGTTCGTGACATATCGTGTGAAGGATGCTATCGTCGACTGGTTCCGCGACCACAATGACGACGGTCGCCGTCCAGGCGTGCGCATCGAGGGCGCCGATATTATGCTAAATGTGCATATCTCGGGCCACGACGTCACCATATCGCTCGATTCGTCGGGCGAGTCGCTGCACAAGCGCGGCTGGCGCAAGGCCCAGACCGAGGCGCCCATCAACGAGGTGCTTGCCGCCGGCATGATACTGATGAGCGGATGGCGCGGCGAAACGCCCTTTGTCGACCCCATGTGCGGTTCGGGCACATTTGTGATCGAGGCAGCACTCATTGCCGCCGGCATCGCCCCCGGCATATACCGCAAGCATTTCGCCTTCGAGACCTGGCCCGATTTCGACCCCGAGCTTCTCGAAAGCATATATAACGACGACTCGGCCGAGCGCGAGGTGACCGTGCCTATTGTCGGCGCCGACATACAGCGCCGTGCCATAGAGATATCGCTCGAAAACGCCAGAAACGCAGGCGTCGACCGCTACATCACCTTCGAGAAGAAACCGATGGAGGACTGGACGGCAGCACCGCAGCCGGGCGGCGTGCTCATGACCAATCCGCCCTACGGCAAGCGTATCACCGCCGACGACATGAACGCGCTCTACAGCACCATAGGCACGAAGCTGAAGCATGTATTCCAGGGATATCATGCCTGGATAATAGGTTATCAGGACGAGTATTTCCACGAAATCGGCCTGGCACCGTCGCAGAAGATAGCCCTCAACAACGGCGGTCTCGACTGCGAGCTGCGCGAATATGTGATCTTCGAGGGCACAAAGCGCAATTTCCGCGCCGGCGGAGGCAAGATCAAGGAAGAGCGCCAGGCTCCCGAACGCAAGGCCGCGCCCAAGGGCCGCAAAGACGGCGAACGCCGCCGCGACGACCGCAAGCCCCGCCGCGACGACCGCAAGGACGCCGACCGTCGCCCCTACACCCGCAAGCCGCGCACCGACGAGGAGGCTCCGGAACAGAAGGAACGCCGTCCGTTCGACATGAAGCGCCTTGGCCGCACGCCGTCCATATCGGCCGACAAGGAAATAGTGGTAAACCGCCCGGCATGGCGCGTCCGCAAGAAAAATAACAAAGAATGATGAATTAAGGCATCGACACAATTCATAATTCATAATTTAGAACAGCATAATTCATAATCCATAATTCATAATTTTTAAAGATGAATGTACTTTTGCTCGGCAGCGGCGGTCGTGAATGCGCCCTGGCCTGGAAACTTAGCCAAAGCCCGCTGATGGGCAAATTCTTCATTGCTCCCGGCAATGCCGGCACAGCAGCCTATGGTGTCAATTTGCCGCTCAAGCCCACCGATTTTCAGGCAGTGGCGCAGGCTGTGAAAGACAACGGTATCGACCTGGTGATAGCCGGCAACGAGGATCCTCTCGTGCTGGGCCTTCGCGAATATCTCGCATCTTACCCCGACACAGCTGTTTCGTCGGTGCTCATGCTCGGTCCGGGCAAGGAAGGCGCCGCTCTCGAGGGCTCGAAGGACTTCGCCAAGGGATTTATGGCGCGCCATGGCATACCGACGGCACGCTATTTAACCGTCACAGCAGACAATGTGGAGGAGGGCGACCGTTTCCTCGAAAGTCTCTCTGCCCCCTATGTGCTCAAGGCCGACGGCCTGGCAGCCGGCAAGGGCGTGCTGATAGTGCCGACCCTCGATGAGGCCAAGGCCGATCTGCGCACCATGCTCGCAGGCCAGTTCGGCGCCGCCTCGGCGACCGTGGTGATAGAGGAATTCCTGTCGGGCATAGAGTGCTCGGTATTCGTGCTCACCGACGGTTCGGGCCGCTATATCATACTCCCCGAAGCAAAGGACTATAAGCGTGTCGGCGAAGGCGATACCGGCCTCAATACAGGCGGTATGGGCGCAGTCAGCCCGGTGCCCTTCTGTACTCCCGAATTTATGGAGAAGGTGCGCACACGCATCGTGGAGCCTACCGTCGAAGGCCTGCGTGCCGAAAACATCGACTACCGCGGCTTCATATTCCTCGGCCTCATCAACTGCGGCGGCGACCCCTATGTGATAGAATACAACGTGCGCATGGGCGACCCCGAGACTGAGGTGGTGATGCCGCGCATCGCCTCCGACCTTCTGCCTGTGGCCCTGGCTGCCGCAAAGGGCAATATCGAAGGCTGCACCATCGAAGCCGATCCGCGCACGGCGGTGACCGTGATGGCTGTGTCGGGCGGCTACCCCGGCGACTATGCCAAGGGTCTGGCCATCGGCGGCTGTCTCGCTCCCGAAAATTCCATAGTGTTCCATGCCGGCACCAAGGCCGATCCTGAGCTTGTCACCGCCGGCGGCCGCGTGCTTGCCGTGACATCCTACGGCTCCGACATACTGTCGGCTGCCGGACAGTCGTATACTTCTCTTGCCGACATACACTTCGACGGAATGTATTTCCGTCGCGATATCGGTAAAGATCTCATTTAATGCTCAAGCCGGCTCTTCTCACAAGCATACTCCACAGCCGCGGTACCGCTGTAGTACTGGCGGCTGTGGCTGTGTTGTTTTTCTGGCTGTACTATGCCTCGGGGCTTACCGTGCATATATCGGGTGACAAGGGTGTGGCGCTACCGTCGGCCAACGAATGGATAGCGCCGGGCGCTCTGGACTTCGCGGCATCGATAGCCGCCTACGGTCTGTCGCTATTCCTGATGATACTGATATGCCGGATATACAACGTGCTCCGCTCTATGACATGGCTCCATGTGGGGCTTTTCAGCCTCATGCAGGCGGCCACGCCCGGGCTTGACGTGCAGATCTACACCGGCAGTGTGATGCTGCCTGTGGTCGAGGTGTGCGTGCTGTTGCTGCTGGGCACCTACCGGCAGCCGCGGGCTTCGGGACCGATATTCCTCATATTCTGCCTGCTGTCGTTCTTTGCCGCCACTCAGTACTGCTATATAGTATACATGCTTGTGTTTCTGATGGGTTGCGCGCAGATGCAGGTATTCAACGGGCGCACTCTCGTGGCCGCGCTCATAGGTGTGGTCACGCCGTGGTGGATAATGCTGGGCTTCGGCATAATCACCCCCGCCGACATCCATCTGCCCAGTTTCGCGGGCGTATTCACGCTCATCGACTTCAGCGACACCTTCATGCTTCTGTCGACCGTCGGTCTGACGGCACTGCTGATTGTGCTGTCGCTTGTACTGAATGTATTCCGCACCATAGCCTACAATGCGCGCGCCCGCGCTGTAAACGGTGTTTTCACGGTCCTGTCGCTTGTTACGCTGCTTGCCTGCTGTGTGGACTATCATAATCTCATATCATATATACCTCTTCTCAATTTTTGCGCCGCGCTGCAGGTGTCGCACTATTTCGCCACTCACCGTGCCGAGAAATCGTGTTTCGCCATCCTGCCTGTTATGGTTGCATATATCGCCATCTACATATGTCAAAGAGTGATATAAATCTTATTGTCGAGGCAAACGTGCCATTTGTGCGCGGGCTGCTCGACCCCTATGCGACGGTAAAATATCTGCGCCCCGAGGAGATAACTCCCGACGAGGTGCGCAGCTGCGACGGTATGATTATCCGCACTCGTACTCGCTGCGACGAGGGTCTGCTGGTGCGCTCGCGCTGCAAGCTTGTGGCTACGGCCACCATAGGCACCGACCATATCAACCTCGATTACTGCCGGCGTACCGGCGTGACGGTGGTCAATGCGCCCGGCTGCAATGCCGCCGCCGTGGCCCAGTATGTGATGTCGTCGGTGCTCAATGTCATCAACCGCCCGCTCCAGTCCTACACCATGGCAATTGTCGGTGTGGGCCATGTGGGCTCGATAGTGGAGCGCTGGGCAAAAGCATTCGACATGCGTGTGCTCCGCTACGACCCGCCGCGGCAGCGTGCCGAGGGCGGCGATGA
The DNA here is from genome assembly GCA_900548975.1 of uncultured Porphyromonadaceae bacterium. GTDB lineage: Bacteria > Bacteroidota > Bacteroidia > Bacteroidales > Muribaculaceae > CAG-873. Next base: position 125,990 of record URMS01000007.1, read on the forward strand.
CTGGGCAGATCTCGACACCGTTCTGCGCGAGGCCGACATAATTACTTTCCACACCCCGCTCACACGCACCGGCGACGACAAAACCTTCCATATGGTCGATGCTGCCTTTACCGACGGACTCCGCCGGGCGCCTATACTTATCAATACGGCCCGCGGTGAGATTTTCGACACCGAAGCTGTTGTCGCGGCCAAGGATGCCGGCAAGATCGGTCCGCTGATTGTGGACTGCTGGGAGAATGAGCCGTGTATCGACGCCGGGCTGCTGGAGCGTGCGGCCATAGCCACTCCGCATATAGCAGGCTATTCCCGCGAAGGCAAGATACGCGCCTCGCAGACGGTGCTCGATGCCGTGACTGCTTTCTTCCAGCTGCCGCGTGTGACCATCGACGCTCCGCTGCCGCCGGCTCCCGCCCGCACGGTGAGTGTCGACGGCGTGATGTCGACATTCGACCCGATGCCTCTGACGGCGGCTCTGAAAGCCGATCCATCGACTTTCGAACAGCAGCGCAACACCTACCCTCTGCGCGGCGAAGCCCCCGAGGCGTAGAACACAGAGTTATACCATACAGAAAAAGGCCCGGAAGATGCTTGAAGCGTTTTCCGGGCCTTTGCTGAAGCAATCAATCGATTTCGTGGAAGAAGGAGCGATCCACACCGCATATGGGGCATGTGTAGTCCTCGGGTAGTTCGCCGTCGGTTTCGGCGATATAGTGGCAGACGCCACATTCGTAGCGGCGCTTGGCCGCGCCCGTGTCGGCGGCCGTCTCTTCGCGGTATGTTGGTGCGTTCTTGGGGGCTTTGCCCTTTATCACCCGATGGTAGTATTCGTAGGTCATTGGTGTCCCCGAGCCTTCGACGGTGTCGGTGAGGCGTGCGAGCACGAGCACATGTGTGCCGCAGTCGATGAAATTCTCCGCTTCGAGAATCAGCCGGCCTGCGAAATTACCTTTTACACAGGGTACATACGACACTACATCGTAGCCGAAGTCGGCATATTTGTCGGTATCGCGGCCCGAGAAAAAGCCGAATTTGCCTATTATTGCCGGATCGGTGTCTTCGGCGATTATCGAAAGCGAGAACCGTTTGTTTTCACGGATTGCATCGAGGGTGAAGTTGTTTTTGTTCAGAGAAATCACAAGAAGAGGATTCTCCGATGTCACCTGGAAGCAAGTGTTTATCACACATCCGACGGGACGCCCGCTTTTGAATGCGCCGACCACATACAGACCGTAGGTCAGTTTGTAGAGCACGCTATAGTCCATGGCGCGGTATCAGTAGTTTTTGGCTTCGATTTCGAAGAAACTTCTCGAATGTTTGCATACCGGGCATACTTCGGGAGCTTTTTTACCGATAACGATATGACCGCAGTTGCGGCAGATCCATACGGCATCGCCTTCGCGTGAGAATACGATTCCTTCTTCGATATTGGCAAGCAGACGGCGGTAGCGTTCTTCGTGGTGGCGTTCGATGGCGGCTACTGCGCGGAAGCGGAATGCGATTTCGTTGAATCCTTCTTCCTCGGCTTCGCGGGCCATGCGCTCGTACATGTCGGTCCATTCGAAATTCTCGCCTTCGGCGGCTTCGCGGAGGTTGGTCATGGTATCGGATATTTCGCCGCCGTTGAGGTATTTGAACCACAGCTTGGCGTGTTCCTTTTCATTCTGGGCTGTTTCCTCGAAGATGGCGGCAATCTGCTCGTAACCGTCGCGACGTGCTTTCGATGCGAAGTAAGTGTATTTGTTACGTGCCTGCGATTCACCGGCAAACGCTTCCATGAGGTTGCGTTCTGTTTTTGTTCCTTTAAGTTCTTTCATTTTACTTTGGTTTATGTGTTTGATGTGAGTTCTATGCAGTCGGGGCAGAGCCCTTTGTAGTATACTTCGACGTTTTCGATGCGGAAGCCCGAGGGCGGCATGCTATCTAACAGTGGAAGGGGCATGTCGAATATTTTTCCGCAGCGGCGGCACATGAAGTGACCGTGGCGCGGCTGGGGTGCAAGGTCGTAGTGCTTGTTGCCGCTTTCTATCTCGAGTTCGCGCAGGAGGCCGGCGTCAGCGAGAGAGTGCAGGGTGTTGTACACTGTTGTGCGCGACAGCGAGGGGTAGAGCGGCGAGAGGTCGGCGTATATGCGGTCGGCAGTGGGATGCAGGCGCCCCCGGACTATATGGGCCAGAATGGCTATGCGTTGTACCGACGGCCTTATTCCGGCCGAGTGCATCATTGCTGCCAGGTCGCTGTCGGTGAGTTGTGTGTCGTGAGCTGTCATTCTGCATTAACAAAATTGTAATGATTACAAAAGTAGTAACAATTACAATATTTTCCAAATAATATGACAAAAAAAGATGCCCCCCATTCGGGAGGCATCTCGGGATTATGAGCTAAATGTAGATTTAGAGCTGGGGGCCTGCTGCTACGAGAGCCTTGCCTGCAGCGTTGTTCTCGTATTTCTTGAAGTTCTTGATGAAGCGTTCGGCGAGGTCTTTTGCCTTAACGGTCCATTCTTCGGGGTTAGCGTAGGTGTCGCGGGGATCGAGGATCTTGGGATCTACGCCGGGGAGTTCGGTAGGAATCTCGAAGTCGAAGATGGGGAGCTTCTTTGTGGGAGCCTTGAGGATAGCGCCGTCGAGGATGGCGTCGATGATGCCGCGGGTATCCTTGATGGAGATACGCTTGCCGGTACCGTTCCAGCCGGTGTTCACCAGATAAGCCTTGGCACCGCTCTGCTGCATGCGCTTAACGAGTTCTTCGGCGTATTTGGTGGGGTGGAGTTCGAGGAATGCCTGGCCGAAGCAAGCCGAGAAAGTAGGAGTGGGCTCGGTGATGCCGCGTTCAGTGCCGGCGAGCTTGGCGGTGAAGCCGCTGAGGAAGTAGTACTTTGTCTGCTCGGGATCGAGGATGCTTACGGGAGGAAGCACACCGAAAGCGTCGGCGCTGAGGAAGATAACGTTCTTTGCGGCGGGACCGTGGCTGATGGGCTTAACGATCTTCTCGATGAAGTCGATGGGGTAGCTTACGCGGGTGTTCTCTGTCACGCTCTTGTCGGCGAAGTCGATTTTGCCTTCTGCGTCGACGGTAACGTTCTCGAGAAGAGCGTTGCGGCGGATTGCGTTGTAGATGTCGGGTTCGCTTTCCTTGTCGAGGTTGATAACCTTGGCATAGCAGCCGCCTTCGAAGTTGAAGACGCCGTTGTCGTCCCAGCCGTGTTCGTCGTCACCGATGAGGAGACGCTTGGGGTCGGTGGAAAGGGTGGTTTTGCCTGTTCCGGAAAGACCGAAGAAGATAGCGGTGTTTTCGCCGTTCATGTCGGTGTTGGCGGAGCAGTGCATGGAAGCGATGCCCTTGAGAGGGAGGAAGTAGTTCATCATCGAGAACATACCTTTCTTCATTTCGCCGCCGTACCATGTGTTGATGATAACCTGTTCGCGCGAAGTGATGTTGAACACAACGGCGGTTTCGCTGTTGAGGCCGAGTTCCTTGTAGTTTTTGAGTTTGGCCTTGGAAGCGTTGTAGACGATGAAGTCGGGTGTGAAGTTTTCGAGTTCTTCAGCGGTGGGGCGGATGAACATGTTGGTCACGAAGTGAGCCTGCCATGCAACTTCCATGATGAAGCGCACAGCCATGCGGGTGTCCTTGTTGGCGCCGCAGAAGCCGTCGACAACATAGAGCTTCTTGTTGGAGAGCTCCTTAACAGCGAGGTCCTTGCATGCTACCCATGCTTCTTCGCTGGCTTTCTTGTTGTCGTTGGGATATTCGGGAGTTGTCCACCATACGGTGTCTTTCGATTTGTCGTCGAGTACAATGAATTTGTCTTTGGGCGAGCGGCCGGTGTAAACGCCGGTCATCACGTCGACAGCGCCGAGCTCGGTGACAACGCCTTTTTCATAGCCTTCGAGGGTGGGGAGGGTTTCCTGCTCGAAGAGTTCTTCGTAGGTGGGGTTGTACACTACTTCTGTAGTGCCGTCGATGCCGTATTTAACGAGGTCGGCTTTGATACCGGCGATACGGGCTTTCTTGATTTCTTCAATCTTGCTCATTGTGATTATGCTTGAAAAAATATGGATAATTTGTGTTTCTGTATCTTGTTATGTATGCTCGGGCCGAAGTCTGTCCGGCCTTGTTTACCGAGTGCAAAGGTAAGAAAAAAAGTCGGGATTGAGACTCCTTTTAGAAAAATTATGGAAAAATTTCCTTAAATGGCCAATTCCGCTTCTCTTTGCGATTGTAATAACTCTATATTAAAGCCCAATGTTTTGATTTTAAGAATTTTTGGCGAGAAATAGTCTATCGGTGACCCAGTCGAAGCAAAAGGTCGGAGACTATGGCTTTGGCCGTATTTGCAGCGGCGTCGGCTGTGCCGAGGATGGAGCGCATCTGTGCATATCCCTGAAGCTGTGCGCATCGGGCGTCCGACGATTCTCTGAGCAGCGGCGCCAGAGCCACGGCAGTATTGCGCGCGGTGCAGTTGTGCAGCAGGAGTTCGGGGATGATCTGACGGTCGGCAATAAGGTTGGGCAGCGACACATATTTAATATCGAGAATGGCTTTCATGAGATTGTAGGACACTCTCGACCCGTTGGCGCGGTAGAGCACCACCTGGGGTACGCCGGCAAGGGCGGTTTCGAGCGTGGCGGTGCCCGATGTCACCAGCGCGGCCCGGCAGTGTGCGAGAATCGATGTGGCGTGGTGTGCCCGAAGCACCGGGATGTCGCCGGCACCCGATTCGCTGTATGCGGCATCGGGTGTGCCCGGGGCACCTATTATCACCGGCTGCAGCATGGGGAATACGCTCATGGCGCGGGTCATGATGGCGAGGTTGTTGCGGATTTCGCTGCGGCGGCTGCCGGGCATGAGCGCTATCAACGGTTTGTCGGGCAGTGAGTATGCGGCCAGAAAATCCTTGCGTGGCACTGTGCGAGCCATTTCTGCGTCGACTTCGGCAACCGATGGGTTGCCAACGTATACGGCTCGTGCGCCGTGCTGCCGGTAGAATTCGGGCTCGAAGGGCAGTATAGAGAAAACCATGCGCACGTCGCGGCGTATGTCGCGGACTCGCCATTTCTTCCAGGCCCATATTTTGGGCGATATGTAGTAGTAGACGGGTATGCCGAGTTTGCGGGCGAATGCCGCCATCTTTAGGTTGAACGACGGGTAGTCGATGAGGATGAGGCAGTCGGGGTGTGCGAGCTCGATGCTGTGTCGTGCGGCATCCATGTTGTTGCGGATGGTGCCGAGGTTCCGGAGCACCTCGCTGAAGCCCATGAAAGCCATGGCGTCGCAGTGTATCACCGGCTTGCGTCCGGCGGCAGCCGCCATGCGGTCGCCGCCGAGAAAGGTGACGACCGCATGGCGGTCGCGGGCCCTGATGGCTTCGATGAGGAATGATCCGTGGAGGTCGCCGGATGCTTCGCCGGCTATGAGGAAGTAGTGCATTTTCGTTTTGAGCGGAAGAAAGATTGCATCAGCGCCACGCATTCGTCCTGCCGAACGCCGGTCACTACCTGCGCCCGCGGGTGGAAGGGAGTGGCGCCCGGGCGCAGCAGGGTGGTGTAGCCGCGTTTGGTGTCGGGAGCGCCGATAACAATTCGGCCGAGCTGACTCCATCCGATGGCTCCGGCACACATGGGGCAGGGCTCTACGGTGACGTAGAGCGTGGCTCCGGGCAGATATTTGCCGCCGAGAGAGCGTGCGGCTGCGGTGATGGCGAGCATCTCGGCGTGGGCGGTGACGTCGTTGAGGCGTTCGGTCTGGTTGTGGCCGCGGCCTATGACGCGCCCTGCGCTCACTACGACGGCGCCGACGGGTATTTCGCCTTCGTCGGCCGCAGCGCGGGCTTCGGCAAGTGCAAGCCCCATGAAGTAGTTGTCGTCGAGCATGGCAGGGGAATGGGGTGTGGGTTATGGGGTGTGGGTTAAGGGTTAAGGGTTAAAGGTTAATGGTTAATGTGGGGAGGTAGGGTGGAGTGGTGGAATGGGTGGCCATTAACTATAACCATTAACCCTTAACCCTTAACCTTTAACCCATAACGAACTATATTAAAAACCAAATAAAATGAGGCAAAAATTACATCCACCTTAGA